>LOET01000098.1 GCA_001515985.1 Sphingomonadales bacterium BRH_c3 | reverse complement strand
GTGTTCGGGGACTCGCCGCTCGACATGTCTGCCGTTCGCCCCGCGGGTTATGATGTTCGCGAGACCCGCTTCGGCCCGCAGCCCCGCGTGTCGAACACGCTGCACCTGTCGCTGTTGCCGAAGGAGATCACGACGCCGGGCGAAGGGCAGGTCCGGGCGCTGTTAATGGAGTCGGGCAATGTCGTCGTGTCCGCACCCGGCGGCGACCAGCTTGCAGCGGCGCTGGAGACGCTTGAATTGTTCGTGTCGCACGACATCTACGTAAACGAGACCAACCGCCATGCGCATTACATCCTGCCCGGCGCGACCTTCCTCGAACGCGAGGACATGCCGACGATCAGCTTCCCGCACATGGTGCGGCCATTTGCCCAGTACACCGATGCCGTCGTGCGCCCGACGGGCGAAGCGCGGGCCGAACATGTCGTCTTCAACGATCTGGGGCGTCGCCTCCACGATCTCCTGTCCGCGGACCCGGGCGCATCCGGCTATGCGGCGGCGGCGGCACCGCTTTGCGATCCGATGGCGACGGTCGACGATCATTTCGCGGCGACCGGCGCGCAGGCGCCGATCGATGGGAAGATGGTGCCGCTTACCGTTGATCTGTTGAAGGCAATGCCCGAAGGGATCATCCTGGCGGACAATTTGGTCTGCACCAATTCGCTCGGTAAGGTCCGTCATCCCGACGGCATCCACCTGTGGAACGCCCTGCTGGACGATGAGGTCATTCGGATGCGCGGCACTGCGCCGCCCGCGGCCGGAGACCTGCGCCTGTTCGGCATGCGCACTCTCGGATCGATAAATTCGTGGATGCACAATGTCGATCGCCTGGTTCGTTCGCAAAAGCCGATGCTTCTGATCCATCCCGAGGACGCCGCCAGTCGCGGGATCGTGACCGGGGACATGGTCGTGATCCGTAGCGACAGCGGCACCCTTCGCGTAAAGTGCGACGTGACGGACGCGGTTGCGCCCGGTGCCGTATGCTATCCGCACGGCTGGGGGCACCGTGGCGGCTGGCGGCGGGCCAACGCCACGCCTGGCGCGAACATCAACATGCTGGCCGATCCGGAGGCGGGGGAGAAGCTGTCCGCATCGTCGCTGCTCGACGGCATCAGGGTCGAAGTGACGCGCGTGACCAAATAGGCGTAACGACGGTCGTGGGATCCTCCTTTGTCCCGCGTTTGCCGCCGGAAAGACCGTCGGCGCTCGCTGAACTCAGATTCGGGCCCGCTTGTTGCGGCACCCTCGTCGTAAACGGCAGCGACAGTGCTATCAGGCAAACTCTAACTTGTCTCCCCCTGCGAGAAATTCGTCGTTAAACAGATGACTATGTAGTCCATTTCCTTCTAACGTCATCGCTTCCTACCGGATGTCATTCACCAGGCCTTCAGGCTCTACTTCCGGTTTACGATGAGCCTGAGGGACATCGAGGATCTTCTCGCTGCGCGCGGGATAGGAGGAATTCCCATGACTTCGCTGGGGCAGTATGCCGGGACCATCCGCGAGATTCTGGGGATTTCGGACGAATTGAAAATGCTGTTCGGAATCGCCTTTGGCTACCCCGATGAGTCCGTTCCCAGCGTCAAGCGCCCTCGGCAGCGGGCGGTCCTGAGTGAGAATGTCGCTTTTCATGCTTAGCCTGAGCGCCGGCGGTATCGCAGTGGTTGGCTTTCCGCCGCTTTTGCTCCGACTTGGGGGCGTCTTCGAGTACCCATGTAATAAAATTGGCGGCCGCTGACATCGCAGCTGCTTCTCGGTGCACATGAGGCTGGAGTTGACTTATACCTTCTGCCTTATTCGCGAGGCTGCGGGGCGGGGCCGTCCGCAATTGTCGGCTGCAATCAGCCGACGCGCTTTTGATTTTTTGTACAGGTGGAAAATTATGGAAGTCCTCGATTGGCAGGTTTACATCATCGACCGGGACCGGCCCGAGCGGCCGTGGGTGGCCGGTTTCGCGGAATCGCTTGCTGGAACACTTTCCGGTGAGATCTTCACGACCGGCTCTACAACCTGCATGACCCGAATGCCTGATTGGCGCCGCCCAAAGTTCAGGTGCGAGCAGCAGACAGTCCACAATCTGGCGTCTACAGCGGGCCTGGTAAACTATTTCTCGAAGCCATGCGGGAGTGCGCAATGAACTTTGCAGACAAGGTGGCGGTGGTTACGGGTGGTGCCAGCGGCATCGGGCGCGCTACGTGCGAGGCCTTCGCGCGCTACGGAGCTAATGTCGTAGTAGTGGATTGCAATGACGGCGAACCGGTTGCTCGTGCCATCCGCCAGGGTGGCAGAGAAGCCGTGTTTGTCCGCGCCGACACATCCAAACCTGAAGAAGTGCAGCGATATGTCGATGCCGCGAGTGAGCGATTTGGCAGGATCGATTGCTTCTTCAACAATGCCGGTATCGGCGGCGTAATCAGCCCAATCACAGATTATCCTGAAGACGATTTCGACGCTGTCATGGCTGTCAATGCCAAAGGTGTATTCCTTGGCCTCAAGTACGTTCTTCCAGTGATGATCAAGCAGAGATCCGGGGCGGTCGTCAATATGTCTTCAGGTGCCGCTCTCATTGCTAGCATGGGCATGAGTGCCTATATCGCGTCGAAGCATGCAGTGATCGGCTTGACCAAGGCAGCATCGGGCGAGGCTGGGCCCTTCGGGGTGCGGGTCAATGCAATTATGCCTACAAATGTTGACACTGCGATGTCGCAAAAACTGCAATCCCAGTTCGATGATCCGCAGGCAGCCAAAGAGCGGTATCGAAAATCCATTCCGCTGCAGCGGTTCCCCACGCCATCGGACATCGCGAACGGAGTGCTCTTCCTCTGTTCCGATCTGGCTGGATGCATTTCTGGCATCAAACTCCCTATCGACGGCGGCCGGACCGCAACTGCTGGCTCATTCGCCAATTCAGCAGAGGAATGAGCGGTTCGAGACACAGAGTGGATTAGGGGGTGTTGTCAGTCATTGGTGAACTCGTCTGCCCGAATTACCTGACCAATTTCATATAGATCGCATTATCATTCTTCAAGCCGGACGCCGCCAACCTGCTCTAACGCTCTTGCGCCAATGAATGTCGCGCCGCGGCCTTCGAGCGCGGCCAGGATCTGTTTTCTTGCATAATCGCTCACTGGTTCGCCGCGCTCACAGCGACGTAGCGTCGAAACGCTGATCTCGGCAGCCGACGCGAGCTCTTCCTGGGTGAGATCAAGCAAGGTTCGGGCATCGCGGCAAGCTGAGGCCGATAGCGCCTGTGGCTCAATGGTCATGGTATGCCCCCGGTTTCAGATCCTGACCCTATCTGATTTCGACTCCGAAAAAGCGCAAGAGTGCACAGTTCCCAAATGACGCGACTATTGCTCCTTTGCCGAGCCTTTCACGCAGATTCCATTGGACTTGGCGAACGAAGCAAGCATTGCTGTCGCTGTTGAAGCGCGGCCCTCATGATGGCCGCTGCCCCATCGCCTAGCGCGAACCGGGGCCTTGGGTGGTGGGAGCAGCAATCACGCTGCTCCGGAACAAGGACCACCGCCATGACCGCAAAGACAAAGTCAAAGCAAGAAACTGCAGCAACCGCCACTGCCGCACGCAAACAGGAGGCGTCAGCACCCCGCCCCGCCAGCAAGATCGAACAGGTCACTGTCATGCTTGGGCGCAAGCAAGGCGCGACGCTGGCCGAGCTGACCGGTGCGACAGGCTGGCAGCCGCATTCCGCGCGCGCTGTCCTGACGGGCCTCAGGAAGAAGGGCCACACGATCGTGAAGTCAAAGCGCGATGACGTCACCTGCTACCGGATCGCGGAAGCGGATTGATGACGCAACGAGGCAAATGCGATCTCGAGCATGAACTGGCTGCGCTGGAGGCAATGCCTCTGGCGCAGCTGCGTGAGCGATGGTCCAGTCTTACCGGCCGGCCAGTCCCGCGCGTGAGTGCTGCACTGCTGCGCCTGGCGCTGGCATGGGAGGTGCAGGCCGCGGCACATGGAGGCCTGTCACGACAGGTGCAGCAGACACTCGATCAGCTCGCAGCGGGCAAGACCGAGACCCGCAGGCACGAGCCCGGCATGCGGTTGATGCGCGAATGGAATGGCGTGCTGCATGTGGTCACTATCGGAGATGATGGTGCGATCTGCTGGAACGACAGGACATGGAACTCGCTCAGCAGCGTCGCCCGGGCAATCACCGGCACACGCTGGTCAGGCCCTGCCTTCTTCGGACTCAAACAGCATAAGAAGAAGGCAGCATGAGCAAAATCATCCGCTGTGCAATCTACACCCGCAAGTCATCCGAAGAAGGTCTCGAGCAGGACTTCAACTCGCTTGATGCCCAGCGTGAGGCCTGCGGCGCCTATGTTCTAAGCCAGGTATCGGAAGGCTGGAAACTCCTCCCCGATTTCTATGACGATGGCGGTATCTCGGGCGGTACGCTTGAGCGCCCTGCCCTCCAGCGCCTCTTGGCAGACGTGAAAGAGGGCAGGATCGACATCATCGTCGTCTACAAGGTCGACCGGTTGACGCGGTCGCTCTTGGACTTTGCCAAGCTGGTCGAGACCTTCGACGATGCAGGGGTCAGCTTTGTCTCGGTCACCCAGTCATTCAACACCACGACCAGTATGGGCCGGCTGACCTTGAACATGCTGCTCTCCTTCGCGCAATTCGAGCGCGAAGTCACTGCCGAGCGTATTCGCGACAAGATTGCCGCCTCCAAGGCCAAGGGCATGTGGATGGGAGGGATCCCGCCGCTGGGCTATGAGCCTGATGGGCGCAGCCTCAGGATTGTCGAGGAGCACGCCGTCCTCGTCCGCGATATCTTCGCGCGCTATCGCCGGATAGGCAATGTCAGGCTGGTGGCAGAGGAGCTGGCACGCGAAGGGATCACAACACCGCGGCGCCAGACTGCCAATGGCAAGAGCTATGGCGGCTGCGCCTTCACCCGCGGCAAGCTCTATCATCTCTTGCGCAACCCGGTCTACGCTGGCGATATTGCGCACAAGGACAAGATCTATCCCGGCAATCATCCCGCGATCATACCGCGCGAGATATGGGATGAAGTTCAGCAGCAGCTGACGGAGAATGTCCGCGGCACGCGCACAGCGCGCGAGGCCAGCACCGCCCTCCTTGCAGGTAAGCTGTTCGATGCCAAGGGCGAGACGCTGATCCCGGTACATACCAGCAAGCCCTGCGCCAAAGGAGATACAACTACCCGCAGGCGGTATCGCTACTATGTCTCAAAGGCTGCACACCACGATGCCGCAAGCTCGCCGCGCGACAGCATGCGGATACCTGCCAAGGAGATCGAACAAGTAGTCGCTAGCGAACTCGCGAAGGCACTTGCCGACCCGCTCGCCCTCGCCCGGCAACTGAAGATCGATATCTCACCCGCCCAGTTTGCCAGGGTATCCAACCAGCTCGAGCCATTACGCACCGAACTTGGTCACCTCCGTCGCTCTTCGATCAAGCACCTCATCGACCTGGTGACGATCCATCCCGATCGGCTCGAGCTTGTCATCTCGGCCCAGGCGCTCGCTGACATGCTCGATCTGCACCTCACCCCCGATGCGCCATCGACGATCAAACACATGGCGAACGTACGGCTGACCCGCTCGGGGCAATCACTCAGGCTGGTGGATGACAGCGGAATCCCGGCCGGATCGCGCGCAGCAGACCCGACGCTCCTGAGGCTGCTGGCTCAGGCGCATCAATGGTGGGGCATTCTCTCGCGTGGCGAGGTCGACGCCACACGGCTTGCAAACCAGGAAGGCGTCAGTGTCTCCTGGATCACCCGGGTGGCCCGCCTTGCCTTCCTCTCGCCGCAAGTGGTCGAAGCGATCCTCGCAGGCAAGGCGCCTGCTGCGCTCGATGGCAAGGCGCTACTGGCAACCGGCGTGATTGCGCCCCACTGGAGCGAGCAAGCACGCAGGATGCTCGTGCAGAAGTAGCACCAGCACCCCAGCTTCTGCGCAAGCGTGGTCAGGCGATTTTAACGACACCCCTTCTCCGGTTCGTCACAATCACAACCTAGGCAGATATCGCGACCCGAAGGGCTCGGACATTCCGATCCCTCTCCTGATGCCCCGCCGCCGCCAAGGCGTGCGGGGCCTTTCTTTGGCCGGAACTGGGCCGGTTGCGGACTTTCTGGTTTTGGATGCTTTCGCGTCGAAAGGCGATAGTCCGCAAGCGGCAACGTCATCGACCTAATGGCGGCGCTGAAGAAATCGTTCGGCGAAAAGGAAACTTCAGGCAAATCTCCGAAGCGCAAGAAGCCGGCCTGACATGGCGGCGAAGCGCAAACCCTCAAACTCTCGCCAAGAAAAAAGACCATCAATCTTCGTAGGGGATAATATTTTGATGTCTTTGTATTTTTCAGGCGCACGGCGTTAGAAGAATTCAACGTGGTCTTGGCGATGGAAGACAAATGAAACTTAATGATCTCGTCGCCGATGAGCGAACCTCATTGACCAGAGGTGCAATTGACCTGAAGTCCTATAATGCAACGATACGACATCTGACGTCCTATGCATTCTGGCAAGGCGAACCCGAACAGCCCAGCCTCTGGGAGCATCAGCAAGCAGCTATCGCAACCGTTGTTGGTTATCTTAGCGGGGACAAGGCAATCCCCGAACGCCCTGAGCATAAGGAGGCGGCCCTCCTGAAGCTTCCGACGGGCACGGGGAAGTCGGGCATCATTGCCGTCGTGGCGCGGTGTTTGCCAAAAATCCGGCGCGTATTGATCCTAACTCCGCGCACGGCTCTCACCGAACAACTACTGAAAGATGTTCGCTATCGCTTCTGGAAGCATATTGGTTTCGAACACGAGGGAACCGCGCTTTTCACAGCGGAGGCGGACGACGTTGGAGCGGATATCGAGAGCGTCTATGTCCAGCAGCTTCTTCCTAGCAAAATGGATGCGATCAATTACCACTTGGAGGAACCGACTTCTGATCGCACCGTCCTGGTCGGGACCCACCAAGCACTTAGCGATATCCGGAACATCGCTAGTGACCGTGATGATGGCCGTTGTTTGGGGGCTGCAGCTCTAATCAGGAAGATAAAAGACGATTTCGACCTCGTGATCGTTGACGAAGGCCATTACGAGCCAGCGATCTCTTGGTCTCAGGGAGTGAGGGAATTCAACCTCCCAACCATTCTTCTAAGTGCCACACCCTATCGCAACGACTATAAGTCCTTTCGAGTTCGCGGTCGTTATCTTTTCAACTTCCCGTATCATCGAGCGGTTGATGAGGGGATTATTCGGCCTGCAAACATCATCGTTCCCGAAGCGGGAGGTGAACCTCCGGCAGAAGAGGCAGGTATCGATGGTTTCGTCGAGATGCTCCATGAGGAGTTAGAAGAGCGCATCCAGCAAGCCGTTTCTTGGCTTTCAGCTGATCAGCACCCCAAGATCATGGTCAGAGGGGATGATCTGAATACTCTCAGACTGTTGCAGGCTGCGATCAATCACACGTTCGATACAAGAGCGGTCGTCATTCACGACCGCGCCACGAAGACCGCGGAAAATCAGGACCTTTTCACTTCAGTAGCCGGAGCGCTGCGATCGCGGCCCGATGCGCAGTTCTGGATACACCAGAACAAGCTTATGGAAGGCATCGATGATCCCTCGTTCGTTGCTGTCGCAATCTATGATCTCATGGGAAATGCTCGGCAGCTGGTGCAGCAAATCGGCCGTGTAACAAGGCAATCGAAGGGCGAGATTGGCGCAAATCAGGTCGGATGGGTGTTGGCTTCGCCCGCTAACGCCCGGCGCATTGAAGAGACTTGGGAGCGATATAAAGGCTACGAGCAATATGCGGCCCGGAACACCGCCCATATTGTCACGAATGAGGTGACACTGCCCGATCGCCTCCTCGAATACATGGCTGAATATCAATATATCAGTGGAGAATTTCGAAGACGTTTCGAATTCGAAAAACCCCTCGCTTCGAGCGACATCCAGTTGCCTCGGACCGCTGCCGTCCTGAGAGTGCATGAACCAGACTTCGATATTCGTCGGCTGATCTCAGTAGTCGAGGATTTCATCATGGACAAAGACCGGTTCAAGGTAACGCCGATCGAAGGCATGCCTGATGGAACGATCGGTTTTTCATACTATGCTTGGCGGAACTCGCCTTTCTTGATCGACCGCTTCTTCTCGGAATGGAAGCTCGGGATATTCATTGCGGTCCATCAAGATGGTTTCGTCTTCATGCATGATACCGAGGGCCTGGTCGTGGATACGGATCGGCTCAACCTCTCGCGTGCCGAAAGATCGATCATGGAGAAGGCGTTCCCAGAGACTGAGGACGGGCGATCGCGACTATCGCGGATGTCATTCTCGTCGCTCGATATGTCTCAGAACTCAATCCGTTCGATGGCCCTGCGCACGCGCTCCTTTGCCGATGCCTTCACGGACCTTCTCGATCCTTCGCTTGTTCCTGCCACAGCTGCCGGCTTCGTGGGCGGTTCCGCACGATACGTTGGCTTCACTCGCTCACGCTTAAGAGATGCGTCAGAGCGCTACGTTCCGATCTCCAAATACATAGAATGGACGGAAGAAACCGCATCCGGCTTTACCGACGAGGCCAGTAAGAGGAGCTCTGTTTTCGGTCGATACGCAGATATAGTCGAAGGTATCACGAAGGACGAAGCGCTCCCGGTCTCAATCTTGCTTGATCCGTCGTTGGACGAGTTTGGCGACGACGAAGCCGCTGGAGCAGCTTGGGTTCTGCAGCCGGATTTAGATTATTTCGACCTTTCAGCGGATGTCGATCCCGATACCGGGGAGTTTACGATACTGATTGGCGATAAGGAAGTTGCCTGTCAGGTTGAATATCGTCCCAAGACGCGCAAATACAGCGTTTCGAGTCTCGAACTGGATCAGCTCGCTCCGCCGCCCGAGGTCGAGGATCGACGCCAGGCACCAACGCTGACTCAGCGGCTCAACAAGACCCAAGCGTTTCGGATATTGATAGAGCGTGAAGGTGTCGTTTACTCGGAGGGCAATTTCTTCCGACCGAAGATCAAATGGGTTCAAGACGGAAACTCGAAGCCGGTCGTGGAATACATTCACGCAGCAGCCTGTCTCGATGCCGTAGAGAGCGAGAAGGGAGAAAATTTCTACGATGACGATCTCCACGAATGGCAGCGTAAATCGATTTTCGGCATCTTCGCTGCGACGTGCAATGATCAACGCAGTGCGGCGGGGATTGAAGAAGATAGCCTGACTACGGCTATTGAGTCCTTCCCGGTATGGCTCTGCGACGATGACAGCCGAGAGGTATCGGACTTCATCGGGCTGGATCCGGTCTCAAAGCGGATCGTGCTCGTGCATGCGAAGGTTGGATCTCAGGGCTCCGGAGGGTGGGGCTTCAACGTTGGAGGACTTCAGGAAGTCGGGCGGCAGGCACTCGCGAGTCTGGGCTTCATCTCGCGAGGGCAAATTTCTCCGATCTGGACTCCAGAACGATGGACGACCGACGTCCAGGCCAACACGACCACGTTGAATGGGCGCAATCGCATCTTTAGAAGTCCGGATGGGCTTTCAGCAGCTGAACTCAATGACCTGCTCCGCACCTCGTGCACCAACCCGTCATTTAATCGCGAGATCTGGATAGTAGGAGCCAAGATGACCCGCCGGGAAGTGTTGGTCGATGGGCTCGATAATGAGCCATTGGGTAACCGTCTGAGACAATTTCTCATGCACTGGGACGCAATGCAAACCGCCTGCGCCCGAGCAAATACGCGCCTCAAATTCTATTGCTCTAAGTGAAATCACTCTAGATTGAGCGACCACCACCCAAAATCGGACATCCGGAATGCAATCCAAGCTAGCAAAGCGGACGGTCTGCTTTCAGGCCTTTTGAAAACTGCTCGCTATGGCCGGAAGTGGGGCGCATACCTGCCCTTCACCGCTTGTAGGTTTTGGCAAACTCCTCCGCCGCCTTTGCATCGAGCAGTTCGGCCACATCGACCCCTAACGCTGTTGCCACACGCTCGAGCACCAGGATCGACGGGTTGCGTACGCCGCGCTCGAGACCGGAGATGTAGCCGCGATCGAACCCGCTGTCGGTGGCGAAGTCCTCCTGCGTGATCTCGCGCTCGGCGCGTAGCCGCCTGAGGTTCCAACCGATGCGTTGCCTGATTTCCATGGTGGGCGGGAGGATCGGGCGATGCGACCGATCAGCCCACGACTTATGAGTCTCTTTTTGACTGGACTGTCCCGCTGTCTTCGAGCACGGTCAGGCCCATGCAAAGAGCACGCGGCATACCGGTAGTGGTCAGCGCGCAGGGCGAGCGCCTGCCGCTCGAGCGGGTCTATTTGGGCAAGGGCACGCACAGCGAGGATTGGCTGCAGGGCCTCATCCACATGACGCCGCAGATATTGCCCATTGCCGAGATCGAGCCGGGGTTTGGCGAGCCTATCCCCGTAGCTCGCGAGGTAAACTGCGGCCATGGACAGATCGATAATCTCTATCTCACCCCGTCAGGCGACATCGTGCTGGTCGAGACCAAGCTGTGGCGCAATTCGGAGATCAGGCGGGAAGTGGTGGCACAGGCGCTCGATTATGTCTCGGCCCTGACGTCATTCAGCTATGAGCAGTTCGAGACAGCCGTTACCCGCGGTTGTCCCAGCTCGCGGCGGCTTTATGACTGGTTTGCCGATCATCCCGAGGCACTTGAGGAAGCGGCATTCATCGATACTGTCTCTCGCAATCTCAGGCGTGGGCGCATGCTGGTCATGGTGCTGGGCGACGGGATCCGCTCGGAGACCGAAGCCTTGGCCAATCTCCTGCAAAGCCATGCCGGTGCGCACTTTACCTTCGCGCTGGTGGAACTGGCCACCTGGCGCGAGGCTGGCGGTTCGATCCTTGCCGTCCCTGATGTCCTGGCAAAAACGGTGATGATCGAGCGGGGCATCATTCGTCTGCCCGAGAGCGGAGTAACGATCGAGCCCGCCCCCGTTGAAGCCAGGCCCCGTGCGCAATCGCTCTCGATGAGCGATTTCATGGGAAAGATGACCGAGCTTGATCCCGAGCTTCCCCGCGCCATCTATGCGCTGCTCGATGCGCTCGAACCATTAGGGGTCTATCACGACCTCAAAGCCACTCTCAACCTCAAGGCCGACCTCGCCGATCTCGATCGGCCGGTAAACTTCGGCTACATCGAGAAGACCGGCAAGTTCTGGTGCAACCCTGCTGCACAGGTCCTGCCCGAGACGGTCTGGCGGCCCTATTTCGAGGCCATCGCGACGATGATTGGCGGCCATGTCATCGACGAGCCCAGAAACACCTATGTCGCGATCTCGGGACGCTCGGCACCGCGGATAAACGATCTCATCCCCGCACATCACGACGCAATGGTGTCGGCGATCACGAACGCGATCCATGCGCTCAATGCCTCGCCGGAGTGAGGGAGGCCTGATCATGCGAGGACGCGAGCTTTACACCGACCATGAAAGCAATCCCGAGGATCGTGAGCTCCACGAGCCATTGCTCGAGAACCCCGAGGCGGAGCGGGCCATCGCCAGCGTGCGTAACAAGCGCCTCAAGAAGAGGGGGCTCACCGACAGGCAAATCCGCCGCGCATTTGACTAAGCTGCGTCTGGACTTTGCCGGACATCAGAGCGTGTATGTCCGGCATGGACAGCGACGACCTCGAAGAAGAACCCCGGCCCGATCTCGCCCAGCTGCTCGTGCTTGAGGCGGGCAGGATCCTCGAAGACCTGACGCCCGAACTGGCAGTGCGCTTGCCGACTGATCGCGACGAGCGACTTGCCACGATCGCTTCGGCCCTGGCGGCGCTGGACGATGGGAGAGCACTGATGGTTGCTGCCACAAGGTGTTAAAAAGCCAATTCCATCGTGTGATTTACTGGCCAGACACGGCAGGAATCCTTTAGTTCAAATCATTGACCATCTGCTCCTGCGCGACCTCGGCGAAGGTCTTGCCGGTTGAGGCAAGCACAGCGTCTTTCCCCGTAAAATTCTGCCAACGCCTGATACAGACATCGACATAAGGTGGATCGAGCTCTATGCCGACGCAACACCGACTCGTCAGCTCGGCGGCGATCAACGTGGTCCCTGATCCGAGAAACGGGTCAAGTATGATATCGCCGCGAACTGTTACGTCCCGAATGGCATCGGCGCACATCTCAAGATTCTTCGGCGTCGGGTGGTCCTTCAGTACTTCCCCGCTCGAGCTGCCGGGCCGGTTGGCTCCGGGATAGACCCAAACATTGGTGCGGTCGCGACCATATTTGCCAAGCTCCACGTTGTTGAGCCTGGGCTTGTCGCCCTTGCAGAACACCCCGCAAAACTCATGGGCAGATCTCAGGAAGCCGCCCATGCCGCCGGATCCCTTGTACCACACGGCGGTGTTGATGTGGCTGAGCCCAGCTCCCTTGGCTGCGGCCATCAGGATATCGATCGACCGCCAATCCATAAACGAATAGACGACGGCGCCTAGCACAATATTGTCGATACTGTGCTGATGCACAGTCAGAAGGAAGTCGAGGAATTCCGCTCGTTCCATCTCGCCTGAAGCGAAGGCAAACTCACCATGTTTGGTCTTGCCTAGACCGCTTACATTACCCGCGATTTTCACGTTGTATGGAGAATCCGTAAGCACCGCATGGGCCAACCGACCATTGAGCAGCGTCTTGTAATTCTCAGCTTCGAGGGAGTTGCCGCAAAGCACACGATGGGTATCTCCGCAGAGCCAGAGATATCCTTCACGCGTCACGGGAATTTGAGGTAGCTCCGGGATATCTTCTTCTGCGCCACCTTCCCCGGCCTCATCTGAAAGGATGATGTCAAGTTCCTGATCTGTGAAGAGAGTCAGCGACAGGTCAATATCTTCTATCTCCAACTCCTCGAGCTCCAGCTTGAGCTCGGGCAAATCCCATTCGCCAAGCTCAGCCAACCTATTGAGGCTGATCGAAAGTGTTCTTGCCTGCTCTTTACTGAGATGCCCCACATCAATGCACGGCACTGCTTCCATCCCAAGCTCCCGTGCCGCCGCAATCCTGATGTGGCCATCGACCACAACCCCGCGCCGGATCGTAATCGGACTGATAAAACCGTATGCCCTTATCAACCTGATTGCCCGCTCGACTTGCTCGGGATTGCATTTGCGGACACGGCGCTTTGCCGGCGAAAGTTCGTCTATAGGGTACCATTCGACTGTCAGATCGGGCGCAAGGTCGTTGGGTATGGCACCTGCTGCGGCGGACTTAAGCGCGACCTTATCTGAATTGGCCTTTCGCGCAGCTTTGGTCTTCGCAAGGAATCCTTCCTTCAGCTTGCTCTTCTTTGTGATCGAGACCGTCATTTGTCCTGCTCCGCGGTCCGGTAATTCGAACAGCAGGTTGGCGCGGACCGTCGGCGCCAACCCGCTGCTGAATTGCCGCTCAGTCAAATCTGAAGCCGTCGTAGAATTCGTCGTCACCAATTTTGTCGGTGGGGTTTGATGCCACTGCGGCAGATGCATTCGCCGCTTCACCCTCATTAGTATCGTCGTCATCTGACTCTTCGGAATCATCTTCTTCAGGCGCAAATACTGCCTTTGCCACGATCGGCACTATATACTCTGCATACTCGAGACCGCGATCGCAGGCACCGCAGGTGCAGTGCTGGCGAGCGTGGGCAAAGGCTGTGAAATAGAAGATCTTGAGCATTTGGGCCTGCAGAAATGCGGCGCCAAGCTCATCTACCCCATCAGCCAGAGCCCGGGCTGATGACAGCACTTTCTTGTAGTAGTTGTTGACCCCGCGAAAGAGCCGATCCTTGAATTCCTCGAAATCGAAGATACCCAGCGAGATTAGCTCCTTTAAATATTTGATCTGTTCGCTGATTTTCGCCGCGAGCGCATTCTTGCGCATCGATATGATGAACGCCTCGATATACGGTATCTTGACCTTCTTCCCATTCTTGAACCCAGGAATCTTCTCATAGATCGCCTTGTGCAATAGTTCCGCGGCTTCTGGGTCAACCTTCTGCTTCCGTCCGCGCCGCCGCTGCGGTTGACGGTCGCTCGAAAAATGCTTCGCCTTTGACCCAGCGCTACGACCGCGCCCGTCCTGCTTCTCAATATTCCTTTTCATGTGATCCTCCCACACGACATCAAACACGGCGCTAAGACGCCAGCGAATGAGTACCGTGAGGGTTACCGGGCTATCGGCCCCGGCTATAGAAGGACATCTCGATCTCCACCGAGAGCTTCCGGAAGACACCCCAATCGCTCCTGCGGCCATTGGTCTGGGTCGGTCTCTGCCTCTGAGGTCTTTTTTTGACCTCGAGTCTTTTATGCCAATCCCGATTTCAAACGTCCAGCCCTTTTGTGAGATGGCGGGCTTGCTCTTTATTTCCTGTACCGGGTCGTACTAATTTCCGTCGAAGATCTTTTCCGATCACTCAAACGTTTCCCTCCACAATCCTTGCAATTCTCCGTGATCTGCAATCGGTTTCTCCGTTCAAACCGCAAGTTTCTCCGATGCCAAAATGGCGTAGAGTTGGCTGAGAATTGCGTCATATCACTGAAATTACACGCCTATATGGCAATGTCGAATATGCCTTTGCCCGCGTTTAGGTGGCGGAAAACACGGATGATACGGAAAGTACGGAAAATACGGAGAAAGACCCTTCGAAACCCGATACCGTACCTCGCAAAGGGTCGACAGAGAAACCCGGCCACAAGAGCCGCAATTTTCTCAAGCACGCGCTCTCTGTGGTACCGCTTTAGGAGCTAAACCCCGCAGAACTGCGCGGTTCTGAGGGCCAGCATTTCACATGTCAGGGATAGACCAGACTAGGTGGCGGGCCGCGACCGATGAAGATGATCACTACGTCTTCGCTATAGCACTATGACAAGGCTCCCCTTAACCGACAGCCCCGCGTGGATGCACGATGATCCGGCGGAACCCCGAAACCAGACAGGCAGCTTTCGCGGTGATTAGGCCCAAAGCGGAATTTCTCGAAACGACCCCTAAACGGTCGTTCCTTGAAACACGTTCGTGCTGCGATCGTACCCAACGAGAAAACATCAAGGCGCCTTCAATAGCGACACCATTCGTGCGGCAATCTCGCGCTCACCCATGATCACATGATCAGCGCCAACCCTTTCGAGGTAAGCGACATCGTCATCCGAATGCGCCCGGGCAATGATCTGGATCGAAGGCTTGAGCGCACGGGCGCTCTGGGCAATTGCTCCAGCCTCGAAACCGCCAGGAATTGCAAGTAGCAACCGGGAAGCCCGTCCGATTTCGGCTTGCTCCAGCACCGCCGGATCGGCGGCATTACCCTCAATAAAGCTGAGGTTGCCGGACCCATCTCGTTGGGTCGGCCCAGACTGGGCTTCGATCACCACAAGCTTGTCGGAACCTTTGTGCGCCGCTGCCACAAGACGACCCACGCGCCCGAACCCTACGAGAATTGTGTGCCCCTCAGCAGGCGTAGACGGTGTCGGCGAAGGTGCTGCGGGTGCTGACGTCGGAAAAGCGCTGCGCTTCGGCGCACGCCCAACCGCCAGCGAGAAGATGAAAGGATTGGCCAGGATCGAGAGGATCGCACCTGCAAGAATGAGATCGCGCGCTTCGGGCGGTAGGATGCCAAGGCCAGTACCGAGCCCTGCGAGAATGAACGAAAATTCGCCTATCTGGGCAAGGCTGGCGGACACAGTGAGCGCAGTTTCATTAGGGTGTCCGAATGCCCTGACGATCAGGAAGGCGATGAGCGATTTGCCGAAAATGATGATCGCAACGGTTGCGACCAGCGGCCAAGGCTGCTCGACCACTACAGCGGGATCGAACAGCATTCCAACTGATACGAAGAACAGAACAGCAAATGCGTCGCGCAACGGCAGTGTTTCTTCGGCAGCGCGGCGGCTGAGCTGAGATTCGCCCAGGATCATACCGGCAAAGAATGCGCCGAGGGCAAAGGATACATCAAACAGGGCGGCTGCACCAAAGGCAACCCCAAGAGCAATCGACAAAACAGCGAGGCGGAACAGCTCGCGCGAGCCGGTGTGGGCTACCCAGTGCAGACCGGCAGGGATGACCCGCTTACCCACGATCAGCATCAGCGCAATGAAGCCTGCAACCTTAAAAATTGTCACGAGCAGCAGGCAGAGCACCGCTCCGCGATCTGTCACAGTCCCATTCACCAGATCGGCGACCACGGGCAGCATGACCAGTGCAAGCACCATCGCCAGATCCTCGACGATCAACCAGCCTACAGCGATCTTGCCGCGCTCGGTTTTGACGGCGTCGCGAGCCTGCAGCGCTCGCAGCAGGACCACGGTGCTTGCCACGGACAGGGCCAGACCGAAGACCAGCCCGGCCACCACCGACCATCCGAGCAGCAGGGCAAGACCGAGGCCCAAAGCGGTCGCCCCGGCGATTTGCGCAAGCGCTCCCGGAACCGCGATTCGCCTTACCGACAGCAGGTCTTTCAGGGAGAAATGCAAGCCAACACCAAACATCAGGAGGATCACCCCGATCTCGGCAAGTTCGATCGCCAGTTCTGCGTCGGCAACAAAGCCGGGTGTGAAGGGGCCAATGATGACACCTGCAAATAGGTAGCCCGCCACAGGTGACACGCGGAGTCGGTGCGCCAGCGCGCCCATGACGAAGGCAACCACCAGAGCGGCAACAATCGTGGCAATCAGCGGGGTATGATGCGGCATTGGCTGAATAGATGCGAGCATGGCGCAGGCGTCAAGCTCGCGCTTGGCAGATCAGACCCTTGCGACAACTGACCTTTCGGCTTCACGCACCGCCACCCGCTCGTCATGCTCGCCGATCCGCAGCTTGCGCGCCGCCCAGTTTATAGTCGGCCCCTGTATCACGCTCGACAGCAGCACCACGAAGAACACGATATTGAAGATGGCGAAGGCGCCTTCCACCCCGGCAACGATCGGGAAAGTCGCCAGCACGATCGGCACCGCACCGCGCAGGCCCGCCCAGGATACGAACAGCTTGGAACGCCACCCGAACTGCCGGAAAGGGGCGAGGCACAGAAAAACGCTGATCGGACGGGCGACGAACATGAGGATCGCCGTAATCACAAAGCCGGGGCCGATCGCCGGGCCAAGCTCCGATGGCGTCACTAGCAAGCCAAGTGTCAGGAACATCGCCACCTGTGCCAGCCACGCCATGCCGTCCTGAAAGGTCGAGATGGTGCGCTTGGCGGCGTAGTTGCGATTGCCCGCGACCAGACCGGCGATATAGGCTGCCAAAAAGCCATTGCCTGCCAGCACATGAGCGGCGCCGAATGCAATCAATGCGGTCGCGATCGAGATTACGAAGGCCAGTCCGCCTTGCCGGTATCCACCGCGCTTCAGAAGCCATGGCATCCCGAATCCAATTGCGAGGCCGACCACCGCGCCCATCACCATTTGCACCACGAACTCAGGCACCAGAGCCAGCGGGCTGGCGTCAGGCGTAGCGATGAAAAGGAGCACCGCGCCGACCAGGAAAATCGCCATCGGATCATTCGACCCCGATTCAACCTCGATCAGCGCAGGAACGTCGCCGTGAAGGTCGAGGCCGGTCGATCGCAGGATAGCAAACACCGCAGCCGCATCGGTCGAGGCGATGATGGCGCCGAGAAGCGCAGCTTCGAAAAGCGAGGCGTCGATCAGCAGTATCGCCGCGCCCGCTACGATCCCAGCACTCACAAATACGCCGATTGTGGCAAGCATCAGCGCCGGGGCGGCAACCCGCCGAACGTCCGACCACGCAGTGTCCATCCCGCCGGAGAACAGGATGAAGATCAATGACACCGTGCCGACCGACTGGGCAAAAGAGAAATTGCTGAACGCAATGCCCCCTGGTCCATCGATCCCGGCCAGCATCCCGAGCCCGAGAAAGCCGATTAGCGCAGGCAGCCCGAAGCGGCTCGACAGGCTTCCGGCAAGCACAGTCGTGAGCAGCAAAATGCCGACTAGCAGCAGCGCGGATTCCGTGTTTAAGTTCCCCATAAGTGGCGATTATCAGCTTTTTTCAGGTTGTCAGCCATGCTTACGGCAGATTGCAAAGAAGCGCCGTGGGTCGAATGCGGTCGATCCGTGTGCTACATCATCGGGATGATACATAAGTTTATCCCTGTTTTGGCGACTCTTGTTCTTTTCTCGGGCTGCGACGCGGGTGGTGAAGCCTGCTCCGGTTTCACCATCACAGGCACTTCGACACAGACGTCCTTCTCGGTCTCCGAGCTGATGGCTCACACGACCGCCATGGGGATGACGCAACAGGAAGCCGAAACACTGATCTACCTTGAAGGGATCACGCCGAACACTCGGATCGAGCCCGGTGAGACGATTTGCATCGATGGAAAGCCGGATCGATAGGAATGGAGCATCGACACTTGCCTGTGAACTGTTCCGGGACACGCAGCAGCGTACCCCGGAACTTACTCACTGAGATGACCAGATCAGCAGTGCAAGAGCCACGAAGACTCCTCCGATGAGCATCACCATCCAAAACAGATCAGCGCCGTTCAATCTGTCGAGATGATCTTTCTTGAGGCCTTCATATGGGGCCCTCAGGTTCGGATCGCTCGAGATGAGCCCGACATCGAGCGCTGATGCTTCTTTTTTGAACCAGTGCAGCAGATCGGCAAGCTCATCATCGTCGAGACCTGGATACTTTGCGAGTAAGGTAACGATACGGTCTCGGCGCTGTTCAAGCGCCGCACGTCTATTGTTGTCTTCCATGAGGAAATTCCTCGTCAAATTGGGCTCTGCGCTTTCGAATGGAAAGCGACGATATCAGACGCAATGTGACGGGGGTGCACGTGGCTGGGCCGGACGGGTCCGGATCGGTTCCGGAGGGGGCGCGTGTGACCATGGAAACGGTCTGAAAAGGTCTGGCTTGTCTGTGATCGCAAGAAGGGTGATGTCACCGATGCAATCAAATGGTGGGCCGGCGGGCATCGGTTGCGGGTGCACTGCCTTCTCGACTTGACGCAGGCTGCCCAGAACAGCAACGTCGACTGTGGCAGCGCTGAATGCAGAGCCCCGACTTTGCTCAGGCGACTTCGCTGGCGCGGCGGCGTGCATGCTGATCGCACTCAGCAACACAGCCGCAAGCAAGCGAACCAAAACACGGGCAGCGCGGTCGAACATCGCGATTGCTTTCAGGAAATAGGCATTCTTCTGCAAGCGCAATTTTTTGGTGTGACCGGTTTCCACCCACTTTCGGGCGAAAAGCGCGCAAGCTCAGCCACGCGAAAGCTGACATCGCGCAGTAAATTCAGCTGTAAGCGTGCTCGCTGAGCGCGCTGGCTATCATGGCTGAGAGCGCTTCCTCTGCACGCTGACGGTTCGCGTCGTCCTTGCTCGACAGGTCACGACGCAGCCAGTCAGGCGCGCCGACAAGTGCGGCGAGAATGCGCTGGGAGAGGTCATCGCTCATCAGTTGGCGCGTGGCATTGCGGCAGGATTGGTGCAATCTTGGCGCAAACATTCAGCGCATTCTGCGACAGCAGCGTTGCCGATCGGCTGCACCTTGCAGGCAATGTCCTGGACCATCAAATGCAGACGCAATACTGTGAGATCGCAGTCCCAATGAACGCGGCGTCGACAGGTTTTGCGACAGGTTGAAATGTCCGCAAGTACCTGATCAGAAGAGAAAAGATGACGGCAAGATAAAGCGAGATTCCTCGCTGGCGGGGCGCTGCCCCTAAGTGTCTGTCTGCACATTGTTTTTGGGCACTTTGCGGCCCCTTTGGCGAGCTGCCCGGATGGCGCTCATGCCGATTTTCTGTTTCTTATCAACGCAAGAAGGGGTGGCGCTCGCATCGGGCGGCTTCTGGCAATCCGCCGTTTGCCGCCGCTGGCAAGCCGTTGCACGCTACGCTGCTACGCCCCGACTTACGGTCTTGCGCGGCTGATTCCGACTCCCAATCGTCGTGTCATGACAAGTGATGACGACAGCTTTCGTCTCCGTCCCGGCAGGGTCCGGGACCGTGGTGCAGGCGTGGCACGGGTGGCCCGCCCGCGCCCCGTGCGCCATCGGCCCAAGAGCTTCACGGCGCAGGTCAGTCTGGCGATCC
>LOET01000097.1 GCA_001515985.1 Sphingomonadales bacterium BRH_c3 | reverse complement strand
GCGAGGGGCTGTACGCCCAGCTGAAAGCGGTCGCGGCCAGCGGCAATAGCGCCGCGCTGCCCGATGACGCGCACACGCGCCAGCTGCACGGCGACCTGCCCGTGGAGGTGATCGATGACATCGTCTGGGTCGCCGACTGGACTGCCGAGCCGCCCTTTGCCCATGTTCTGGTCGAGGATGCGGGGCAGGACATCCGCCCCACCCTCGCCGCCATTGCCGCCAAGGATGGCCCGATCCCGATCGTCCAGCTAGGCGGGGAAACCCGCGCCTACCGCACTGACTGGATGTTCGAGGAAGTCGCCATCTCGGTCGACACCACCGCAGCAGGCGGCAACGCCAGCCTCATGGCAGTGGTGTGACCCGGCCAATCCGGCAAACCGCCACAAATTCGTTTCACCAACAGGCAACTGGCGGGCCGAGGATTTTTCCCCGACCCGCCAGCCTCAGCAATGCGACCCTGCAAGAGCTGAGTTCTACTGCCTTAGAAGTTGTATCCGACCGTGAACTTGATCGAACGCCCAAGGATGGGGCGACCATTAGGTGCCGTCGGATTGCGCGGATCGCCTTCGGTGATGCCATGCGAATCGTTCAGATTATCCGCATGGACCTGCCCATAAAGGCCCGATTCATGGCGAACCAGAACGCCCAGATCCAGCTTCTGATAACTTGGCAGGATGACGGTATTGGCATTGTCGCCAAACCGCTTCCCGGCATGGGTCAGGCTGCCATAGAGCGTGCCAGAGAGCGATCCGAGATCGAAATCATAGCTTGGCGAAAAGCGGGCCTGGAATTCGGGCTGACGCTGAACCTGATTGCCGATGTCCGCAGTGATAGTCGATCGCGTGATATCCGCATCCTGGTAGGTAAGCGTGCCGGCAAGGCCGAAACCGCCAAACCGCAAGGTCGATTCGACTTCCACCCCATAGGCTTCTGCGGTGAAGAACGAAGCGGGGACACTACCGCCAACCGTGTTCGAGAACTGGTCCGTCTTGGTGTAAAATCCGGTAACGAACAGGCCAACGGTGCCATTGTTGAATTTGGCCCCGGTTTCGGCCTGCTTGATGCTTTGAACAGCAGTCGAACCATCGCGAATCTGGTCAAAATCGGGGAAACGATAACCGTCTGAATAACGGCCATATACCATCAGATCAGGTGTGAGATCGTAGCTGAGCGCTGCGGTCCAGGCGATTTCATCATCCGATTCCGAAAAGGTAAGATCCCGTACGCCGTCAGGAAAGCCCGGCCCGGTGTCGAGCACGAAATTGATGTCGATGTTTTCGAAACGAACACCGCCATCCAGTTTGAGCCCTTCGACCAGCTCGAAAGTTCCGCCGGCATAGAAGGCCAGGATATCGGCATCACCGGCATCGGCCAGGCCGAAGTTGAACCCGCCATTGCCGCCAGCTGTAGCAATATCTCCGGGAGTGACATTCGCCAGCGTATCGCCATTGGGCGCATTGTGAACGGCAATCGGGTTGCCGATCGACCACCAGTCATCCGAGCTGAACGAGGAGGTATAGACACCAAGGGTCAGTTCGTGCTGGTCGCGATCGCCCAGAACCTGCGTGAGGCTGAGATCGTTCGAGAACGATTCGATGTCCTTGAGCACAACCCAGTGGCCATAGGTCTGCACGAAGTCATCGGATGCCAGTGTCACGCCGCCAGTGGTTTCCACAGGGCCGCCGATCACGCTTTCAACCGCGCCCACGGTTACCGCGGAACCTGCCGGGACGAACCCGAAAGTATCCGCGTTGCCGTTGACGTAATTGAAGTTGTCACGCAGCGTCAGGCCGTCGGCAATTTCAAACTCGGCATTGGCGCCGACCACATAGCCGTCCCAGCCGCGACCGTCAGCGAAGTCGAAGGTTTCGGTTGTGCCGCTGGGATCGACCTGCAGCGTGCGAAGCCGCGTGGCATTGCCCAATTGCGAGAACTCGCCAAGGTCGAGATTCGGGTTGGCCAGGTTGAACGGCAGATACCATTGGCCGTGATCATCGGTGTACCGCCCGTAGAGGTTCAGCTTGCCGTTATCAAAGTGCTTGGTCAGCTGAACGGTCAGCTGCTGCCCTTCTTCAGAGGTGAACTGGGCATCGCGCACACCATCGGAACGGCGGACGTAGCCGCCCACCATGTAATAGAAATCATTGCCCAGCGGCCCGCTGAGCACGGTATCGAAGCGCGTTCCGCCAAAATCGGTAATCGACGCTTCCACCGCACCTTCGGTTACATCGGTGCCTTCCTTGAGCCGGAAGTTGATTGTCGCACCCGGCTCACCGCGCGCAAACACCGCATTGGGGCCACCGCGCAGCACTTCGACGTTGCTGACCGTCAGGTCAGGCCGGAACAGGGTGCTGGTTTCGAAGAACGAGAGTGTGTTTGTCCCGAACAATGGCGAGCCGTTGACAGAGAATGTCACAAAGGGAGCATCACCGCCCGAAGGAATGCCGCGGACCATGATGTTCGCGCCAGCAACGCCGCCGGAGCTCTCAGACCAGATGCCGGGAACGCCCTTGAGCAGATCGGCCGAGCTTTTCGGGCTCAGGATAGCCAGGTCTTCCTGATTGAAGGTCGTGACAGAGAAGCTCGCGTCGAGCTTGTTGATGCCCTTACCACCAGCGGTACCGATAATAATGATTTCGTTGCCAGCTGTATCAGCGCTCTCGCCGCCGGCAGCATCCGTGCTTTGCGCATAGGCCGAAACCGGCAATGCTGCGATGGCCAAGGTGGCTGCGCCAGCCATCAGGTTGAAAAATTTTATGCGACGGCTCTTCACGATACACTCTCCCTTGAAGACTACCCTTATTAGGACTTGGCGTCCTGTAACCAATTGTGAAATGCATTTCAAGCTTCAGTTGCACTTATTCCACATTGTGGCATGTAGTGCCATGTTGCATCGGGGGAGGAACGCAGCTTTGAGCGAACCGGGGAATGATTGAATGACCAGTGAAAAAAGCCCGCCAACGCGGCACGGGAGGTCGCGCGCAATGGGGGTCAGCATGGCGGACATTGCCCGGCTGGCCAATGTGTCCAAGCCCACCGTCTCGCGCGTGCTATCTGGCAGCCCCCTGGTAACCGAGAAAACGCGCGACCATGTGCTCAGGATCGCGCGCGAACATGGCTATGCCGTCAATCGCAATGCACAAAAACTCCGCCAAACCCGCACTGACACGATCGCAGTTGTGCTCGATTTCGGCTCCTTCCGCGGTGGCCGCATTGCCGATCCGTTCATTTTCGAATTGCTCGCCGGGGTAGCCGAAGCACTTTCGGTCCGAAATCTCGACTTGCTCCTGGCCCCACCTTCTTCAGGGGACGCACGCGACTATCTGGACCAGATCAACGCAAGGGTGGTGGACGGTTTCGTTTTCCTGGGCCAGGGCGAACGCGATCCCCTGTTGCGTAAACTGGCGAAAACCAAGGTTCCCTTCGTGGTTTGGGGCGCGGTGGACCCGTCTGAACCCTATTGCGCGGTGGGCAGTGACAATTTTCTGGGAGGGCAACTGGCGGGCCGGTATTTCCTCCGTTCAAATCGCAAGCGCTGGCTCTATGTCGGCAATGACAATCATATCGAATTTCGCATGCGACATGCCGGACTTGAATCGGCGGCACGCGATTCCGGCGCAGATGTCACCATCGATACGCTGCCGGTGCCGGCTATGTCCTATTCAGCCACGTTTGACGCGGTGAAATCCTATATCGGCCGGAATCCGGCCCCCGATGCGATTTTCTGCTTTTCCGACACAGCCGCAATGGCAGCGATCTCGGGATTGCGCGAAGCAGGCCTGAACTCTCCTGGCGATTATTCGCTGGTCGGTTACAACAACATTCCGCCCGCAGCGGACTTCACACCCGCAATCACCACGGTCGAGCAGGAGACCCACCTCGCGGGCGCCATCCTGGTCGAAAAGCTGATGCAGCTCGTCGAAGGCGGCAGGGCCAATTCGACGCTATTGCCGACCCGGCTGATAGAGCGGGAAACCTGAAACTGCCAATCAGCCCGAGCTAGCCCCTTGGCAAGGGGCTCATGCCGCCAACCGTCAAGCCTGGGCCAGCCGGCGAAGCCAGACAGTGGCTGCAGCCAACAGGATAATCGGAAGCAGCAGGCTATAGAGCACATCGGCACTGGGAATGGCGGAAAACAGTTCCGCAACCATGCGTGAGCCAGCGGTGCCGCCCAATGCCGAAAAGACCACGATCAATCCAATCAATCCCGCCTGCTTGGCTGGGGGAATGGAGGAAAGCACAACCGAATTGAGCGTCGGATAGATGGGAGCCATGAAAAAGCCGATCGCCGGCAAAACGAATGTCACGAATGGAACATCGCCCCAGTTCGTCACCTGCCTGCCATCGACGGCGGCAGCCATGCTTGGAACCACTCCCAGAATCAGCGCCATTCCAACGAAACACCCCATCAGAAGCGCAAACCATCCAACCCGCGTCACGACCAGTCCTGCACAGAAACGCCCGGCCGCTATCGCCAGCGCGAAGGCCGAAGCCGCCTGCACGGCAATCTGGCCATCAAGCCCAAGCATCTGATGATTTATAGTGGGAAGCCAGGTTCCCAGGCCCTGCTCGATGAATACGTAGAGAAATACGCCGACAACGAAAATCTGGGTCACTCGCAGGACCACGAGGGCGATCATCTCGCGAAATGCAACCGACGCTGGCTTGCCTTCTGCTTCTTCTGCAAGCCGGCTCTCATCAATCTGCATCACAGCGACAAGCAAGCCGGCCACAAGGCACAACGCTGCCAGCAGCCAATAGGTATCGAGCCAGGATGACGAAGCGGCATCGGTCGGATCAATGAAGTATGCAAAGATCCACGCGCTGGCCACAACAGCGGTCATGAAGACAGCCTCGATAATGCCAAGCAAGCGGGCGTGGGTGGCCGTGCTGTCGCTAAGCAGCCCGACCGCCGAATAAACCGAAACCTTCATCAGGGCGAAACCGAAACCGGTGCAAAAGAACATCGCCTGCGTCGCCCAGAACACGTCTGCAAGCGGAACCAGCACGCAACCTGCCCCGGCTATCGCCAAAGCGGCAAGCATCGATCGCTTGAGCCCGAAGCGAGGCAATTGCGCGGCGATAATGAATGATACAACCGCAATGGTCAGGTCCTTGAATGCCTCAAGCGTTGACGCAGTGACATTGTCGACCCGAAAATAGACGATCGACTGAAGAATGACCGTTCCCACGCTATTGAGCAGGATTGCAAACACCGCATAGGCTGCACTCAAAATGGCCGCCGTCGCAAAAAGTCCTGTCATCCGGCTTTTCACCGATACGCCAGCTGGATCAACAGCGCTTGCGTCAGACGTCATCGAGCTTGCTCCCCCTCAATTAGCCCGGACCAGCGGTTGCTCCGCCCATCATTCGTCCAAGGTCACTTGCAAAAGCCCTATCATATCATTTATGAAATGCATATCATAAGAATTGCGTCGCTGGCTTTGCAACGGTTTGCAACAACATGCCATCCAACAATCCCCGGAGGACCGAGCAAAAATGACCGAATGGTGGCGTGGCGGAGTAATCTATCAAGTTTATCCCCGCAGCTTTTGCGATTCCGACAATGACGGCGTGGGCGACCTGCCCGGCGTGTTGTCGCGCATGGATTATCTCGCGCAATTGGGCGTTGACGGAGTCTGGCTTTCGCCATTCTTCGAATCGCCCATGCGTGATTTCGGGTATGACATCTCCGATTATCGCAAGGTCGATCCCATCTTCGGCACGCTTGCCGATTTCGACAATGTTCTTGAGGGGGCGCATGCGCGCGGCCTGAAACTGGTGATCGACCAGGTTTACTCGCATACGTCAGACCAGCACGAATGGTTCAAGGAAAGCCGCCGCTCGCGCGATAATCCCAAATCCGATTGGTACGTCTGGGCCGATGCCAGGCCCGACGGGGGGCCACCGAACAACTGGATCTCGCTGTTCGGAGGGCAGGCCTGGTCATGGGACTCGCGGCGCAAGCAATATTACATGCACAATTTCCTGTCCGAACAACCCGATTTGAATTTTCACAACGCCGAAGTACGCGCGGAGATACTCGATGCTGCGCGATTCTGGCTTGAGCGGGGGGTCGACGGTTTCCGCCTTGATGTCGCCAATTTCTATTACTGCGATCCACAATTGCGCGACAATCCGCCCAAATCGCCAGATGGCGGGTTTGCCCGCCCCTATTGGCATCAGCGGCATCTCCATGACCGGTCACAACCCGAAAATCTCGAATTCATGGGCGAACTGCGGCGCGTGGTCGACAGCTATGGCGAGTTGATGACCGTGGCGGAGATCGGCAGCGATTCCTATATCGACCGCTCGATCGAATATACCGAACCTGGCAGGCTCCACACGGCGTATAACTTCCTGCTGCTCGAAAATGGACCGCTGACGACGGGACTCATCAGGAATGCGCTGGAAAGCTGGACCAGCGAAACGTCCTGGCCAAGCTGGTCGTTTTCCAATCACGATGTCGTGCGCGCCCGTACCCGTTGGGGCGGCGAGGCAGCCGGTGATGAGTTTGCGAACCTGCTGATGGGAATCCTGATGTGCCTGCGGGGAACAATATTCCTCTATCAGGGTGATGAACTTGGCTTGCCGCAGGCAGATGTGCCGTTCGAAAGGCTGCAGGACCCGGAAGGAATCCGGTTCTGGCCTGACAGCCTTGGGCGCGATGGCTGCCGCACTCCGATTCCCTGGGCAAAGGGTGAGCCCAATGCCGGGTTCAGCACCGTCGAACCCTGGCTGCCAGTCGACCCCCTGCATCATGACTATGCTGTAGATGCGCAGGAATCCGATCCAGCATCTACCCTGGCGCTGACCCGCAAATTTATCGCCTTCCGCAAGGCCCACCCGGCCTTGCGGCTTGGCACCAGCCGGTTCCTTGATGCACCCGAGCCGATCCTGGCGTTCGAACGCGGCGAGACAGAAGGTGATGGCCCGCTGCTGTGCCTGTTCAATCTCGGCGACAAGGAGGTTGAATATCAACTTCCCTGCCCGGTCGAGAAACTGGATTATGGCCTGCCCGGAACTGTTGAAGGCAACAAGGCTGTGCTGCCGCCTTGGGGCGGGCTTGTGCTGGCAATCTGAACAACGGCGCAGTAGACGCCCTGCCATCCAGACCGGAGGCTGACGAATTGTAGCGGCAGGAGTTTCTGGCCCCTGCACACATCACGGCACCCTCGATATAAAAATCGCGTGCATGCGTGTGCTGCATAAGATCGCTAAGGTGGTACCTGACAGAGGTCACCCTTAAGGTATGATCGTGCAGACCAGGAATATAATCGAAATTTGCGTCAACTCAGCTATTTTCATAGCTGCCGCAATCGCAACTCACTTTGCGCAATCGGTCGAACGGCCAATCACTGCCGTCCTGATTTTCCTGACAGGTGTCATTCTTATCTCGGCCAGGTCTGGGGTATTTGGCGCCTTGTTCGCAGCCGTTGCCGCCTCGGTCACATATAATTTCTTACTGAGTGAACCTGTCTACCAGTTCGGGGTTACCACAGCTGACGAGATTGTCCCCTTGGCGGCATTCAACATCAGCGCCCTTGTTGCAGGGATCCTCGTGGGGCGATTGCGGGACAGCGCGAAGCGGGCCTATTTAGCCCAATCGGACACAGCCTTTCTGCTGACAGTAAGCGATCGACTGCAATCGGCGATCGGGGTGGAGGAAGTCGAAGCTGCGATCCGCGGCATCATACCAAGGCAAGGAGTCAGAACGGTCGAGATATACCTCGCCCATGGCAATGCCTATCTGAGGCCGTCGACCGGACAGATCGAATTCGATCAATTGAAACCCTTCATCGGAGCGGGCGCTGCAGACGCTTCCTCGGAGAAGGTCGTCATTTTGGAGCTGGAGGGAGTCCGCGGGCCGCTGGGTATAGTGAAATTCCAGCTTGCGGCGGACGAAGAAGAGCGGTTCAAACTGCCCAACTTGCAATCCCTTGCGGCGCTGCTTGCCTTGGCGACCGAGAGATGCTTGCTGCTGGAAGAGGTGACCGAAGCGCAGGCCTTGATACGTAGCGAAGCGCTCAAGGACGCGCTGCTCTCATCCGTTTCGCATGACCTGCGAACTCCGGTTACCGTCATTCAGGCAGCAGCAGGCGCGCTCAATTCCAGGGAAGTCAGTCTGCCTGATCATGAGCGCCACAAGCTGCTCGCTGCGATCATTGACCAATGCAGGAAGCTTGATCGCTATACCGCAGAATTGCTCGATGTCGGTCAGATCCAGTCCGGAATCTCGGGTAACCAGCTCGAAACTGTCGACCTAAAGGAGGTCGTTCAGATGGCCATCAAGCAGGCCAGAAGCGCACACCCCACGATATGGATAGAACGAAACCTCCAACAGAGTTCCCTCTATGTCAAAGCCAATGCCGCAATGCTGGAGCAAGCGATCTATAATCTCATCGACAACGCTTATAAGTTCGGCGGTGCGGAAAGCCCGATCCTGATCGAACTTGAAAGCGACGGCAAAAGAGGGACAGTTGCGATCACCGACAATGGTGCGGGGATTGAAGTGCAAGAGAGGGGCCGTGTCTTCACGCGCTTCTTCAGGGGCGCAGGCAAACGCGACAAAGCCGGTATGGGATTGGGACTGTTCATTTCAAAAGGCTTTGTCGAAGCGTTCTCTGGCACGATCGAGGTCGAATCACCCGTAGCGCATGGAAAGGGCACCCGCTTTTTGATCCGCCTGCCGCTGGTTTCGGTTCCCCGCCTCTCGGAGCACGCGGCGTGAGGATACTGATCATCGATGATGAGCCCCAGATTATCGACACTCTTCGGCCGGTGCTCGCAGCAATTGGGCACGATGTGCATGACGCAGCCGATGGACTGAATGCGCTGGAGGTCATCACATCAACCGATCTCGACCTCGTGCTTTTGGATCTGGGATTGCCTGACACTGATGGCTGCGATCTGATCAGGAAGATCAAGGATGAGGCACAAGCCAGTGTGATCGTGGTATCGGCCAGACATTTGGAACGGGACAAGGTCAGGGCCCTAGACGAAGGCGCCGATGACTACGTCGACAAGCCATTCGGCCTGGAAGAACTTCTCGCCCGAATCCGCGTGGTCGAACGGCGCCGGTCAGATTCGACGGGCGGATCAGTGCAGCGATTTCTATCGGAAGATCTGGTCGTAGACCTGGCTCGACGCGAGGTGGTGTTGATGGAACAGCCAATTCATCTCTCGCCCAAGGAATTTGCGATCTTCGAAGCCCTGGTGCGAAGTTCGGGGCAGGTGGTCACTCAGCGGCAACTCATGATCGCAGGCTGGTCGAGCCCCAATGTCGATGGACAATATTTGCGAAGCTATATCGCAATGCTGCGTGAGAAACTCGAAGCCGATCCTTCCGACCCGGAACTCATCCAGACCGAGCCGGGTGTGGGATACCGCCTCACTGTTCCGCTGGGACCAAGCCAGTAGCAGATTGTAGTCGGCAGGATCCGCATCTCGATAGGGCTCAGCGTTCCTGCCGACTACTTCTCGCTGTCAAGGAATCCCACAGGAGCCGGACGACCTTGATCCGAAGTTCATACAGAACTCGCTCCAGGTCGGTTACCATGTCGTTTTTATGCCGCGCGTTAAAAATCCATACTAACTTGCCCCGGAATGACGGGCTATCAGTCTGGGTCAACAAGATGGTGCTCAAATGGGCACTTCGGAGCAAAGCACATGACAATTCGTTTGACGCCCATATTCCTGGTAACTGCAGTTGGTCTGGGTCTTGCTGGTTGCGGCAAGAAGCAACCAGAAGTGTTGCCGCCGCCGCCGGCTCAGGCAATCTCGGAAGCGGACTCTTCTGGACTGGCAGAGCCTGGAGTGATTCCTGGCTCGCATGCCGATTTCGTTCAGCAGATGGCCGGGCAAAACGTGATCTATTTTGATACTGACCGCTTCAATATCGATAATGTCGACGCTTCGGCGCTTCAATCTCAGGCTCAGTGGCTGGCAAGATATCCAAACAAACGCGCAACAATTGAAGGCCATGCCGACGAACGGGGCACGCGCGAATACAACCTCGCCCTTGGTGAACGCCGCGCGAATGCGGCCAAGAACTATCTGGTCTCTATTGGCGTGGACGCGTCGCGAATTTCCGTCATCAGCTACGGCAAGGAACGGCCGGTCGCGCTCGGTTCAGATGAGGCATCGTGGGCCAGGAACCGGCGGGCGGCGACTGTCACGATCGATTAATCCCAGCGGCGGCGAGATGGCTGACGCCTGGCATCGCTGACATTGCAGCGGGGGCCAGGCGCCATTGGTCGCCTGGCGCGCAGGATCCCCCGTACTCGAGCCGCTTTCGCGCGCGCCCGCAGATAAGCTGCCCGCAATTCCTGGATGATATGGTAGCGCAGGAGGGACTCGAACCCCCGACACGCGGATCTGCGGACTTACAAAAGGTCGAAGTCCAAACTTTCAGCTCGCCCCATACCCGGATGGAGCCGATCAGGCGGGGCAGAAGACGCCCTGCCGCCCGCCGCCGCGGGATTGACGCGAAACGGGTTAATGCGACATGCGCCACAAGGCCACACCGTCGCTAGCCGCGCAATTTTCGGACGTTTTGAATTGCCCCCGCCTGCACCCCGTAGGCACTCCCCCCAAGCAGAGGAATTGCCTCGCAAACAGTGCGACGGCTAATAGGTAAGCTAAGTCTTCGGCTTGTTGTGGCACTTTGCAGTAGCCTCGCGCCAATGCCCCCACTCTCAGTTTTTTCATCAGAAGTTGGTCCCGGACCATGGGAAAATACGAACCCCGAATATTCCCCTCTGCGACGTGGAGTATCGCAGAGGGGAACCCCGCAAATTGACTGCCGTGCAGGCAAATCCGTTTGCGGGTAACAGAAAGGACCTCCTTCAGGGGGCAGCAGAAAGGACGCCTTTCATGGCCGGGTGAAAGCGGCAGAAGAATTCATGTTGTCCTTTTTTCAGAATCTTCATTTCGCGGATGCTGTTACCCGGTATTGTGATATCAAAACTCCGGTCACGCGCAGTGGCAGTGTGCGGAACGGCATCACGATTGACCCACCTGATGGTATCGCCAACCTTCAGGTTCGCGGGCACACTGTCGAACTTCATCCTGTCGATAGAAATCACGTGTATCCTGCGTGATTGAGAATTCGTCGCGAGTAGCGTGGAAGAACCAATTACCAAGGCCGCCCAGGCGAGCACCCCGACAAATCTGCGTCGCGCTGTCATTGAAGTTCTCTCGCGAGGTCCTCGGCATGTTGTTGATGAGCGCTGAACAAGGCGAGTCCTTGCTCAAGGAGGTCCTTGAGTTCGGGATGTTGCGCAGCAGGAATAAGCGTGCTCCGCAGGGCTTCGTTGACTGCCGCATGAAATCCGACTTCCCTGTCGATATATGCGCGGTCAAACGCCTTGCCCGAGAGCTTGGCGATGCGTGCTCGCACAGCATCAGCCTCGTCTGTCAGGCTTTGGCTTACGGGGTTCGCCTGGGGCGTGACGCCCAGTTTTGTGACCAGCGCCAGGGCCAGATCGTTCACGGCCTTGTGATCACGCAGCATGGTGGCGGCAAAGGCGCGCACGTCTTTATTGGTCGATCGTTCTAGCGCCTGTTGTGCAGCCACGACATCCAGTTGTCCGGCGGTATAGGCTATGTGCGCAATCTCGGCGTCGCCAATGCTGGTCTCTTGCGTGCTGGCGGCGCTGCTTGAATTATCGTTTGATGCTGCTGCGAGCGAACTGGACGCAATAGCCATCCCCAAGAACATTACCCTGAGCATTTCAATCTCCTCGTTAAGCTACCGCATCAGGCGGTCACTTCATTGGATGGGATTGACGCTCAAAGGTTCCCCGGCGTCCGCGCAGGGGTTGGATTTTTCCTGTTTGCCTGGGATTTTCGGGATACTGAGACGCACACTTCGGCAACTACGGCATTCGTCATTCTGTCGCAGTCTGGCCCCGCGAACGGGAACGTCCCATGCAAGAGGTCGCGAACTTCGGGAGCAAGCATTTCCTTGAGTCTCAACCGCGCCCTGTGAAGGCGGGTCTTGACCGTTCCCTCGACCAATCCCAATGCATCGGCAGTATCCTTGACGCTTAGTCCTTCAACCTCCCGGAGGATGAAGACCAGCCTGAATTCCTGGGGCAAGGCTGCAATCGCCCGTTCCAGAATTCCCCTGATCTGTATGCGCGCGACCTGCTCTCCGTTGCTGGCTCGGTCAAGAGATCCTTGCATGAGTTCTTCCCGATACAGGTCCAATACGGCCACTTCATTTGTCTCCAGCATCTGGCGTTGCCGTTCGCGCGCTCTTTTTGCACCAAGCGCCTCGTTTATGACGATCCTGGTCAGCCAGGTCGAAAGAGCCGAGCGGCCTTGAAACTTGTCGAGCGAAGAGAACGCACGAAGATACGCACTTTGCACAGCGTCTTCCGCTTCCGTCCGGTTACGAAGAATCCCCCACGCGACCCTGAAAAGCCTTTGGTTATTTCGCGTCGTGATGGTGCGCACGGCCTGCGGATCACGATCAGCAGCCAGCGCTGCAAGCTCGAGATCATCGATGTTGTGATAATCAATCGCGCGATTGGGCTTACCGGTCACGGTCATTTCCTATGCAGCAGACAGCGAGCCAAGCAGCTCGGCTCGTAGGCAAGTGTCCAGTTTGAAATCACCCAGCCAGCATTGCGTTTTCATTGTTACCCCATGCTGGTTGACACCTCTAGTGGACATGCAGGCGTGACTGGCCTCGATGACTACTGCCACTCCCCGCGGCTGAAGCGCGGCCTCAATTGCCCCCGCGATCTGCTGCGTCAGCCTTTCCTGGAGCTGTAGGCGCCTTGCAAATGCATCGACCAGTCGCGACAGTTTTGAGATACCGACCACGCGCCGATGCGGACGATAAGCCACATGTGCTCTGCCGATTATGGGTGCAAGGTGATGTTCGCAGGTGGACACTATAGGAATATCCTGCAGCAGCACTGTCTCTTCGTATTCGCTGGTTTCACTGAACGTCTTGCGAAGCAGGTCGCCTGGGTCGATCGAGTAACCAGCAAACCACTCTGAATATGCCCGTTCAACTCTTGCGGGCGTCTCCTTCAGGCCTTCACGGTCAGGATCGTCTCCGGCGGCGATGATCATTGTCCGGATGGCATCCTGTAGCGGCGAAAAGGTGCTCGAATAAGCTTCGATACCCTGACGCGAATCTTTCTCGTGAAGGGGGGCCGTAAAAGTCTGGTCAGCCAGCGATGTCGTTTTCAATGTTTGCCTCCGTGCAATCGTGCAAACATTGGATGGTATTAGTTCGGCGAAGTTCCCGGCTCTGACAATTTATCTTTGGTTCTCTGAATGCCGGGCTTCAAATCAAGATCAAGCTCCACGCCTTAGCCCTGCATCAATGCAGTGACAGGCTTTGCTCAATCCACAAGGGGCGTCGGCCGTTCCACCTCAACCACGCTACCAGCACTCCTCCAGAGAGGTGGGTTCTTTCAAATACCCGCAATCAGACGCCATGAAGTAAGCTGCAAACGGCCCCAGCAGCTACGGTCGCAATCCCGCAATTCCTGAATGATATGGTAGCGCAGGAGGGACTCGAACCCTCGACACGCGGATCTGCAAGCGCTTCGAAGAAATTCGATAGATCCGAGCGAGCAAGAAAAATGGTCCCCATCGGCAGTGAGGGCGGGCAATCGTACTGATCGGGTTACCGGGCGCGACCGCGATCATCCTCGATTGCGGCCGACGGAGCCTCGTCATCGTTCAACTTGTTGACCAGATCTTCAGCCAAGGTCGGCTTGCGACGGGAGGACGGCGTTTCGGGCGATGCAACCATCCGCACGACTACCCTGCGGTTGGCGCTGCGGCCTTCTTCGTTAGGAGAGCCATCGGGCAGAGCGTTGGGTTCCACCGGATTCTGCTCGCCGAAGGCGACGAGCGTGATGCGCTCCGATGCGACGCCATGTTCCACGAACCAGTCTCGCACCAGCATGCCCCGTTTGCGCGAGACCTTCATGTTGACAGTGTCGCTTCCGGCGGAGTCAGTGTGCGCACCGATATAGATCGCCGCCCCTGCCTCGAACTGCGGGCTGGCGAGCATCCCTTGCAGCTTTTCGGTCGCTTCGTCGCTCAGTTCCGCAGCTGCGTCCGCAAAGCCAATCGTCACCTCGAGGGGGCCGAGTACGCTTGGCGCCGGTTCGGCTGCGACGATATCAGGTCGCATGATCGAGGTCGGCGGTGGCGCGGGCGTTTCGGACCCGGGGCCTGTGTCGTCCTTTCGATCATTGTTGCACCCTACAAGAATCATGAATGCAAGGAGCACCGGCAGTGCCTTGCTGGCTTTTACCGCCGCCTTCTCGCGCTTGACTTGCGTGCGATCCTTTGATGGGGCGAAGCTGATGACGGTATCGCCCGGACCAGGATTCGGACGGGCCGCGTGTGTGAAGAACTGCATGCGGCCGTCTCCTTTCAACAGCATGAGCATGTTTGTTGAAGGTGGCAGAACGTCCTTGGCATCATCGAACTTAAAGTTGTCGGAAAGCTTCGTCTTGCGCAGCTGCCAGCCTTGATCGAGCCGCTCGGCAATGTCGTCGACCCCGTAGCCGGATTCGAACAAGGCACGGCCACGCAAGGCCTCTGGAATCGCCTGGCGATCATCGTCGTCACCTGGTTGGCCTATCTGATAGACGGCATCCCGTCCGATTTCGTGCGCGAATTCGCTGCATACCAACGTATTGTAAGCCTCGTTGTCGGTCGCCGCAACAAGCGCCTGATAGGGGGACAGATCGAGATTGTGCTCCGTCGCCTCGTTGAGGATCTCTCCGTGATAATAGGGCAGGTTCCTTCGCCGGGCTGGCTTCAGGCGCTGCCAGCTGGAATCGACCACCATGACGGGGGTCTTCAGCTCCTGCATGAGTTCGGCAAGGGCGATGGTCCAAGGTGTGCTGCCGACTAGAAGCAGGCCCGGGCGGGTTTCTCCCTTGACCCGGAACAACTTGGCCGCAAGATCGATGGTGAAGCCGTGCGCCATTACCGTAGCCACCACCACGGCAAAACTTAATCCGATCAAGACATTGCCGTCCGCGTAGCCCAGTTCGGTGAGGCGCAAGGCGAAAAGCCCGCTGATAGCAACCAGAACGATGCCCCGTGGCGCGATCCAGGCCACGAACAGGCGCTCGTTCCAAGGGACCGAGCTGCCGAGCAGCGTCAGCAGCACAGTCGCCGGGCGGACCACGAACAGCAGCACCAGCAGGAACAAGCCGAAGCGCCAGTTCAGAAAGGCGAGATCGGACCATTTCAACGAGGCCGACAACAAGATGAAGATGCCCGAGACCAGCAGGATCGCGACGGTCTCCTTGAACGGATGGATCGAACGCAGCGACTGGACGTTCATGTTGGCGAGCGCGATGCCCATCACCGTTACCGCCACCAGCCCGGCTTCTTTTTCTATCGCGTTGGAGATCACGAACAGGGCGATCACCGTTACAAACAAGACCGGAACCTTGAGGTATTCCGGAACCAGCCCGCGCGGATAGGACCAAGCAACGAAACGGGCGGCGGCATAGCCAAGTACAGCGGCCAGCGCTGCTGCGAAAAGCATCGGCGGGATGATCTCCATCCACGTCGCGCCGGTCCGCGAAAGTCGGAAATATTCGTAGGCGATCACCGCGCACATCGCACCGGTCGGATCGTTGACGATCGCTTCCCACTTGAGGAGCGAAGCTGGCCTTGGCTGAACCGTCGCCTGCCGAAGCAGCGGAACGACCACGGTCGGCCCCGTCACAATCAGGATACCTCCGAACAGCACGGCAACGGGCCACACCAGCCCGGCGATCGCGTTGGCAGCCAGCGCCCCGAACAGCCAGCCGAGCAGGACGCCGATCGTGGCCATTCGCCCCACAGCATCGCTGTTATCGCGCAATTCGCGGAAATTGAGGCTTAGCCCGCCTTCGAAAAGCACCAGCGCGACACCGATCGCGATCATCGGCTCGAGCAATTCGCCGAAGGCATGCTCCGGATCGAAGATGCCAAGCACCGGTCCAGCCAAGAACCCGGCGCCCAGCATGAGCACGATGGCGGGACGGTTGGAGCGCCATGCGAGCCATTGAGCGCCGATGCCCAACACGCCTATTAACGCAATGACGATTGCCTGTTCCTGCATCAAACTCCCTTTTGCTGATCAATGCGCGAGAGAACCGATCTATCGCGAAATGGAACAGCGACGCACATACCCTATAACAGCCAGACCGGCAGCGCTCGTCGCTGAATTGGACGATGATTCCAGCAAGAAGGTCCGTCGGGCTCAGCAGCGGTGGTAGCGATCGAGTTCCCCGGTTTCCAGGCCAACCTGACCTACATGGCAGACCTGGGCATTGATCGTCCACCAGCAATATGCCTGAGCGTGTCTAGCGAAATGAGGTGGCAGGGGATTCGATGGCCGGGTGAAGCCCTCGCCGCTCGCGTGCGGTCTGCATGGCCGCGTCCAAGTTGGATGGCGAGACAAACGGGGCTGGCAATCGCCTTTCGCGTCATTCCCAATTTGCCTGCTCCCGGTCAGGGAACGGACCCGACGGTACCGGAAGACGACCAGAGAATGTCACCGCGCGAGAAACTGTGGGTCATTCAGGTTGCAACCGGACTTTGCCAAGGTAACCGGTAATGGCGCACGATCGAGTAAGAGTGCCCGGATGGTTCCTTCTGCCATAGGATTGGCTGCTTCGATGAGGGCATCGACGAAATCGACCGATCGCACCGGCCTGCCAGTCGTCTCGCCTTGGCTGGTAATTGCCCGGAGCGCCTTGAGTATGGGTTCGTCGCCAATCTGTTGCCGAAGGCAGGCAAACACCAGCGTCGCACGCGAATACATGTCCTCGCTCTCTTCGGCATCGATTAGCGGCGCAACGGGTGCAGCGAGATCCAGCCTCGCCCCGCGATACCGATCCCATTCGTAAGCGACGAGCGCCTGCATGGCATCGCCCCCCTCATGCCGCTCGACAATCACGAGCTCGGCGTATTTGGTGAGCGATTCAACCAGAAATCCGTGTTCTTCGGGAATGCCATGTCCGATCATGTGACCGAACCATTGGTGCGCGGTCTCATGCGCCGCGCGGCGATAGGCCTGGCTGAACCCCGCATCGGCCGTTGGATACGCGCGAATTGCCAGCCTATGTGACAACAGAACTGTCTGCGGCAATGCATAGCCGCTCAGCCCCGCCTCCGGCACCGCGATCAGGCGCAAGGTGCGCGACTGATAGGGCGCAACTTCGCTGCCGAGCCATTCCAGCGTGTCACGCATGGCACGCAGATTGGGATCATCGGCAGAGAGACGCTGCGGGGCATGCACTTCCAGCGCAATCGGGCCTGCTTTCCATGTCTGTGGCCGCCAGGGGACCGAATAGAAAGCTGGAAGATTCCGCATCGCGCCCTCGCTGCGATAGAGGAAGTGATTGCGCCCGTTCGCCTGCCAGCTGCTCACCAGCTCTCCAGGAGCGATCGCGTGATCGCTTTTCTCGGTGGTGATCAGGGTCTCGATATTCGCGAGGTCCGCTGACAGTCGCGCAGACTGTGGAGGCAATTGGCTGGGCGGCGTCAACTGCCGCTCGGGCAGTCCTTGCGCGCGGCGCAGATCAGGGTCACGCAAGGTGAATTCCCGCTCGAAACCGATCACGGGCAACAATGCATGCGCGGGCAGACTGCTGAATGTAGGGCGCAGCACAAGCGGCATAGACGCCGTCACAAGCCCGGATTGCCTGAACAAGGCCGCCATGCTCAGTTCGCGTGTCTCGCCCGGTTGCATCGCCCTTTGAAAGCGGAAGATATCCTGCCCCAATCGTGCATCGGCTTGCACCAACGCTGCGTCTCCCATGCGGACATCGCCATCCCAGGGGATCTGGTTGCGGCCCACCAGCACCTGTTCGATCGGCACTTTCGTGCGGTTGACCAACGTCATCGACGCGCGCAGCTGCGCGCTGCGCAAGGACGGATGAAAATCGATCTGGAATCGCACTGCCGCGACATCAGGCTGGGCCACCGCATCCCATTGCCCATAGTTCCGCTCATAATCAGCGCGCTGTGCAATCCGCTCGTCTGGGCTGACCAGCAAGCCTTCATCGGCAAATGCCACATGGATCAGGCGCCCTTGAATGGCACTGCCGACAGCCAGGGTCAGGACCAGCGCAATGGCTGGATGCCGCAGAGCACTGCGCCAATACATTTGACGAAATGCCATGCCGCGATGGTTTAACACCATCCCCAGCAGGACTAGCGCCAGGCAAACTGCAGACCAGAAGACCAGAAATGGCGCGTAGCCCGCGATGCTACTTTCGAAGCCCCAGTAATGGTCCGGCGCGGCCAACGGGGATGCAAGGGGCCGCCAGAGCGGGTGATGGAAACCGAGTGACGGCGCCAGGCTGGTGAAACCCAGTATGACCAGCAGAAGGTTGACCAGATTGGCTGCAAATCGCAGCCGAATGAGCGCGTGAACTGCCGCAAACAGCATGCCAAAGAGCAGCAGTTGCGGAAGCGCGAGCCCCAGCTGAAGCATATATTCCCATAGCTCGATCGGACTTCCCGCTGCCAGCTGCGCCGCCACCACCGCCAACCCGGCAAGTGCGAGGAAAAATACCGCCACAGTCCACAAGGCGAGGATTTGGACACCTACCATCAGCCATGAACGATAGGGCGTCGCCGCAACCAGCTCATGCATCCGAACAGCGCCATACATCCGGCAAACCCGGTCTGCCGCGTAGAGCAGCACGAGGGCTGCTGCGATCGGCACAATGTCCCACATCACACGGTTGAGAGCGTCGCGACTGTCCGGATCGACCTGCGCCAAAGGCTCGGCATAACTCAGGCCGCTATAGACTTCAGGGCCAAGCAGCAGGAGCCACCCCCCGACCATCAAGGGGAAGGCCCTATCACGCATGACATGGCGCAGGTGAAGGCCAACGTGCCTTGCCCAGCCAGGTAGCCTGCTGACCACATCGGGCAGAAGCGACCGATCTGGATTTTCAATCTTGCCGGCCTTCTCTTCTCGCCGGCTGCGGGCAGGCAAGTCGATAATCCCGCGCAGCATCCACAGGCACACCGCAAGCCATGCAATCCTGCCAAGCGCGATGTTCGCAGCGCGCGATTGCAGCAGACCGTTCTCGGGCATAGGGTTCACCAGCGCGGTGATCGCGTAAGGGTCAAAGATGATCAGAGCCTGGCGCAATGGTTCCCATGCGACATAGCTTCCGCCAATCAGCGGTGTGCCTGTCAGCATTGCGAGCGCGATATAGGCTACCCAACCAAAGCCGGCGGCGAAATAGAGGATGCCGGGGTGCCCCGTTGCGCAGCTCAAGCGCGCAAGCAGGCAAGACCAGATCAGGCAGGCTGGAGCATGGATCACGAGCAACCAGCCCAGCGACTGCAGCGTTAGCGCTGGCACGGCAGCAGGATCGGCAGATGCCAGCGTGGCCAGCATGGCAAGCTGCGCCAGCGCGCAGGCCGCAACAAGCACGATCAGGCAGCTACCCAGCCGCACCCCCAGCCAGTGCGTGACAGTCATAGGATAGCTGCCGACGATCTCGCTCATGTCATGTTCGACCTCGCGGAGGAACACTGTCGGCCCGAGTGCTGCGGCAAGGAATGGCAGGATGAAGGCCGGGATGAACAGGTTGACCCGCAGAAGCGCCTCAGCTGGCGTGCTGCCCGAAGGAGCCGGACTGCCCCCGGCCATAACCGCGCTCATTATTACAGCACCGGCCAGTGCCAGCCATACCAACGGTTGGCGGCTCAGGAACCGCCATTCATTGCCCAGCTTTAGCCGGCCTAACACGCTCCAACCTCGCACCCGCGCATTTCAAGGAAATAGCGGTCTTCAAGATTCGGCCGGACCGCCTCGAAACCTGCAGCTGGACAGGTGCGGCTGAAGTAGCGGTAAATTTGAACGCCTTGGCGATAGGCCGAGTTGAGCAGGACCGCGCCGCTCTGCGCACTCGGCTCGGCCGATCCTTGCCAGACGCAGCCGTCGAGTTCCTTCACCAACAGTTCCGTGCCACCTCGCGCACTGATGCGCCCGCCGACTATGATCGCGACTTCGGGGCAGAGCTGCTCGGCATCATCGACTATATGGGTCGAAAGCAGCACGATCCTGTCGTCACTTAGCTGGCTCAAGAGGTTGTAAAGCCGCAGCCGCTCCTCCGGATCGAGCCCGGCAGTCGGCTCGTCGAGGATCAGTAGCGCTGGATCGCCCAGCAGCGCCTGCGCGATGCCAAAACGCTGGCGCATACCCCCCGAAAAGGTGCTTACGGGCCGCCGCGCGTGATGCGTGAGATTGGTAAGTTCGAGCAGCCGATCCACCTCGGATTGGGTCTCGATTGAATCTGGCAAACCTTTCAGCACGGCCATGTGGCGCAGCAACGCGCGGCAGCCGATATAGGGGTATGCGCCAAAGGATTGTGGCAGGTAGCCAAGGCGTTTCCGCAGCGCGAATGGATCATCAAGCACGCTCACACCATCGAAATGGATGCTCCCCTGATCGGGCAATTGAAGCCCGGCGAGCGTGCGCATCAGAGTGCTCTTGCCCGCTCCGTTGGGGCCCAACAGGCCGAACATCCCGGCAGTGATGTCCAGTTCCAGCCCGTCGAGTGCACGAACCGCGCCGCGATAGGTCTTTGAGAGATTGCGGATTGCCAGCATGATGCCTCCAATTGCAGGAGCACTGGCCTTGCGGGCGGGCGGACAACTCGCAATCGCCGAATGACCAAGTGGACGCTGGTAGTGACAAACGACCCGTCATTGACCAGAATCGGTTCACGCGGCCGCTCATCATCGTTTTTGCGCCGTTCGTCATTCACGAATGAATTTAATTCGAAGGAAAGTGCAGAAGGTGCCAACCCAATCGGTAGCGGCAAGGCAGGAGTAATGACGAGCCCTCAAACCATCCCTGCGTCGGTGACGAACTGGTCGGTGCAGCTGATGCCTATGATCGCCGCAGTCCTGCTCTCTGCGCTATGGCGGCATCACGCCGCAGGCGATGAAACGCTGGGCAGCTTCGCGCTGCATGTGGCACAGACTGGGTTGGTGAGCCTGCCGTTCGTGGCTGCGCATCTCTCAGCGTTTCGTCTGCGACCGCTTGCGGCATTGGCCGCTTGGCTGGCAGGCTTCGCGCTTTATCCGATCGCCGTCTTTTGGGTTGCCACACGCGGCGCATTCGACAACCTGCTGCCAGACTTGCGCGAGTGCGCGACCGCAGCCGCCTTCAGCGCCATGGCATTACTGGCAGGCGGCAGGTCCAGTTATCGCCTCCGCGCCGGTGAAATTGCGTCGCTTTTGCGCCGTTTGCCGGTCACGTTGGACGGTTCGATGATCGCACTTCTGATGGGGTGGGCGCTGGCGACGACTTCACTCTTCGCATCGACCGCCGACGCAGTGCGGAACCAGCCGTTTACCGTGTGGTTCGATCCCGTGCGCCTCGCCAGCCATCCGGGCGAAGCCCTGTATTACCTCTGGCAGTTCGCGATCGTGGCATTGCTTCTCTACGCGTTCTACTGGGGCAGCCGTTATCTCCTGATCCGGCGTGCGCTGGGCGGCCATGGCTGGACATTCTTTGCGCTGTCGTCGTTGAGTTACTGGATCATCGCGACGCCGCTTATGGCCAGCCTTGTCCTGCAACTGCCGATCAACCTGCCGGTATGGAGCCTTCTGCCCTCCGAAGATCGCCAACTATTCGATCCGCTCAATTATGGCTTCACCTTCGTTTTTCTTGCGGTGACGATGCCCATCGTGCTGGCGAGCGAGCGCTTGCTTGCCGAGCAGCGCGATGCTGCCGGGCGCCACGAACAGGTGAGCGCCGAGCTTGCTCTCCTGCAGCAACAGATCAACCCCCACTTCCTGTTCAACTCGCTCAACACGCTTTACGCCCTGTGCCTCAAGGATCGCTCGTCCGCCGCCGATGCCGTTGTAAAATTGTCCGATCTGCTACGTTACACTGTATATGACGGGCAACGTGAGCTGGTCCGTCTCGACGAAGAGATTGAGTATTTGCGCAACTATATCGCCCTGCAGCTGTTGCGTTTGGGGGATCGCTGCGTGGTCCGATGTAATTGGTCGGAAGTTTCGGACCGATTGTGTATCCCGCCGCTGCTGCTGATCATGCTGGTGGAAAATGCGTTCAAGCATGGTATCGAACCTACGGACCGGGCGAGCGAACTCAGGATCGACCTGAGTGCTTCTGCCACCCATATGCGCTTTGTCTGCGAAAACTCGCTCGACCCAGATACAGTGCGCTCAAAGACATTGGGCCTTGGCCTGGCCAATCTTCGCCGCCGGCTTGAACTGATTTTCGGAGACAGTTCCGGTCTGAGCAGCGAGCGAAGCGGGGAAGGATGGCGCGCAGTGCTGGAACTGGAACTTCGCCCATGCTGAACGTGCTTCTGGTCGATGACGAGCCTTTGGCGCACGAAGTCCTGCTGCACCATTGCCGCGCGCACCCTGACTTGCGGGTTGTGGGCCAGTGTCACAATGCCGCCGAAGCCCTCGCGAAGATCAGCGAAGTTCCCGTCGACCTGATGTTTCTCGACGTCCGCATGCCGCGCTTCGGCGGCCTCGACCTGCTGCGCGGGCTGGAGGCCCCTCCCCTCGCAATCATCGTCAGCGCGCACCGCGAGCATGCGCTCGACGGCTTCGAACTCGACGTGGTCGACTACTTGCTAAAGCCGGTTAGCTCGGACCGGTTCGCTGCGGCGCTGGAAAAGGCGCGGCGGCGCCTGGCCGAGCAGAAACAGGACACACCAAGCGAGCAGGAATATCTGGCCTTGCGGGTCGACGGTGCAACCCGCCGGTTGAGGCTGGATCGCATCTCCGGTTTTCAGGCGGAGGGAAACTTCGTCAAGGTCTGGAGCGACGAAGGAAATTGTCTCGCCACGACCACGCTGCGAAAGCTGCTTGAAACCTTGCCCGAAAAGGACTTCGTTCAAGTCCACCGATCCTTTGTCGTGCGGCGCGACCGGATCTTCGAACAGCGCCGGGCGTCCGTGACGCTCGACAACGGAATGGAGGTCCCAATCGGCCGATCCTACCGCAAGAGAGAGGTCATTTGACGCGGCGCTGGCGCGCAAGAGGCCTCCCATCTAAAGTAATCTGAAGCTGACCTTCAACGTAGAGCCAGATGGCCGCCATTCGATCTTTGCGTTGAAAGGGTGTAGTTCAGCTTGGGTCAGAATGAATCCAGACACACACGTCTCACCTTCCAGCGAATGGAGATTATCCATTGACCTACTATCTAGCGACAATTCTGGAGACCTCGTTCTCCGAAGCGATCGAAATGACCGAACTGGCCCTTCAGTCCGAAGGCTTTGGCATTATCTCACGTATCGACATGCAAGAGGCTCTCAAGACCAAAATCGGGGTGGACTTCCGCCCCTATACAATCCTTGGGGCTTGCAACCCGAAGCTGGCCTATGAGGCACTGCAAATCGAGGACAAGGTCGGGACGATGTTGCCATGCAATGTCGTTGTGCAAGCGATCGATGATAGGCACACTGAAGTGGCGGCGATTGATCCTGTTGCATCGATGCAGGCTATCGAGAACGCGGACCTTGTCAGCGCTGCCGGCGAGGTGCGGGCAAAACTCGCCAAGGTTATTGAAAGCCTTGATGCCGGTAACGCTACAGATCGCTAATCTGCCAAACGGGTGTTCGCGCCGCACCCGATTTCGGCCAATTGGTTCAGGGGCAAGCGCATAAATGATGAAAATTCCGGGCGTCGACTGGATCGATGCCCAAGAGCCGAGCTTAAGCCAGCGCTCATGGCCAGCTGCGACAGCGCAAACCAGACCGCAATCCTGGACGAAATGGTAGCGGAGGAGGGATCTTCTGGCATAACTTAAACGCTTATTATATTGTATCTTTTTTGAGATATTTGCTGCGAGTACCCCCAGCGATACCCCAATTGTTGGCTGTTTGCGCTGACCGGTTCAGTTCGTGAGGTAGAATGAGTTTCGAGCCAGAAAATGAGGCGCGGTAGGAAAATTCGGATGGAGTCAACTGGAAGCAACGGCATCCTTAACTTCGTCCACCGATCCGAGCTATATGGCTTAAGCGTGATCGAGCAACCTCCCGGCAAGGCATTGTCGTCTGTGCGTTACCTCGTCGCCCCGTCATTCTTACAGGCAAATTCTTGGGAGGTAGACCGTGACTATAGTTTCCAAACATTTTTCGAGCCTCTCCACGCTCATGCACTTGGGCTTTTGACCTTGCTCCGATGCAGCACATTTTTGCATCAGGATAGGGTGGTATGCCCCGATAGAAATTAGCCTGCCTTCCTCGCAACGACCGGACCATAAAGAAGTCAGAATCCAGTCGAACCATTCGGTCTAGCGGCGATCAACACTGACCAAATCGTACAACGCTAAGTGCATGGGCACTTGGCGTGGGAGGTCACGCCATTACGACCTTGCGACATGCCCGCAACTTCCAAAGTGGATCAGATTCGAAATGTGCCCTTGTCAGACGTCATAATCGAGTGAGGGATTGCTGATTCGGAAATTACCGCGCGTTACCGCCCGCCATCGAGCCGTGCATACCAATCGGCAAGTACGGCGTAGGCCTGTTTGCGCTCGCCCGTCTCGCTGATCAGCCCCTTGCGGTTCCAGCCATCCTGAATGAAGGGCAACTGGCGGCGCGGGGAACGGAAATCCTTGAGCACCCACGGTGACATTCCCGCCAGCGTGGGGATGCCTTTCGCCATCGCCAGCGTGGCGTGATAATATTGCGCCTGGTATTCCTCGGTGAATTTCTGCGGTGTTCCCTCGGCGTGCAAGCCCAGGGTTGCCCCCGCGCCGAATTCGGAAAATAGGAACGGCCTGTCGGCGGGCAAATCCCAGCCGTATGATCCGATGTCCTCCAGCCGGTCGCCGCCATACCAGCCGAAATAGCTATTCACCGCCAGCACATCGACCGCGTCCGCAAGCGGGTCGGTGATGGTGACCACCGGCAGGCCGCCGCGCTCCTCGCGTCCGGTCAGCAAGGCGGCGGTAATCAGCCTGTCCGGATCGAGCGTTCTGGCATCCTGCGCCAATTGCACCATGAAGCTGTTGCGCGCATCCCCGATCGGCGTTTCATTGCCGATGCTCCACAGCGCGATCGAAGCGCGGTTGCGATCGCGCAGGATCATTTCTGCCAGCATCCGGCGGGTCCGCTCCAGAACTTCGGCATCGGCAAAGGCGATGCGCCAGTAAACCGGGATTTCGCTCCAGACGATCAGCCCTATCCGGTCGGCTTCGCGCAGCATGGGTTCGGCATGCGGATAATGCGCCAGCCGGACGAAATTGGCGTGCAGCCCATCCCTTGCTTCCGTCAGCAGCGTCTCTGCGGCGGCATCGGTTATCCGGCGCGTGGGATTGGCACCCAGTTCCTCCTCGTGCAGGCTGATGCCGCGCAGGAAAATCGGCGCGCCGTTCAGCAGGATGCGGCTGCCATCCACCGCCAGCGTCCGGAATCCGACGATGTCGTGCCAGCGATCATCGCCAGCGGTGATTTCGACCCGGTAAAGCCGGGGATTGTCTGGTGACCAGCGCTGAAGTTGCCGCGGTGCAGCCACGCGAAACGAGGCCCGGCCCTCGCTGTCGGCAATGCCGCTTTGTTCGATGCCCAGTTCCGGAATCGCCAGCCGCACAGCCATCCCGCCCCGGCCCGCGCCATCCAGCCGGATATCGGCCAGGAGGCTGCCATCGGGTGCGAGCCGCACCAAGCCATCATCGACAAAGGTCTTCGGCAGAGTGAGCAGGCGCACCTCGCGGGTGATGCCGCCGTAGGTTTCCCAATCGGTGACGGGCGGCGGCACATCGCGCTCGCTGCGGTGCGAATCCGCTGCAATCACCAGCCGGTTGCCGCGCTCGCGCAGCAATCCGGTCACTTCGAAGGCAAACGGCGTAAACCCCCCGTCATGCCGCCCCAGCCGCTGCCCGTTGAGCCATACCTCGGCCGAATAATTGACCGCACCGAACCGCAAGAAACTGCGCCGCTCGGGATCGGGAGCCGCGTCGAAACGGCGCTGATACCACACCAGCCCCTGATAATGGCGCATTTGCGGCGTATGGGTGAGCCAGGAAGAAGGAAGGATCGCGACCGGGGCTGTATCCATGTCATATTCGTAAAGCGCCAGCGGATCGGCCCGCCGCGCGGCGGATACATCGGTATCGTCATAACGGCGGTGGCCCGTTCCGGTCTCGCCGCCATGAAAGCCGGCCTGCCCGTCACGATAGGGATCGATCGACCAGTTCCACGGACCCGAAAGGTCCTGCCCGTCGCGCAGATCGGCGGCGGCCAACACTGGGCCTGTCGGCAGCACCTGCGCTATTGCCGCGCTCGGCAGGAACAGGGCGGCGGCGATTGCCAGCGAAAGGGCAGCGAGCCGGCTCAGCATCCCGGTGCCGCGCTTGCCGGAGCGCTTGTGAAAGCATCGCGCAACCGTGCGCGCCAGAGGCTGTAGCCCGCCGCATTCATGTGCAACCCATCGGATATGAAGATCAGCGCGTCCGGTTCGCCATCTCTCATCATTTCATTGACGATATCGACAAAGACAAGATCGTCACGCTCGCGCGCCATCTGTTCGACAAGCCGGTTGAACTGCGATTGCCGATCGAACTGCGCCCAGCGCGCAAGGGACGGCTTGGCGGAGACGAAAAACACCGGCGTTGCGCCCAGCGTAGCGCTCTTGCGGTCCATGAAGCTGCTGAAATCAGCCATAACAGCTTCAGGCGAAAGCCCGGCATCGATGTCGTTCTCGCCTGCATAGAACGCGATCCTTTGGGGGTGATAGCGGCCGACCACTTGGTCAAAATAGAAATTGATGTCAGATATCCGCGCGCCGCCAAAGCCGCGCTTGAGCACCGGCCAGTCGCTAAAGTCCTGCTGAATTGTGAACCAGAAACGAAAACTGGAACTTCCTACGAACAGCGTCTCACACCCTTGCGGCGGGTAAACTTCGTCTTCGATACCGAAAACGTGGATTTCCTCGGCGAAATGGGCCTCCTGCGCCCTCAACATGGCAGGCGCGGCAAGATAATGGGCCAGCGCAACAGCAATCAGCATGGGTCTTAGTTTCAATGGAATACTCCACAGGTGGTCAGACGAAACCTTCGTATGTGCGGCCTTCGCATCGTCGGGAAAGTTGATCAGGTTACGCTTCAACCGCGCAATCTCGACTCGATCGGCGACCACAGTTCCGCCGCGCTCACAGAATTCGGTGAGCAAGGCCTTCGACAACAGCGACGGTTCGACTGTGTGTACCTGGTTCATTATCCGACCCGCCAGCGATATCCGGTAGAATTACACTTCTTTCCTGGAATTGGAAGCGCTACCATTGAAATAGTTCCAGCATTATGAGAGGCACCGGCATGAACCGACCGACGCAATGGGCATGGCCCCTGATGCTGGCTCTTGCCGCGCTTAACGCACCCCAAGTGCAGGCACGCAACCTGTCGTGCCCAGCCCCATTGCTGGCAATGACCTACAACATTCGGCTCGACACTCCCGCCGATGGTGAAAATAGCTGGGCACATCGCCGCGATTTCGTGATCGGGCAAATCCTTGTGCTGCGGCCTGCGATTTTGGGTATGCAGGAGGTCCTGCCCAACCAGCGCGCGGATCTGACCGCCGTGCTGACCGGCTATGATTTCGTCGGCGGCGGGCGCGATGATGGCGCAGTGGCTGGCGAGGCATCCCCCATTGCCGTCGATCGCCGCCTGTTCCGGATCACCGCATCGGGCACATTCTGGCTGTCTCCCACTCCCGAGGTGCCTTCGCTCGGCTGGGACGCGGCCTATCGCCGGATCGCCAGCTGGGTGCGCCTGGAACGACGGCGGGACCGAGCGCGGCTGCTGGCGATCAACACCCATTGGGATCATGAAGGACAGTTGGCGCGCGAAAACAGCGGACTTATGCTGGCAGAATGGATCGCCGCCAATCGCCAGCCCGGCGAAGAAGTGCTGCTGATGGGCGATTTCAATACTACGGTATCCGATATCGCGATCCGCGCCCTGCTTACCGAAGCCACGGGCCTCCAAGACACGCGCGAGGCGGCCGCCATGGGCAGTTCGGGGCCTGCGTTCAGTTTCAATGGGTTTGCGCCAATGCCAATGAACGGTGCGCTGATCGATCACCTGTTTGCCAGCAGCGGCATGAGAGTGATCAAGCATATGGTGATGGCCGAACATGCCAACGGGCGCGCTGCGTCCGATCATTTCCCCGTCGTCGCGCTGCTCGATCTCAGCGCTGAGGGGCAGCCGCATTGCCGGGAATAAGACCGCTTCAGGCGGCAGCGGGATCGGCGGTCTCGCCAATTGTATATGTCCGCGCCTTCGCCGCCAGCATAGCAAAGCAGGCGATCACACCATAGGCCACCATCGGGATCAGGAATGCGATCGATAGGCTCGCCTTGTCGGCGATCTGGCCCACCGCATAGGGTAGCAGCGCACCTCCGACGATGGCTACGCATAGCAGCCCCGATGTAGCCGATTGCGACACGCCGGCCCGCTCCAGAGTGATGGTGAAGATGGTCGGGAACATGATCGAATTGAACAGACCCACAGCCAGCGCACAATAGCCCGCCAGCGGCCCCGAACTGAACGCGACGACCAGACACAGCATAGAGGCAGAGCTTGCCGCGGTCATCAACAACAGCGGAGCACGCACGACGGTTAGCAAATAGGAGCCAAGAAAGCGTCCTACCAGCGCCCCCATCCAGTAGATATTACCCAGATAGAAACCCGCAATTTCCAGCGGCAGGTCAAGGATCTCCGGTTTGTTGAGGAAGTTGATCATGATGCTGCCGATTGAAACTTCCGCCCCGACGTAAAGGCCGATTGCCAGTGCCCCGAATAACGCCCAGCGCGATTTCAGGGCATCGAGCACCGATCCTTGCCCGCCCGGCGCATATAGTGCGGCCGCACCCGAAATGCGTCGGCGCGAGAACCAGATGAACAGCATCAGCCCGGCCAGCATCACGGCAATCAGCAGGAAAGCGTGTGAAATGGCTTCGAGAGCAATCAGTCGCTCGGCTTCGCTGGCGATGGGGCCGTGCCCAGCTTTCAGCACTTCCTCACCCAGCATGATGCGCGAACCGAAATTGACACCCATCACCACGCCCAAAGAATTGAATGCCTGCGCCAATGTCAGCCGGAAATGACTACTTTCAGGGGGGCCCAGCGCCGCGGCCAGTGGGTTGGCGGCAACCTGCAGCGTAGTGATCCCCATGCCCAGCACGAACAGCGCCACCAGGATCACGGTATAATCCTGGAACCGGACGACGAATTGCACCAACAAGCAACCTGCAATCATGGTGATCAGCGCCAGCAAGATCGACCACAGTGATCCGAAGCGCGCCAGCAGCGCTGCTGCCGGAAAGGACATGAAGCCATAGGCAGCAAAAAACACCAATTGCGTCATCAGGGCTTCGGTGTAATTGAGTTGGAAGCTCGCTTTGAGCGAGGCGATGAGCGGGTCATTGTTCGATGATATAAAGCCCCATGCAAAAAACAGCGTGGTGACCGATACAAACGAGACCGAGATACCGGCAAGGTGCTTCCCCATTTATCAGGCAATCATCCCCCTGCAGCAGCAATAACAAATGTGGCGAGCGCGCCGGAAGGCATCAGGGCGCGATAAGCCCTGCCATCGATAATGAAAGTAAGCCCTTCGTCACCCGGCTTGCCGTTGAACACCAACATCGTCAACGCCCCATCCCGCCTGCCGAGGAATGCGACCGCGTCGATACTGGATGCTGCCGTCGTGCTGTCGACGCGCACGGGATCGGCGGGCAGGAAGCGGCTGCCATGGGCGAAGGCATAATATTCCGGCTCCCGGCTGATCGCGCCGGTTTGCGTGTCAATCGTCACCAATCCCCGGCATGTACCGCAGCCGCCCAGATGGGGGCCGTTGTTCTGATCCAGCGCCAAGTTCCACATCAACACTCCGCGGGCCCAGTTGCGCGGCGCGCCGATAACCAAATTCCGCGCGGACCACTGGAAAGCCTCGGTCCAGCTGCCGCTCCAGTCACCTGCACTGCATTCGGTAAACCAAGCTTCCTTGTCAGGAAATCGTTCGTGTACCAGCGTTTGCGCTGAAACGTCACCGGCATAGCAATGCCACGCCACGCCATCTACGAACGGCGAGGCTCTGGTATCCGCCAGAACCGACAGCGGGCTGTCAGGTTCGTTCCAGTTGTGATCCCAGTCGAGCAGCCTGGTCTGCGGATTCTCGCGGTCCATCAACGGGCCAAGATGTTCCCCGACAAAGGCTGCCCGTTCCGCCGGTTCGACGCGCATGCCCGGATAATCTTCGGGTTCAAAATGTGGTTCATTCTGGATCGTGAGCATATCGATCGGAATGCCCGCCGCCTGCATTTCGCTGACGTAACTGACGAGGTAGTGAGCGAAATCGGCATAATGCGCCGGATCCAGTCTACCCTTGATCAGGCTGCCGCTGGTCTTCATCCATGCCGGAGCACTCCAGGGGCTGGCTATCACCGACAGCCCCGGATTGATCGAACGGATTTCCAACAGTGCGGGTATCAAATCGGCCCGCGCCGGAGCAATATCGGCATCGGGCAAGCCCGGCGTATCGGCAAAGGTATAATGGCTGCGGGAAAAGTCCGAAGCGCCGATGCTGATCCGGGCAACATCCAGCCCCAGCGCTCCGCCCAGTCCGAACAGTTCCTGCAACAGCTGCGACCGGCTTGCAGCATCAAGTTCGTGCATCAGCAGCCACGCCGTGGCATCGGTGACCGATGCGCCATATCCGGCAAACGGCTGGAAGTGCTGGCTGGTATCGACCACAACATCTGCGCCCTGCCCGCTGCCTAGCGTGATTTCACTGGCTTCGAAGGGTACCAACCTGTGCGAACCATCCGCCGTTGTCAGCCAGCCCGGTATGGTGCGCACGACAGGTGGCGGGCTTCCCGATGGCGAGACAACCAGGCCACTTTTCGGCGCCCCTGAACAGGCCGCCAGTGCCAGGGCGAACGCAAGGAGGATGGAGAACCGAGCGCGAAAAGGCATCAGCCTGAAGCCGTCGCGGCGCAGTATTTTCCAACGAAATCGGCATGCGTGGGCATCACCGCAACGCATTTGCGGATCACGTTCTCTATATTGCCGAGATACTGCAGAATTTGCGCCTCGCTGCGGATATCCACCAGCGGATCATAGCCATGGGGAATGATCCCCTGCCCCAGCATTACCTGGATCCAGCTTTCTTCGCTGAACAGTTCCTCATCCTCGCGGAAGATACGGCCATTGGCACGGAACAGGTCCATCTTGCGCTGCAGCGTGTCCGGCACGTCCATGTCCCGGCAGTATCGCCAGAACGGCGTATCGTCGCGCTGGGTCACCTTGTAGTGTAGGATAATGAAATCCCGGACCCGTTCGAACTCGAAATCGGTCTGACGGTTGAACTCGTCGATATTGGCCTGGTCGAAGCTCAGGTCGGGAAACAGCCGGATAAGACGGATCAGCGACGACTGAATCAAGAACAGCGCGGTCGATTCGAGCGGTTCGACAAAGCCGCCAGACAGGCCCACTGCGACGCAGTTCCTGTTCCAGATCCGCTTGCGTTTGCCTGACGTGAAGCGGATGCGGTTGGGCTCGCCAAGCGCTTCGCCATCGAGATTGGCCCGCAAGATCGCCTCGGCTTCGTCATCTTCCATGAACTGGCTGGAATAAACGTGCCCGTTGCCGGTCCGATGCTGCAACGGAATGCGCCATTGCCAACCGGCGCCATTCGCGGTTGCGGTTGTGTATGGGGTGAAATTGTCGGAACGGGCGCAGGGCAGCGCCATGGCCCGGTCGCACGGCAGCCATTTTGTCCAGTCTTCATAACCGGTATTCATCGCCTGTTCTATAATCAGGCCGCGAAAGCCCGAACAGTCGATGAACAGATCGGCTTCGATCCGCTCGCCATTTTCCAGCGTTACCGATTCAACGAAGCCGTCCTCCCCGCGCAGAGCGACATCGACGATCTTCCCTTCTTGACGCACAACCCCGCGATCTTCGGCATAGCCGCGCAGAAAGCGCGCATAAAGCCCGGCATCGAACTGATAGGCATGGGCGATATGGCCGATCGGCGAATCCCCCGCATCAGCTCTGGCCGGCATGAACTTGTTTTCTAGCGCCGCTGCTGTGTTGATCGACAAATTCGCAAAATCGGCGGCGTCGCCGTGCAACTTCATCTTGAGCCAGTATTGATGGCAGCGCAGCCAGCCCAGATCCTGCCCGATGACACCGAAGCCGTGGACATAACTTGATCCGATCCGGTCCCAGTTGTTAAACTGGATACCCAACTTGAAGGTACCCTGCGTCAGCCGCATGAAGTCGGCCTCGTCCAGCTCCAGCAGTTCGTTGAACTTCTTGATCGCCGGGATCGTGGCTTCACCCACTCCGATCGTGCCGATGTCCTCGGATTCGACCAGCCTTATGCGATACAAGCCCTGAAACAGGTTGGACAACAAGGCAGCAGTCATCCACCCGGCGGAACCTCCGCCAACTACCAAAATCGTCTTCAGTCGCTGCGTCATGTTCGCCTTCCTGGCCAAGCTGGATCATTGCGCGAGTGACGGACAGGTTAGTCGATTGTCGACCGGAACGCTTGCCAAATCCGTGCGATCCCTCACCCCGAGGCCGTAGCCTCGCGCGAACAGAACCGGGTTCGACGCCGTCTCTGGACAGGGATCGCCTGGCCAGGCCAACGGCAGACGGCCCGTAAAGTCGCGCTCCTCAAGCCTGTCCCCAGAACGCAGGAGAACATCGGTTATTCCCAAGGCTTCGGTTCCTGGAAGCCAGGCTGCAATGAAAGCATCGGAGAGGTTGAGCAGGTCGTTCACATAGACTGGACGTCCAGAATAAAGTACGGACAAGACCGGCACCCCTTTACCAGAGACCCGTTCAAGCGCTGTCAGGTCCTCTGGATAGCGTGCACTGTGCCGAATAGTATCCGGATAGGGAATGTCTCCCTTCATTTCCGCATAGGGATCTTCGGCGTGAACCACGATGACTGCATCGTAAGCAGTCACATCGACATCCGTGCCATCAGCACTGAAATCTACTCGACCTTCACCAACGACTGCCTTGCGAAGCGCAGAAAGCATGTCATCGGCGAGCGGATAATCGTTATCGTCGGTCTCGTCACCTTGCCACGTCAGGGACCATCCCCCAAGTTGAGGAGGCACTTTGTCGGCGGCCCTCCCGACGAGAAGTATCTTCGCATCGGCAGCCAGCGGAAGCGATGCACGTCCGCTATTTTTGAGCAGCACTAGAGACTTGGAAACAGCTTCACGTGCCGTCTTGCGCGCTTCTTCACTGGCCAGGTCACCAGCGGCAGCAGCAGGCGGAAATGGCGAACCTTCAAACAGCCCGCTACGCAGCTTGACGCGCAAGATCCGAGTCACGGCATCGTCGATACGGCTCATCGGGACGGTCCCTGCTTCGACATCGGCAATAGTCTCCTCGATGAAGCGCAGCCAGTCGTCGGGAACCATGAACATGTCGATCCCGGCATTGATCGCTTGCGGGCAATGGGTGCGGGTGCAGCCTTCGACCTGTTCGATGGCGTTCCAGTCAGACACCACAAAGCCATCAAAGCTGAGCTCGCCTTTGAGCACATCGGTGATCAGTTCGCCATTGCCGTGCATCTTGCCATGGGCTTCGCCGGTGCCGGTATCGGTCCAGCTGCTGTATGACACCATCACGGTCTGCACCCCGGCTTCGAGCGCTCCGAGATAGCCGGGGGCGTGGATGCGGAACAGTTCTTCCCGCGTGGCGCGGGTTTCGCCCTGATCGATGCCCAGCCAGGTGCCGCCGTCGCCGATGAAATGCTTGGCCGAAGCGATCGTGTTGCTGGCGCCGGACAGATCGCCCTGCATCGCGCTGACGAAGGACGCGGCATAGTCCCGCACCAACGCCGGATCGGAGGAATAGCTTTCGTAAGTCCGGCCCCATCGCGGGTTTTGCACTACTGCTAACGTCGGAGCGAAAACCCAGGTGATCCCGGTTGCCCTGACCTGCTTTGCGGTAAGTCGTGCGATGCGACCGACGAGATCCGAGTCCTGTGCCGCGCCCAAGCCGACATTGTGCGGAAACAGCGTCGCCCCGAACACATTATTGTGCCCATGGACTGCATCCGTGCCCCAGATCACCGGTATTTTCACAGGCAGGTCAGTGGACATCGACGCTTGATAATAGGCTTCGGACAGCGCCGCCCAATCGGCAACCGACGCGTGCTTGTCATTGTCAGGCCATGCCCCGCCACCGTTGAGGACCGAACCGATGTAGTGCTGACGCACCTCGTCGGGCGTGATCGAGCGGATATCCGGCTGCGTCATCTGCCCGATCTTCTGGCGCAAGGTCATGCCCGCGACGATTGCAGCAATCCGCTCCTCCATCGCCGCGTCCTTGGTGATGGGACTCGCGGCGCCAGGCCATTGGCTGGCCGTTTCGGAATCCGCCCTGTCAACCGGCGCGGCAGCAGCGACCAGGAACGGCGCGATCATCAGTGCCGGGAGGATCAAGCGGGAGTTATGGAAGTTCAGCACGTTTCTAGCCCCTCGCGGTCGATTGTGTTGGTGCCGCCGATATTGCGTGCGGCACTTCCCTGGTGCGAAGCGACGACCCGAAGGGTCCGCCCCGGATATGGACTTGTTCGCATCAATCGGAGAGGACGGGCCGACAGTTCACACCACCGGCCCGTATCCGCTCAATATTTGTAGCTAAAGCCAAACAGAAACTGGCGCCCGTACTTCTCCACCACCTCAGGCAGGAAGGATCCGTCCGCAGTTCGCACACCACCCGCATCCACGCCGAGGCGGGTGCGGAAGGGTGAATTGGTGAGGTTGTTAACCTGGAACAACAGGCCCAGCCCCTCCAACGTCGATCCAGGCTGGAAGGTGTAGCCGATCTGCGCCGACGCGTCCTCTTCTGCGAGGATTTCGGTTGCACCGCGAACCGCGAACAGCTGTGTCACCTCACCCTTGAACGCTGAACGCCAACGATAGCTCATCCTTGCCTGGAAACCCCACTTCTCGAAATATCCGGTGACGTTGTAAACATCGCCTGAAAGACCGGCGATGCGTGTCGCTTGGATCACATCAGGGTTCTCGCTCGCGGTCGGCCGCAGATTCGAGTCCGTGTAGGAATAAGTCCCGATCACACCAAGCCCGTCGAGCGGTTCGATTATCCGGCCAAGTTCGAGCGCAGCAGTCAATTCGATCCCTTTGATCGAGCCACCCTGGCCGTTAGCCGGCTGGTTGATCTGGCCGATCGGGCTGATGATGACTCCATCGGGAATGTTGGCCGCGGTTGGTGGCAGCGGCAGACCGGTGAAGTCGAACGGCTGGCGCTGGGTAAAGATGAAGTTGCTCAAATCCTTGTAGAAACCGGCAATGCTTATGTAGCTCGCCTTGCCTAGATACCATTCATACGAAACGTCAAACGCCCAGGCCCGCCATGGCTCAAGCAGCGGATTACCGCCAGTCGCGGACCAGGGATTAATCTCCTGGCCGGGCACGCAGGGCGGGCTGCCGCCGCAGGGGTTGGAGAAGCTGGGCAGGAAGTTCGCCCGCATCTCGTCCATGCGCGGACGCGCCATCTGCCGAGCGGCTGCAAGGCGCAAGTTGTGCCCACCACCCAGATCGTAGATCAGGTTCATGCTCGGCAGGATATCGGTATAGCTTGCGCGGCGGGTGATTTCGGTCACCTCAGTCGGGGTTTGCGTGCGGTTGATCGCGCTGCCAGTCGATTCCTGGCGCTGGTTGACCACCTGGACGCCGATATTGCCGCGCAGATTGCCCGCGTCGATCGTGCCCTTGGCATAAAGCGTGAGCACTTCCTCCTCGATCATCCACGCCTTGTCGAAGGTGTCGTTGTTGATGAAGGTAATCCGGTCGTAGAACACCGGAAGGGCCTTCTCCAGATTGACCGCCAGAACGTCTCCGAAACCGGCAAAGCCAAGACTTGTGGGATTGGCGAGGAATTCGCTGCCAACGAGCGACTGAAGACGGCCGTTCTTGAGATTGAGATCGAACTCGTCCACGCGCTTGCGCTTCTCGCGGTGGGTGAAGTTCATGCCCACATCGAAGCGGTCGAAGAAGCCGTCAACATCGTACTGGAATCCGAGGTCGAGCGCATAGACTTCCTCGGTTACATGCGGTTCCTTGGTCTGGCCGTCATGCCCCCAGCCGCCCCACGGCGCGCGGTCGCCCAGCGATACTTGCGAGGCATCGGCATAGTTGAGTCCGGTGGAATAAGTCGGGAACCCGCCGGCAAGAGCGCCCGAAATGTCCCAGTCGATCGTATCGAACACCCGGTTGGCGTTCTGCGTAGCGCTGGTGGCGCAGCAGCCGAAACCGGCATAGGTTTCGGTGATGCTCTCGTCACGCTCATTGCGCGAATAGGACAGGTCACCGGTAAAGCGCAGGCGATCGGTCATCTCGAATTCGCCATTGAGCCCTGCGGAGAACAGATCGTCTTCGCGCGTATTGAGGTCGTTGCGGATGATCGGCGCAACCCCGGTATTGGTGCCCGTTACCGCGACTTGGGATCCGGCAAATTTGGTGGTGGTGACATTGGAGAAGTTCTGATTGTCCGCCCAGACATTCGAGAACCACTGCGCGCCACGGGTAACTTCGCGCTGCTTAAACTTGGAATAATAAAGATCGGAGGTGAGATGAACTGCGTCACTCGGCTCCCACTCGAGGATCCCGATCATGCCATGCCGCTTGTTTAGCCGCGAAGTGGCGAAAATTTCCTGGCCCGTGAGGAATGTGGCGGTATCCGCGCTGTCGGGCGAAATCCGGTCGCGCACAAAATCCGCTCCAAAGGTTTCGTAATTGTACCCCTTGTAATGCTGGTTCTTCGAAGGCGAATCGAGGTAGGCATAGCCCAGCGCCCAGCCCAACGTACCCGCCTCGTTCTGGTCGATGTAGCTGACGCTAAGGCGGCCGCCATATTTGCGAACGTCATCGTTGAGCTTGTCACCTGAGGTGAGTTCGCCGCGCACATTCATCGCGATTGCCTGCTTGCCATATGCCAGTGGCCGAACGGTACGAAGGTCTGCCGTGCCCGAAAGCCCCATACCCGCGATCCCGGCGTCGGGGGTCTTGTAAACGACAACGCTCGAGAGCAGTTCGGACGGATACTGGTCGAACTCGACCGCGCGGTTGTCCCCCGAACTGGCCTGCTGGCGGCCGTTAAGCAGCGTGGTGCCGAAATCAGGCGCAAAACCGCGGATGGAAATGACTTGCGAGCGGCCATTGACCCGCTGCGAAGTCAGGCCCGGCAAGCGGGCCAGCGATTCGGCAATCGACACATCAGGCAATTTGCCGATTTCTTCTGCGGAGACAACTTCAACGATCGACAGCGATTCTTTCTTGGTGTCGATCGAGGTCGCAAGGCCATAGCGCAGGCCGGTAACCAGGATTTCGCCATCTTCGGCCTGGTCGGGTGCGTTCTGCCCGTTGCCTGCCCCATCGTCCTGCGCCAGCGCTGTGTTGGGCATAGCCACGGCGAGCGCAATGGCAGATGCCGTAACGCCGAGCGTGATTGCGCGACTCGAAGAGTGAGTTCGATTGTTCATTTTTCCCCTCCACATCAGGATTCTATCCTGATTCTCAATTCCCTATGTCACTTCCAGCGGACAGCGTACTGACACATGACCGCGCTTATGGAAGCGCTCTCATCGTCATCTGCTGATCAAAGAACAGAAAGTCAAACAAAAATTGGAAGCGCTTCCATTTTATCCCCGGTCAGCGCTGTGCGGATGAACCCCTTTCAACCAGGTGGAATGGCACGAGGTGCTCTTCGCCAGCAGGATCAGAAGTCCCGTTCTCCTGCACTACACTGGCGACCAGCAGTTCAATGGCCCTTGAACCTATTTGGCGAAGAGGTTGATGAATCGTCGTCAGCGGCGGCCAGACAATCTGCGATACGGGAGTGTCGTCAAAACCGGTGATCGAAAGGTCGGCAGGAACATTCAGCCCGAGCCGATGCGCAGTGAACAATGCGCCCGCCGCCATATCGTCATTGGCGCAGACTAGCGCAGTTGGCCTGTCACTGCCGGTCAGCAGCCGACCAGCCAGATCGATCCCGGACTTGAACGTGAAATTACCTTCCGCGATCACTATGGCATCATCGGCCAGCCCTGCACCTACTAATGCGTCCAGAAACCCTTGCAGCCGCAACGCCGCCGATTTGTGGTCGCGCGGGCCGCTGATGAAAGCGAAGCGCCGATGGCCTTTCCGGAGGAGATGCGATCCCAGCTCGAACCCCGCCTGCCGGTCGTCTATTCCCACCGAACATGACAGGCGCCTGGCATCCGGGCCGGCCGAAATCAGGACAAATGGGAAACCCCGCTCCTGCAAGGCGATAATAAGCGCGTCGTCATCTGAAAAAGGAGGCGTCAGCACCAGACCGTCGCACCGGCTTTTGTCCGCCAGTGTAAGGATACGGGACCGATCGGGCTCCGCTGCCGGATCTAGGGTGTGGGTGACAAGCCCGAAACCAAGTTCGGAACAGGCACGCATCGCCCCCAGTTCGATTGCGGAATGATAATAGCTGTTCGGTTCTGCATCGGCATCTGCGGCGAATATCACCGCCAGGAGCCGGTTAGTTCCGCTAGCCAGCTGCCTCGCCTGATGGTTGACCTGGTAATTGAGGTCATTCACTGCCTTCATTACCCGCTCGCGCACCCGCTCACTGGTATTGGGGCTAGCGTTGAGCACCCGCGAAACGGTTGCCCGCGCCACCCCGGCCACTCTGGCGACATCATCGATGGTCGGTTTCTTGTCCAATTATCTTGCTCGACTTTTCTGCATGTCAAATTTGACCGGACGCAAGCTCTATCGGGTGCAGCACAGTCTAGCAAACCCCCTACGCCGCCACTGCACAGGACTCGGTCGTTGGCAAAGGTCCAATCCTGAACATCCATCTTGTTATGCGTTGATGCACAGGATTGGAAGCGCTTCCTAAGTGGGAGTTTCTCGATTAACCTGCACCCAAAGGAGCCGATCGATGCCCGTCCCTATAAGACCGTCCCCCATCAGGGAGGCGGTTGCAAAAGAGCTTGAAGAGATAGCGGGCCGGGCGGGAGAACAATTGGAGCCGGCTGTGATCCGTGGTCTGGCCTCTAACTTTCCCGTAGTTCAGGCAGCCATCAGCGGTGACCGGCAATTGCTGCTCTACCTCCTAAAATTCGCCCTCCCATTCGAGGTAGAAGCGCTCCACGCGCCCGAACCGGTGCAGGGAAAATTCGGTTACAATGACGATCTGAAATCCTTCAACTTCACCCGGATCACAACCAGTTTTCGGGACTTTGTCATGAACCTCATCGATCCGGGACCTCCGGCAGGAGCGATTGCAGTCCAGGGAATCCGAGCCAGCGATGCCGCGCCAGGATTTTCCGAGAGGAACGTAATTGCCGGTGCCCCGGCCGGTGGCGATTACCGGCTATGGCTGGGAACGCAGGCGGAAGTCGCCATACACTGCGATCCGGCCCCTAACATTGCCTATGTCGCGGGCGGAAGGCGGCGCTTCACGCTGTTTGCCCCGGAAGAGATTGGCAATCTTTATATGGGTCCATTCGATCCGGTTCCCAACGGAACGCAGATCTCGCTTGCTGACCCTCTCAGGCCTAACGACAGTCGTTTCCCGCTACTGCGGGAAGCACTGGCCCGATCACAGTTTGCCGAGCTCTGTCCCGGCGATGCCATCTTCATCCCCACTGGCTGGTATCACCATGTCGAAGCGCTTTCCCCGATCAACCTGCTGATCAATTACTGGTGGCAACAGCCCGTGCCGGGGCCTTCCCCGTGGGATGCGTTGATGCATGGCTTCATGGCCCTGCGCGATCTGCCAGCAGCAGACAGGCGTGTGTGGCGCGCCATGTTCGCGCATTATATCTTCGAAGATGACGGCGATCCCGGGGCGCATATCCAGCCCGATATGCTCGGCATCATCGCACGCCCTACTCCGGCGATGAAGGAAGCCATGCGCCGCCGGATCATCCGCGCGCTTGCCGGGCCGCAGGGATGATCGGCCGGATCCCTGTCCGCGCTCCGTCGCCCTACCGGCGCGATGTGACGGTTGTGCCGTGAGCGACTTGCCCGCCATCGGAGTGCTGCGGCTTGGGCAGGAACAATGCCCGGTCGTCGTAATCGACAAATTCGCTGGCAGCGCGGATCGCTGGAGGGACGAAGCGGCGGGTGACGGGTTCGCCTTCCGGGGCGATTTCTATCCTGGAAAGCGCAAGCACGTCGGCAGCGCCTATTTTGACGATATCGGCAGGCGGCTGGGATCGATATTGCGCACGGTCTATGGCTGCACGCGATCGCTGAAGGTGGATCGCGCGCTCTACTCGATTGTCAGCACAAGTCCGGATCAATTGTCGCTGGCGCAGCGGATTCCGCATATTGACGATGTCTCCGCGCAGGCCTTTGCCATGGTGCATTATCTATCCGATGCTCCCTTCGGGGGGACCGCCTTCTATCGCCATCGCTCCACCGGGCTGGCGCGAATTTTCGCCGACAATCACCAGGATTACTTATCGGCCCTGGAGTTGGATCTGGCGAAACACGGCACTCCACAGCCCGCCTATGTCAACGACAGCACGCCCGTTTTCGAACGGATCGGCGAGGCAGGTTTTGTCTATAACCGCGCGGTGATCTATCCCTGCAATCTGTTGCAATGCTCGATCGTGCCACAGCACATCGATCACCCTGACGACCCGCAGAAGGGACGCCTGACGATCGCAGCGTTTTTTGTGGCAAGCTAGGCAGCTCATCGGCGCAATCCTTGGGGAATCGTGATGCACTGCTACCAAAACTCGGCCACGTGGAGACGAAGTGATCTATGTTTCCCAGGCCTAGTGGGCTGAACCAACCGACTGAGCTTGCTGGCACGATTCCGCTAGTATTTTCGATTGATTTTGTGGTCCGCCCCATTTGTGCTTTGCGAGCTAAGGTGCCTACCGTTCCATACTCATGCTGCTCATGGGAAGGCACAGTCGTGGCCGTGGCTGGCATCGGGATCGGTCCCTTCATCTTTCGGGTGATGACGGACCGATCCGGGGCTGGAGAGGGGAGCAGACCGGCCCGCCATCGCCGCCATTATCAGCTCCAGGGAGGAAGCGGCGCCAGATGACGTTCCTGCGCCATTGGCGCCGATTGTGCGATGCGCTCCCGATCATTGCGGCAGCACAGGGAAAGTGGACAGGCCGACGTGCCCGTGAACATGTCTGGACAAGTCCTGCCAGAGTGCAACCTTCACCCTCAGGGCCAGAATAACGGAAAGCCGTCTCTTCATGTATTGAATTCACGGGCATAATCGGAAAGACAGCCATATGGCCCTGATCAATGCTGTCGCTTAAAACTCAACAAAATCAGCCACCTGCGAGCCGACCGACGGCGCTACTTTTATCTCGCTGTAGATTCGCAGCATAAAATCATACGCTTACGGACAGATAACCCCGGTTGCAAATCGCTGCAGTCCTGCGGCAGAGTAGCTGCAACAGGGCGGCAGATGGCATGTGGCGGAGCTGCGCAAAAAGTGTTGCCGGTCTGCAGAACTGGCGAGAAATGGCTACCTTTGGATTGTCAGTATACGTGCCGTCTTGCTGCATAGAGTTAGCACTTAAACGGCGACGCCAATGCCGCCGACAGCTTTCGAACACGGCGATCGACGGGCTGAATGTCGGCGGCGCGAAGTGGGTAGTGAGCGGACTAAAACTGTATTCCGAATTGATAAACTTCTCAAAGGCGGCAGTGTTGGTTTACCCAGACGTCGGGCAAGTCCGGATGTTCCCTTTCAGCAGCAATTTTGCCGGACAGGGGGTATATAATGGCGAGTTCTTCGAAAGCATTGATCGAAGGAATCTACTCTGCGTTTGCCGCAGGCGACATGGCGGAGTTCACCGGCGCCCTGGCGCCTGATGTGATCTGGAACGAGGCGGAGAACTATCCGTACGCGGATCGTAATCCGTATCGGGGTGCGGAACAAATCTTGGAAGGCGTCTTCGGGCGCACGGCCGAAGACTGGGACGATTTCTCGGTTCATATGGATGACATTATCGATGGAGGTGACCGCGTCGTGGCGCTGGGACGCTACAAAGCTACGCATAAGCGGTCAGGAATGCCGCTTGATGTGCAAGCGGCTCACGTCTGGACGGTGGAAAACGGCAAAGTTGTCCGCTTTCAGCAATACATCGATACGCTTGGAACAGCCCAGGCAATGAGTCTTCGTGAATTGTAGAAAAACTTACTGAAGACCAAGCATTCGCAATCTGCACGCAAACCGAATGACCAGCCCTTGCGCGGATCGCAGCTAAGCGGCTGCACGCCGCATTGTGGCGGGCGCGGCGACGGCGCCACATAAGCAGCGCAAGGAGCCGTGCCCGGCTGCCAAGGTTCTTGTAAGCGAAGCTATCAAGTTCACGCCGCCTGTCTGCCGACATTCCTCAGAACTACGACCTTTCCGCTTTCAAGAAAGTCTGCCCAGTCCTGCATCATGCGGTGGCGGGGAATCAAATACTCGGCAGCATTATATGCACCGCGAACTTCGTTCTTTTCCGAATGCGCGAGCTGCATCTCAACCCAGTCCTGATGGTATTTCCTGATCCATATCGCCGGCTCGCCAAATTCCACAAGCTGCTCGTTGGCCCAGGTGCTGGCCAGTCCCCGAAAGCCATGCACCGTCTGACGACTGTGATAGCCCATGCGATAGAGCGCGTAGATCATCGTGTTTTCAGACAAGGGTTTGTTTATGCCGGTGCCCGGGAATACATATTCGCCGGCGGCCGAACCGATCATGGCTCGGGCAATCTCACGCGCCTGTGCAGACAGGGGCACGAGATGCTCTCTTCCCATCTTCATGCGTTCGGCCGGAATACGCCAGACCGGAGCTTTGCCTTCAAGGTCCTCAAACTCGGACTTCACAGCAAAGCGAAGTTCCTTGGTCCGAACCCAGGTCAAGAGGGCAAAAAGCACGGCATTCCTGGTATTCGCCGAACGCCGATCTCCGTCTTCTTCGTATGAACGGAGTTTCTCGAGAAAGCTCGGCAGTTCGCCTAGCGGCAAACGGCTCATGTGCCTGACCCGCGGACGCGGCTTTAGCGCCCCGCGCAAATGCGCCGTAGGATCGCTTGAGGCCAGCCCACATGCGATCGCGAACTGGAACACCTGTCCTACCCCCTGCTTCGCCCGCCTGCTGATGTCGAGCGCGCCGCGCTCTTCGATCTTCCGGATCATTTCCAGAATTTGCTGAGACGTAATTTCCTGAATGCGGCTTTGGCCGATGGCAGGAAAAACATCCCTTTCCAGCCGTGACCACACGCGTTCTGCATGAGCCGGAGTTAGCGCAGCCTTGCGATTTTCGTGCCAACGCCGGGCCACGGAATAGAATGTCTCCTGATCCACTGATGCGCTTTGAATAGCGCTGTGCTGTGGATCCTGGCCGCGTGCGAGAAGGACTTTGGCGGCAAACCGCTTCTCACGGGCAGCTGCTATGCCAAGGTCTGGGTAGGCACCGAAAGAGAGCAGCTTTTCCTTGCCGCCAAACCGGTATTTCATGCGCCATAGTTTTGATCCATTTGGCTTGACCAGCAGGAAAAGTCCCTCGCCATCAAAAAGCTTGTACGGACGCTCGCGTGGCTGCGATTTTCGTGCCTGAATCTCGGTAAGAGGCATTGGGGGTATCGCTCCGGTTCAACATCCTGTCGAGATACCCCCAAAATACCCCCACGCCAAATCCGGCTACACGTGGACGTGCTTGCGCAAGCGCGAACGCGAATCACATGTTAGCCCATGTTTTTGTTCAGGTTTTTGGAAAGATACGGAAGATAGTGGATGCTTCCGGATCAAGGAATGGTAGCGGAGGAGGGACTCGAACCCCCGACACGCGGATTATGATTCCGCTGCTCTAACCACCTGAGCTACTCCGCCCCGAAAGGCTTGCCGGGGCAAACGCCCGCTCGGCAGGCGGCGCATTTAGGGCGCAGCCTCGCCCCGGTCAACTGCTATTGCCGCCGAAAGGCGCAACGCTTCACAAACTCCCACGGGCCGCCGCGATAGATGTGCAGTTCGAGCGCGGGAAAAGCGAACTCTCGCGGTTCGATCGCACCGCGCAGCCGCGCCTGCAGCGCGCGCGCATCGTCCGCCGTTACCTTGTTCTGGATGGTGATGTGCAGCCGCGGCTCGTGCAGGTCCTGCGCGGTCAGACTGCCGTGAAAATGATCGGCAATCTGTGCCCTGATCCCGAGCAGATCGGGGCTGTGAAGCGCGATCGCGGTTCCCTTCCCCAGATTCATCAGGCCCGCAATCCGCCCCACCGGAGGCGCAAATTCGCGCGCAACCCGGGGCAAATAGTCGCGCAATTCCTGAAACAAGGCCGGGGCAAAGGCGTGGAACAGGGTGACGTGGGCATGCAGGTGGTTGCGCTCGGGCGGGAAGTGGGCGCGCCGCAGGGCGTCGGCCCAGGCGAAGATGTCATCGGGCAGCGCGGCGGTGACGATGAATGGCGAGCTTCCCATGCGGCGCCTCCTGATATGATAGCTTGTCGCCGCAGCCCATATCGAGCAATCTGGCGACAAGACAAGGGGAGAGGGAAATGACAAGAACCATGCTGGCAGGCTTCCTGGCCGGGATCTCGCTCACAAGCGTCGCAGCGGCACAAGAGGGGGCAAAGCCCGCCTCGCCGGCAACGGTGGAAGCGCAGCATGCCGTGGCAGCAGCCCTGCCGGCTGACGGCACGCGCGATGCGGATTTCGCCCTGCGCGGCTTCGTGGCCACGCGCGATGACCCGATCATCCGCAATGCGGCAGGCGAACCAGTCTGGAACCTCGATGCCTATGGTTTTGTCGAGGGCGAGGCGCCCGCCACGGTCAACCCCAGCCTGTGGCGGCACATGCGCTATCTGAGGCACCACGGCCTGTTCGAAGTGGCCGAGGGTGTATGGCAGGTGCGCGGCTTTGACCTTTCGAACATGACGGTGGTGCGCGGCGAAACCGGGTGGATCCTGATCGATCCGCTGACCACCAGCGAGGTTGCAGCCGCAGCGCTGGAACTGGTCAATGCTACACTGGGCCAGCGCCCCGTTTCCGCAGTGATCTACAGCCACAGCCATGCCGATCACTTTGGCGGCGTGCGCGGCGTGACAAGCGCAGAGGATGTGGCGGCGGGGCGCACACAGATCATCGCGCCCGAACATTTCATGGAAGAGGCAGCATCCGAGAACGTGATGGCTGGCGGCGCCATGCAGCGCCGCGCGGCCTATCAGTTCGGTGCCGGGCTGGTGCCGGGGAATAGTGGCCAGATGGGCAGCGGGATCGGCTCGGCCGTGTCTCGCGGCACGATCAGCCTGCTCCCGCCCACTGACACGATCACCCACACGGGAGAGATCCGCACAGTCGATGGCGTGGAACTGGTGTTCCAGATCGTTTCAGGCAGCGAGGCGCCCGCTGAACTCAATGTGTTTGTCGCGCCCGCCAAGACATTCCTTGCCGCGGAAATCGCGACCTGCACCATGCACAATATCCTAACCCCGCGCGGGGCGAAGGTGCGCGACGCACGTGCCTGGGCACATTTCCTCGACGAGGCGGTGCAGGATTTCGCACCGAAAAGCGACGTGGTGATCTCGAGCCACTGCTGGCCGCAATTCGGGCGCGAGGCAGGGGTGGCGTGGCTCAGTGCACAGCGCGACAACTACCGCTATCTGCATGACCAGACCGTGCGGCTGATGAACCGGGGCGCGACCATGGCCGAGATCGCCGAGGCGGTGCCGCTGCCGCCGCAATTGGCCGAGGAATGGTCAAACCACGGCTATTACGGCACCTACAACCACAATTCGAAGGCGATCTACCAATATTATCTCGGCTGGTATGACGCTGTGCCGGCCAACCTCAACCCCCACCCGCCGGTTGCCCGTGCGGCCCGCATGATCGCGGCACTGGGCGGCGTCGAGCGCGTGATCGCGCTGGCCCGCAACGCCATGGCAGAGGGTGACTATCGCTGGTCATCAGACCTGCTGCAGCAGCTTGTATTTGCCGAGCCTGAAAATAACGAAGGCAAGGGGTTGCTGGCTGACAGTTACGAGCAGCAAGGCTACCAGTCCGAAAGCGCGATCTGGCGCAACCAGTTCCTGGCTGCCGCCTACGAGCTGCGCAACGGAAGGCCAGACAATTTCGCCACGCAAAGCACGGACATGATCGCCGCAGTTCCCACTGGCCTGCTGCTCGATTCGGTTGCAACCCGCTATGATCCCACCCGGCTTGGGCGCGATCCACTGCGCGTGCAGATCAATCTCAGCGATCGCGGCGAAACGGCGGTGCTGGAAGCCAATGAGAGCGTGCTGATAGGGCGGATGGGCGATACCGGGGATACACCGGCGGCGACCATCACCGGCCCGCGCCAATTGCTGCTGGGGCTGATGTTCCTCAAGCTGCCACTGGCGCAGATGCAGGCAGCCGGGCTGAAGGTGGAAGGCGACGCGGGGGCACTGCAGGACTTGCTTGACGCGCTCGACCCGATGCCAGGAACCTTTGATATCGTCACGCCCTAGGGCGCCGCCGAGGGTCAGAACCTAGAGGCCCTTCTCCGCGCGAAATCTGCGCCATGCTGCCACGTTGCGGTTGTGCTCTTCCAGCGTCTCGGCAAACACATGCCCGCCGCTGCCATCGGCGACATAGTAAAGCGCGCTGGTTTTCGCCGGATTGAGAGCTGCCGTTATCGCCGCGCGGCTGGGGTTGGAGATCGGCCCAACGGGCAGCCCGGCTATCGCCCTTGTGTTGTAGGGATTGGGATCGCGCAGCTCCGACCTGCGGATCATGCGGCCCAGCGGCTTGCCCTTGGTGATCGGATAGATGGTCGTCGCATCAGCGCCCAGCATCATGCCGATGCGAATGCGGTTGGAGAGCACTCCGGACACAAGGGCAAGCTCTTCCTTGTCCTGCGTTTCCTTCTCGATGATCGAGGCCAGGATCACCGCTTCGCGTTTGGACTTCACTGCCGCACTGGGGCTGCGCTTTTCCCACGCCTGATCGAGATAGCCGGTCATCGCATCCTGCATCCGCGCAAGGACCGCAGCGCGCGGCTCACCGCGTTCGAAATCATAGGTATCGGGCAATACCGATCCCTCGGCAGGCACCGCGACTTCACCCGTAAGCAGTTCCTCCGCCATCAGGCGTTCGTAGACCATGATCGACGGCATGCCTTCGGGAATGGTCACGAAACGGCGGATCACGTCACCCTGCTGGAAGGCGCGCAGGATGTCGCCCTGCCCCATATCCGGGGTGAGCCGGAATTCGCCGGCCTGGATCGGCGCATCTCCGCCCAGCAATCTGGCATGCAGAACGAAACCGTCAGCCGAACTGATCAGCCCTTCATCCTCAAGCTTCTTCGCCACTGCGGTGAGCGACGAGCCTGAGGGAATGACAAAGGCTGTCGGCTGTTCGATCCTGGCTGAACCGAACAGCGCCGATAGTGCAATCGCCCCCGCCACGAGCAGCGCCAGGATGGCCGCAACGAGGCAGCCGCCGCGTTTCACGTCAGCTGACCTGCTTCATCACCAGCGAGGCATTGGTGCCGCCAAAGCCGAAGCTGTTGTTCAGCACAGCGCGCACTTGCCGCTTCTTCGCCACCAGTGGAACAAGGTCAACGCCTTCCGTGCCCTCGTCCGGATTGTGCAGATTGAGCGTGGGCGGCACGATCTGGTCGCGCATCGCCAGGATACAGAAGATCGCCTCAACCGCACCGGCACCGCCTAACAGGTGCCCGATAGCCGATTTGGTGCTGCTCATCGATGCCCCCGAAAGGTCATCACCCAGCACACGCTTGACTGCCGCTAGCTCGATCGTGTCGGCCATGGTCGAGGTGCCATGCGCATTGACATAATCGATGTCGCCACGTCCCATTCCGGCCTTGCGCAGCGCCATTTCCATCGCCAGCTGCGCACCCTTTCCTTCAGGGTGCGGGGCAGTGACGTGATAGGCATCGCCCGACAGGCCATAACCAACCACTTCGGCATAGATCTTCGCGCCGCGCGCCTTGGCGTGCTCATACTCTTCCAGCACAACCACGCCTGCACCCTCGCCCATCACGAAGCCGTCGCGGTCCTTGTCATAGGGGCGGCTGGCCTCGGTCGGGCGGTCATTCATGCTCATGTTGAGCGCGCGCGCCTGCGCGAAACCGGCCACGCCGAGCGGATTGATGGTCGATTCCGAGCCACCCGCCAGCATTACATCGGCATCGCCATCCTTGATCATGCGCGCTGCATCGCCGATGGAGTGCGCCCCGGTCGAACATGCCGTTACGACCGCATGGTTGGGGCCCATCAACCCGTATTTGATCGAAACCTGGCCGCTGATCAGGTTGATCAGGCGACCATGGACGAAATGCGGGCTGACACGGCTGGGGCCACGCTCGTGCAGATTGACCGATTCGAGCTCGATTCCCGGAAGTCCGCCGATGCCTGAGCCGATCGAACAGCCGGTACGCAGCTTCAGGTCTTCATCCATATCGGCCAGGCCGGCGTCTTCGAGCGCCTGGCCGGCCGCATCGATCCCGTAGATGATGAAGGGATCCACCTGGCGCTGAACCTTGTGATCGACGCGCTTGTTCGGATCGAAACCGAATTCATGATCGGCCGGCTTCACTTCGCAGGCGATCTGGCACTTCTGGTCAGAGGCATCGAAACGGGTGATCGGGCCCGCCCCGCTCTTGCCAGCGATCAGATTGCTCCAGCTCGTCTCTACATCGCCACCCAGCGGGGTAACAAGGCCAAGACCGGTAACGACGACACGACGCATCGATTTCTCCGTATTCCAGTTCAGGATCGCACTTTCGAGCGACCAGAATGCAACAGGCTCAACCCCAAGGGGCCGAGCCTGTCAATATCCCGCCAATGCGATGGCGCTGCCACCTCGGTGCGGGCGAAAGACGTGAAGGACCTAGCCCTTGTTGTCTTCAATATATTTCGTGGCGTCACCGACGGTGGTGATCTTTTCAGCCGCATCGTCAGGGATTTCGACGCCGAATTCCTCTTCGAACGCCATCACCAGTTCGACGATGTCGAGGCTGTCTGCGCCCAGATCGTCGATGAAGCTGGCTTCCTGGGTGACCTTGTCGGCCTCGACACCAAGGTGCTCGACAACAATCTTCTGCACGCGGTCGGCAGTATCGCTCATAATGTTCCCTCTGCTTATGGGGTTTTTGAATTTCGTCATTCGCCCTAATGAACGGATCGGCGCAGCGCAAGAGGCATAGGAATTCGCTTCTGCGACTTTGCGCCGCGCTTATGCGCCCCTTATGCTCCTTCACCCTCTTTCTTCGGCGGCTCGACCACACGCAGATGCAATTCGCGCAGCTGCTTGGGATCGGGCCTGCTGGGCGCGCCCATCAGCAGGTCTTCGGCCTTCTGGTTCATCGGGAACAGGGTGATCTCGCGCAGGTTCTGCGCCCCGCACAGCAGCATCACGATCCGGTCCACCCCGGCGGCCATCCCGCCATGCGGCGGCGCGCCATACTGGAAAGCGCGGTACATGCCGCCGAACTGCTGTTCGACGTCCGCCTTGCTGAGGCCGACAATCTCGAACGCCTTGACCATGGTTTCGGGCCGATGGTTTCGGATCGATCCCGATGCAATCTCATAGCCATTGCAGACCAGATCATACTGATAGGCGTTGATGGTCAGCGGATCCTGGTTCTCCAGCGCGTCGAGCCCGCCCTGCGGCATGGAGAAGGGGTTGTGGCTGAAATCGACCTTCTTTTCGTCCTCGTCATATTCGTAGAACGGGAAATCGACGATCCAGGCGAGTTCGAAGCGGTTCCGGTCGATCAGCTCAAGCTGCTCGGCCACGCGGATGCGCGCGGCGCCGGCCAGTTTGGCGGCATCGGATTCCTTGCCCGCAGCGAAAAACAGCCCGTCATTCTCGCCCAGGCCGAGCTCGGCATAGAGCGCTTCCATACCCTCTTGCCCGTGGTTCTTGGCGATCGGCCCGCCAAACTCGCCCTGCTTGCGCGTGACATAACCCAGCCCCGCGAAACCTTCCTTGCGTGCCCAATCGTTCATGTCGTCGAAGAACTTGCGGCTCTTCTCATGCGTGCCGGGCGCAGGAACCACGCGCACCACGCCGCCGCCGCCCACGATCTTCTCGAACAGGCCGAAGCCCGACTGCTGGAAATGCTGCGAGACATCGCTGATGATCAGCGGGTTGCGCAGATCGGGCTTGTCGGTGCCATACTTCAGGATCGCTTCGGCATAGGGGATGCGCGGAAAGCGGCCCGCTGGCGTTACATGCTTGCCATTGGCGAACGCCTCGAACGTGCCGGCGATCACCGGCTCCATCGTCTCCCACACCTCTTCCTGCGTTACGAAGCTCATTTCCAGGTCAAGCTGGTAGAATTCACCCGGCAGCCGGTCTGCGCGCGGGTCTTCGTCACGGAAGCACGGCGCGATCTGGAAATAGCGGTCGAACCCGGCCACCATCAGCAGCTGCTTGTACTGCTGCGGCGCCTGCGGCAGCGCGTAGAACTTGCCCGCGTGGATGCGGCTGGGGACCAGGAAGTCACGCGCACCCTCTGGGCTGGAAGCGGTCAGGATCGGGGTCGAGAATTCGTTGAAGCCCACCGCGCGCATCCGCTCGCGCATGTCAGCCACCACCGCCACGCGGGTCATGATGTTTCGGTGCAGCGTTTCGCGGCGCAGATCGAGGAAGCGGTATTTCAGGCGGATATCCTCAGGGTATTCCTGCTCACCCGCAACCGGCATCGGCAGTTCTTCGGCGGCACTCTGGATCGTTACCTCGCGCGCGAACACCTCGATCGCGCCGGTCGGCAAATCCTTGTTCACCGTTTCGGGCGTGCGCGCCTTCACATTGCCGTCGATCGTCACGACCGATTCGAGTCGCAGCCTTTCCAGCACCGGCAATGCAGCCGAATCCTCGTCCGCCACGATCTGCGTAATGCCGAAATGATCGCGCAGGTCGATGAACAGCACCCCGCCATGGTCGCGCTTGCGGTGGATCCAGCCCGAAAGACGGACGGATTCGCCAACATTCGCTTCACCAAGCTGTGCGCAATTGTGGGTACGATAGGCGTGCATCTAATATCTTTCCAAATTCGGGTGTATGGCGCTATGGGCGCGCCCATGCAAAAGCGCGCAAGCCCGTGTGCGTTTCAAGCGCGCGCTAACAGGGGAAGAGGGTGGCTTTGTCAAGGTTCCCCTTCCGAAATGGGCCGCAAGGCCCGAGGGCGGTACTCCGCCCCACACAAAGAAAAGACGGATGAAAATACACGATCTGATTACCACAACTGACGCTCTGACACAGCTGTGCGAGCGCCTTTCCACTTCCGAATTCGTGACGGTCGATACCGAATTCATGCGCGAAAACACCTATTGGCCCGAACTGTGCCTGGTGCAAATCGCGAATGATAAAGAGGCCGCCGCGATCGATCCGCTGGCAGATGGCATTGACCTTGCCCCGCTGCTGCGGCTGCTGACGGAAAATGAGGATGTGCTCAAGGTGTTTCATGCCGGCGGGCAGGATGTCGAGATCATCGTCAACCTTGCCGGAAAAACCCCGCACCCGATCTTCGACACGCAGATCGCGATGATGGCCATCAGCCAGAACGACCAGATCGGTTATGCCAATCTCGTCGAAGCCTGGCTCGACATCACCATCGACAAGGGCGCGCGATTTACCGATTGGAGCCGCCGCCCGCTCACTGACCGGCAGATTGAATATGCCATCGGCGACGTGACGCATCTCTCGAAAATCTTCCCCAGGATCCTGAACAAGCTGATCAAGACCGGGCGCGGCGACTGGCTCGACGCGGAAATGGACAAGCTTGCAGATGCCTCCAACTATCTGATCGATCCTGACCAGGCCTGGCGGCGAATTCGCCAGTCCGGGCGCAATCCTCAGGTACTGGGGCGGCTCAAGGTTCTGGCGGCGTGGCGCGAAAGCGAAGCGCAGCACAAGAATATCCCGCGCGGCCGGATCATGCGCGATGAGACCCTGGCCGACATCGCCAGCCACCCGCCGCGCCAGCAGGCCGATCTGGCCAAGGTGCGCGGGCTTTCATCCGCCTGGCGCGACAATGACATCGGCAAGCGGCTGATGAAAGTGCTCGAAAAGGCGGAGCCGATCGACAAGGACGAGATTCCCGAAAAGATGAAGCGCGGCGCGCCTTTGGGCAAGGAAGGCGCGCTGGTGGCGGACCTCCTCAAGCTGCTGCTCAAGATCCGCAGCCGCGAGATTGACGTCGCCACTCGGCTGCTGACGCGGGCCGAAGAGATGGAGGCGCTCGCCGCCGGGGTGCGTGACCTGCCGGTGCTGCAGGGCTGGCGATATGACATTTTCGGGCGCGACGCGCTGCAACTGGTGGAAGGCAAGCTTGCCTTCGCGGTGAAGCGCGGCAAGCTGACCATGACGCATATCGACGATATGCAGGCCGAGATGGAAGAGGCGCTGGCGGCGGAGTGAGGGCTACCTGCGTGCGGCGGGTGTCGGGATCCGGGCAAGCTCTTGCGCGGAGACGCGAAGGCTAGACCGTGAGACCCCCTCCCTCAAGAGAGGGGAGGAAAAGCTCAGCGTCCCCGCCGAGTTTCCTACACTGCCGCGCGCGCCTATCTTTGCGGTATGACCGCCCCTTCCCGCCCCGCCAATTCACGCACGCAAATCGCCGCCCTGCCTCCGGCGGAATTCTTTTCCCATAACCGTGTTCCATGTGTTCCATCCTGCGGGACTTTGCGCCTTCGCCGTGTCGGGCTAAATGCATAGGCAGCATGTCCACCTACCTCCCCACCATCAGGCAGTTGCAATATCTCGTCGCCCTGCACGAGCACGGCCATTTCGGGCGCGCGGCGGAAAGTTGCTTCGTCTCGCAATCGACGCTTTCGGCGGGGATTCGCGAGCTCGAATCGCTGCTGGGCGTGACCCTGGTCGAGCGTAGCCGCCGGGTGGTGCGCTTTACCGCGCTGGGCGAGCAGGTGGTGGAAAAGGCGCACCGTCTGCTGCGCGAGGCGGAGGAACTTTCGGATCTGGTGCAGGCAGCGGGCAAGCCGCTTTCGGGCACGCTGCGGATGAGCGTGATCCCCACAATCGCACCCTTCATGCTGCCGCGCATCCTGCCGCGGCTGAAGCGCGAGCGGCCCGAGCTCAAGCTGATGCTGCGCGAGGAAACCAGCCACGACGCGGTCGAATCGCTCCAGCACGGGCGGGTCGATTGCGTACTGCTGGCCCTGCCCTTTGCCACCGGCGAGGTGGAGATGGCGCATATCGCCGATGACCAGCTTTATGTCGCCTTTCCCAAGGATGACCCGCGTGACCCGCCGGATTCGATCCCTGCCTCGATGATCGACGAAGGCAGGCTGCTGCTGCTGGAAGACGGGCATTGCCTGAAGGAACATGCGCTGGCCGCCTGCAACCGGCCCGAACTGCGCGCCTCTGCCACCATGATCGGCACTTCGCTGCACACGCTGGTGCAGATGGTGGACAATGATCTGGGCCTAACGATGCTGCCGGAGATGGCGCTCGATGCCGGAATCCTCAACGGCACCGATGTGGTCGCACGGCCATTGCGGGCGAAGAATGCCAAGCGCGAGATCGCGCTGATCTGGCGCAAGAACAGCCCGCGTTCGGAAGAGTTTGAATTGCTGGCGGAGGAATTGCGCGAAGGTTAGCGCAAGGCGTCAGGCCTTGGCGGGTGCGAGCCGTGACTTGGCGAAACGCTCAAACTTCCGCGCCGCGAACAATGGCACCACCACTGACAGGGCGATACCCGCCAGCGAACAGAAACCGAGCCACAGGGCCATGAGCGACCCGCCTGACTGATACATCGCATAGAGGACCGGCACAGCCATGATCACGCCGCGCACTTCATTGAAGACGATGGCGACCCAGCCAATCTTGAGAAAGGCGGCAATCAAGGTGGAAAGCGTGGCGCTCATGGGGCCTTGGTATCCCCAAATGCTTTCCAAGAAGTTGATGTTGGCTGCGGCAAATGCCGCTGGCCAGATCAAACCATTCATGTTCGCGGCCTTTCGCTTTGCGAGCGCTCAGTTCCTGCCTCTAATACGCGCCAGAAGCGCATTTGGTTTCAAGACGCCGGGTGTTTTCATGCCCGATTATTTGATTCGCAGCAGCTGTTCAGTCCATGTGCTTGAGGCCGACACGCAGGTAATCCCACCCCGTCATCAGCGTCAGGATCGCAGCCGCCCAAAGTGTCGTGAGGCCAACCGTGTGCGGCACATTGGCCTCGATCCCGCCAATGTCCATGTTCCATTCGGGCAGCCCGCGCCCAAGGATGAGCGCACCCAGCGCGATGATCTGGAAGGTCGTCTTCCACTTGGCAAGCTTGGTCACCGGCACCGAGACTTGCAGCCCGCCCAGGAATTCGCGCAGGCCCGACACGGCGATCTCCCGCACCAGAATGATCAGCCCGGCAATCACATGCATGTCACCGACATAGGGGCCGCGCAGCACGCCCTGTGCGGTAAGCACCAGGATAACAGCGGCTATCATGATCTTGTCCGCGATCGGATCGAGGAAGATGCCGAGCCTGGACACTGCCCCGCTGGAGCGCGCGAGATAGCCGTCGAAATAGTCGGTAATGCCCATCAGGCTGTAGAGCACGAAAGCGATCAAATAGCCCATATGCCAATCTGGCCACCACAGGAAGAAGGCGAGCAGCGGCACCGCGCCGATCCGGGACAGGGTGAGGATGTTGGGCAAGGTCAGCATAGGGTGCACTCATTAGCGCGTTGCGGCGCCGGGCAAAAGATGGCTGCAAAGGCTTGTTCACCGCTCACCCCCACCCTAGGATCATCTGCGATGAGGCGGCAGCGGGGCTGATTGGATGAGCACTTCAACGCATCTGCTGCGCCAGCGGCGCTTCCTGCCGCTTTTCTGCACCCAGTTGCTCAACGCCTTCAACGACAATCTCTACAAGACCGCGATGGTGCTGTTCGTGGTTTACAGCGTCTATGATGATGAAAGCGCCGAAGGCATCTTCAGTGCGGTGGCATCGGCGCTGTTCATCCTGCCCTTCTTCATTCTTTCGGCGCTGGCGGGGCAGCTCGCCGATATGCGCGACAAGGCGAAGATCATCCGCACGGTGAAGATGTGCGAGATCGGCCTGATGCTGATCGGTGCAAGCGGGCTCTATCTCGCCTGGCGCGGAATTTCAGTCGATACGCTGGCGATCCCGCTGCTGCTGCTGGCATTGTTCCTTACCGGCGTGCAATCGACCTTTCTTGGCCCGATCAAATACGCCATCCTGCCGCAGCATCTCAAACGAAACGAGGTGCTGGCGGGCACCGGCCTGGTCGAAGCGGGGACCTATATCGCGATTCTGACCGGTACCATTCTGGCCGGATGGATCCCGGTCGAATGGGCTGCCGGCGGCATCATCGCAACATCCGTCATAGGTTATTTGACAAGCCGCCAGGTCCCCGCTGCCCCGCCCATTGCCGATTACGAGAAGCTCGACTGGCACATCATTCGCGCATCGATCGGGCTGATCAGGAAAACGATGCTCGATCGGCAGATCTATTATGCGATACTGGCGATCAGCTTTTTCTGGACCATTGGAGCCGTCCTGTTCATCCAGTTCCCGCCGCTGGCCAAGAACACGCTTATGGCAAGCAAGGAAGTCGCCAGCCTGTTCCTGGTGATCTTCTCGGTAGGGGTGGCAATCGGATCGATATCGATCAACGCGCTGCTCAAGGGCACCGTATCGGCGCGCTATTCACCAGCCTCGGTGATCGTGATGGGCCTGTTCGTGATCGCCTTCTACCTCGTGTGCCGCATGTGGCACGCAGACCAGCCGACCGAACTTCTCAGCGTAAGCGAATTTCTGGCCTGGCCGCTGGCCACAGTCATCATGCTGTGCCTGCTGGGGATAGCGGTTGCGGGCGGGATGTTCGTTGTGCCGCTTTACGCATTTCTCACCACCCGCTGCTCGCCTGATGCCGCGGCGCGCACGATTGCCGCGAACAACATCGTCAATTCCGGCGCGATGGTGGGCGGTGCGCTGGTCGCCATGGCGCTAAGCGCGATTGGCGTGCCGGTGGTGGAACAATTGCTGCTCAGCGCGGCGATGTGCCTGATTTCTGCATACCTGGGGCGGCAGCTGCACAGGGCCGAACTGGAGGCGGGGCCGGTTTAGGCGAAGAAAACGAGCACCGCTGCGAATGTCGCGAAGTAGGCGGTGGCGAAGCCGCGCACATCTTCGCGCGTCAGCTTCCAAAGCACTTCGGCGGGTGCCTCATATTCATTGCTGCGGACATGCGCCGGCAACAGCGCCCGAAATGGGTGCCTTGCCTGCTCGTCGGTCAATACCAGGTTCCTACGCATGGGGGTTTCTTAACCCGATGCTAACCATTTCGCGCGCCCTGATTCCGGGCTGTCGCAAGGCGGGACATTAAGCATCCCTGTTCATGGTGACCTGTGGATAGATTGCTTCGTTTGCAAGGCAGGTTTAAGCCCCGCAACATGACTGCACGCCCAACTCCCGATGCCGCAAAGCTGCTGGTCGAATGCCTGATCGAACAAGGCGCAGACCGCATCTTCACCGTTCCCGGCGAAAGCTTCCTGCAAGTGCTAGATGCGCTGCATGGCCGCGACGAAATCGATCTAGTCACCTGCCGCCAGGAAGGCGGTGTCGCTTTCATGGCCTGCGCAGATGGAACGATGACCGGAAGGCCAGGTATTGCCTTTGTTACGCGCGGCCCGGGCGCGACCAACGCCAGCATCGGTGTGCATGTGGCGCATCAGGATTCGCAGCCGATGATCCTGTTCGTGGGCGATGTCGACCGTTCGATGCGCGAGCGCGAAGGGTTTCAGGAAGTGGACTTCCCGGCCTTCTTCAGCCCGATCTGCAAATGGGCGGCGCGGATCGAAAGCGCCGACCGCATCCCCGAATTCGTCGCACGTGCCTTTGCCACTGCGATCTCGGGCCGCCCCGGCCCGGTGGTGCTTGCCCTGCCCGAAGACATGCTGGATGATGCCACGCAGGCTAAACCGCGCCCCTTCGTAACCCGGCCATCGCAAGCCGCCTGCCCCGATGCGATGCAAGCGCTGATGGCGCTGATCGGTGATGCGGCCAGCCCGATTGCGATCATCGGTGGGGCTGGCTGGAACCCCAAGGCACGCGAATACTTCCGGCAATTCGCCGAACGAATCGGCCTGCCGGTTGCAACGGCGTTCCGGCGGCAGGACGCAATTTCGCCTTCTTCACCGGTTTATGCCGGTAATCTTGGCTACGGCCCCAACCCCAAGCTGGTCGAGCGCGTCAAGCAGGCCGATCTGGTCATCGCAGTGGGCGCGCGCCTGGGTGAAGCGACAACAGATGGTTATACCTGTCCCGAACTCGACCGCACCGAGCAGCGGCTTGTGCATATTCATCCCGACCCGGAGGAATTGAACCGGGTCTATATGACCGATCTGGCGATCTGCTGCGCGATGGACGAATTCGCCGAAGCGGCGGCGCTGTGGGAAGACAATTCGATCATTTCTTTCGACGCCGGGGCTGAAGCGCATGCAGAATGGAAGGCATGGTCCACGCCGAAACCGGCCGATTTCCCGCTCGACCTGGGCCAATGCGTTGCCTTCATGCGCGAAACCTGGCCCGCCGATAC
>LOET01000096.1 GCA_001515985.1 Sphingomonadales bacterium BRH_c3 | reverse complement strand
CGCGCCGTGCTTCGGCGGCGGCGGTGCTGGTGCCGAGCGGGTTCTCGTTTGCCGATAGCTTGACCAGCTGGCGCCCATCCGCAGCCACTGCCTTTCCTGGCACATAGGCATGAATGCCCATGATCCAGGGTTTGCCTTCGGGACGGGAGCTTGCTTGTTCGGTCATGGCGCGGCGGCGCATAACCGCTTTCGCTGCCGAAAAACAGTGCAATTGACTTAAGCCGCGCCCTCGCCCAATCGGTGCGGCCCATGGCACCAACGCTGCCCTCGAAGCGCCTTACGCTCAGCAACGATCTGCCGCTTGACAGCGGGCAGGTGCTTCCGCGTGTCGAGATCGCCTATGAGACCTACGGCGAACTGGCGGCGGACAAGGGCAATGCGGTGCTGATATGCCATGCCCTGACGGGGGACCAGTATGTCGCCTCGAGCCACCCGATTACCGGCAAGCCGGGCTGGTGGGAACGGATGGTGGGGCCGGGCAAGGTCGTCGATACAGACCGCTTTCACGTGATCTGCGCCAATGTGATCGGCAGCTGCATGGGTTCGACCGGCCCGGCTAGCGAGGCGAGCGACTGCAAGCCTTATGGCATGCGTTTCCCTGTCATCACCATCCGCGACATGGTGCGCGGCCTTATCGGCCTGCTCGACGGGCTCGGCATTGAGCGGCTCCACACAGTGATCGGCGGATCGATGGGCGGGATGCAGGCATTGAGCCTCGCCGCCAACTGGCCCGATCGCGCGGCGCGCGTGCTGGCGATCGCCACCACCGCGCGGCATTCGGCGCAGAATATCGCCTTTCACGAAGTCGGGCGGCAGGCGATCATGGCCGATCCCAACTGGCGCGGGGGCGATTATTACGGCGGCTCCACGCCCGATGCCGGCCTCGCGGTGGCGCGCATGGCCGCGCATATCACCTATCTTTCGGAAGAGGGGCTGACCGAGAAGTTCGGGCGCCGCCTGCAGGACCGGCCCGACGGTACAAAGGGGACGAAGAGCTTCGGCTTCGATGCCGATTTCCAGGTCGAAAGCTATCTGCGCTATCAGGGCAGCGGCTTTACCCAGCGCTTCGATGCCAATTCCTACCTCTATATCACCCGCGCGATGGATTATTTCGACCTTGCCGAAGAACATGGCGGTAAGCTGGCCGATGCCTTTGCCGGGCACGGGCTCACATCGGTGAACGGCAAGGGCGCGCGTTTCTGCGTGATCAGCTTCGATAGCGACTGGCTTTATCCCACCGCGGAGAGCCGCCACATCGTGCACGCGCTCAATGCAGCGGGCGCGCCGGTGAGTTTCGTCGAGCTGTCGGCACCATTCGGGCATGACAGCTTCCTGCTCGATGTGCCCGCGCTCGACCGGGTGATGAAGGGGTTTATCGATGGCTGAGCGCTTGCGGCCAGACCTTGCCGTAATCGCGCAGAATATCGCGCCGGGTAGCCGCGTGCTCGACATCGGCTGCGGTGACGGCAAGCTGATGGCCGAGCTGGTCGAAAGCCACGGGATCGATGCGCGCGGGCTCGAAATCGATCCGCAGTTGGTCGAACGCTGCGTGGCGCGCGGGCTGTCGGTGGTGCAGGGCGATGCCGGCAGCGATCTTGCCAACTATCCTGACAAGGCGTTCGACTATGCGATCCTGTCGCAGACGTTGCAAACCGCCGCGCGGCCCGACCGTATGCTCGACGAACTCCTGCGGGTGGGGCGGCAGACCTTCGTCAGCTTTCCCAATTTCGCACATTGGCGCACCCGCAGCGCGCTGATGCTGGGTGGGCGCATGCCGGTGACCCGCGCTTTGCCGGTGAGCTGGTACGAGACGCAGAACATCCACCACGTGACGATCGCCGATTTCCGCGAACTGGTGGCGGAAAAGGGCGTGACGGTGGAAAACAGCTGGTTCTTCTCCGGTGGGCATGAAATCGGCAATTTTGCGGCTAATCTCCGCGCCGAATTCGCGCTGTTCCAGTTAAGTCGCCAAGGCTAGCGCTGGCAATGGCGCAACATTCTCGCGCTGCGGCGCCACATATTGTAGCGCGCGGTTCAGTTTCGCTGGTATAGTCAAAACCGATGAACATGATCCTGATCGCAGCCGCATTTGGCCTTGCCCCGATAGCCATTCAGGCTTCCCCTCCGGCACCTGTTCCGGCGCCCGAATTGTCGCAGGAAAACGCTGCGCTGCTGCGCTGTTCCGCTGCCTTTGCTCTGGTGTCCTTCGGGCAGGCGAGCGGCCAGGAGGCTTCGTTCAAATGGCCCTCGATCGATCCCCGCGGGCGCGAATTCTTCGTCCGCGCGCTGGCCCGGGTGATGGACGATACCGGCCTGGATCGCGAAGCAGTGGCCCAGCTGGCACAGGCAGAGGCCCAGCGCCTGCTCGATCAGCAGCAAGTCGATGCCGTCATGCCGGCGTGCCTGTTGATGCTGGATGGATCGGGGATCTGATAACCGCCATTCCAGCGCTTGAGCCGGTGGATTTGCTGCGCGAATTGAGGCAAGGGCGTGAATAGCATGTGGCGCCTCTACCAATTTCCCCTCTGTCCATTCAGCCGCAAGATCCGCTTGCTGCTGAGCGAGAAGAACGTTGCCTACGAATTGGTGCGCGAAGATCCGTGGACGGCCAGTGATTATTTCTGGAATCTCAACCCTGCGGGGCGCACACCGGTACTGGTGCATCAGGAGCGCGACACGGTGCTGTGCGACAGCCGCGCGATCGCCGAGTATTTCGAGGAAACGGTGGACAAGGCACCAATGATCAACGGCACCGCCACCAATCGCGCGGAGATCCGCCGGCTGGTCGCGCTGTTTGACGAGAATTTCTATAATGACGTCACCGCACCGTTGCTCAACGAACGGATGAAGAAGCGGTTGGTGCTGAACCAGCCGCCTGATTCGCGCATGTTGCGCGAGGCGATGAAGTTGGCGCACGGCCACCTGGACTATATGGATTGGTTGATCGATAACCGTCCGTGGCTGGCTGGTTCGAGCATGAGCCTGGCCGATTTGGCCGCTGCGGCGCAGATTTCCGTGGCGGATTACCTGGGCGGGATTGACTGGGCCGGGCATGAGCAGACGCGCGGCTGGTATTCGGTTTTCAAGAGCCGCCCCAGCTTCCGCCCGCTGCTGAGCGAGCGCATGGGCGTGATTCAACCGCCCGCGCATTATGCCAAGCTGGATATGTGAGGACCGGAAATGAGCGAGAAAATCGAGCTGTCTGAGGAAGAGTGGCGCGAGCGGCTCACGCCCGAACAATATAACGTGCTGCGCGAGGCAGGCACAGAGCGTGCCTTCACCGGCCAGTATGACAAGCATTTTGATGAGGGCGAATATATGTGCGCGGGTTGCGGCACGAAGCTGTTCGCCAGCGATGCCAAATACAATTCGGGCTGCGGTTGGCCGGCATTCACCCGCCCTGCGGAAAGTGACATGGTGGAGGAGCGGCGCGATATTTCCTTTGGCATGGTCCGCACCGAAGTGCTGTGCGCCAAATGCGGTGGGCATCTGGGCCATGTCTTCCCCGATGGACCTTCCGAAGCGGGCGGAATGCGTTATTGCATCAACTCCGCCGCGCTCGACTTCGACCCCGACAGCTGACCTTGCCGGAGGATATCGCCATGCGCCCCGTTCACGCGGGGTTACAACTCACCTATGCAAGCCGCACGGCGGTCAGTTGCAGCAGGGCTTTCACGTAGTTTCCGATGTCGAAGCGCGGTAATCGCATGGTCAACCAGAACAAGCGCGGCTCTCGCCGTGCGGCCGCTGCGCGTGGGCAGGGTGCGATGCCGCCAAGCCGCAAGCCCAAGGGGCACAGGGGTGGTGGCTCGCGTGGGCGACGATTGATCAAGCGTGTCATGATGGGCGGCGTGGCGCTGGTGTTGCTGGGGCTCCTTGCCCTTGGCATTGCAGTGGGATTTGCTGCGCAATCGCTGCCCAGCTATTACCAGCTCCAGGCGACCCAGACCGGCCAGACCATCGTGGTGCGCGCGCGCGATGGCACCGAAATCGTCGAGCTTGGCCCCAGCTTCGGCGAATGGCTCGACTATGCCGAAATCCCGCAGGAGATGAAGGACGCGATGGTGGCGGTAGAGGATCGCCGCTATTTCTCGCATTTCGGGATTGACCCGATCCGCCTGACCGGCGCCGTGGTGGAATCCTTCACTGGCGACAAGCGGATTGGCGGCACTTCCACCATCTCGCAGCAGCTCGCGCGCAACCTGTTCCTCAACAGCAACCGCTCGCTGGATCGCAAATTGCGTGAAGCGGTGCTGGCGCTGGCGCTGGAATGGAAATTCTCCAAGGAGCAGATCCTCGAGCTCTATCTCAACAAGGTCTATTTCGGCGGCGGCGCCTATGGCATTGACAGCGCCAGCCGCAACTTCTTCAGCCATCCCGCGACCGAGCTTTCGATCGCCGAGGCCGCGATTATCGCCGGGCTGGTCAAGGCGCCTTCGCGTTATTCCCCCACTGCCGATGTCGATGCCGCGGTGGGCCGTGCGCGCGTGGTGCTGCAGTTGATGCGCGAACAGGGCTATATCACCCCGCAGCAGGCCTCGGTCGATGTCGATGCCGTACGGCTCAAGCCCCGCGGTGTAGAGAACTCGGTGCGCTATTTCACCGATTACGTGCTGCCGCAGCTCGACCTGCTGTTGCCCGAAACATTCGAGCCGATCGAGGTCTGGACCACGCTTGACGTAAAGCTGCAGGAAGCTGCCACCGCAGCGGTGATCGCCAACACGCCCACCGGCGCGCAGGGGGCGCTTGTCAGCCTCGATCGGGACGGCGCGATCCTGGCGATGGTGGGCGGCACCGATTACGTTGCAACCAATTACAACCGTGCCACCAATGCACAGCGCCAGCCTGGCTCGGCCTGGAAGCTGTTTGTCTACCTCGCTGCGCTTGAAGCGGGCTATACGCCGGATGACCGGGTGGTTGACACACCCACTGAAATCGACGGGTGGAGCCCGCGCAATTCGAATGGCAAGTTCGTGGGCGAAATCGATGTGCGCACCGCCTTCGCCTATTCGATCAACACTGTGGCGGCGCAGCTTGGCCAGGATGTCGGCTTTGGCACGGTTGCATCGATGGCGCGGCGTTTTGGCATTTCCTCACCGATTTCGACCTTTCCCTCGATGGTGCTGGGCACCAGCGAGGTGCGGTTGATCGATATGGCGCGCGCTTTTGCGGCCGTGTCGGCCAAAGGGACGTCGGTTGAGCCGTATGGAATTACGCGCGTTGTCACGGCAAGCGGCGACGAGATTTACCGCTACAACCGCCCCCGCACGAGCCAGCTGGTTCCGGGCTATGTCGCCGCCGGGATCACCGACTTGCTGCAAACTGCGGTTGCCACCGGCACTGGCCAGGCGGCGCAGATCGGCCGTCCGGTGGCAGGCAAGACAGGGACCACCAGTTCGAACAAGGACGGCTGGTTCGTGGGCTTTTCTTCCGGTGTCACCACTGGCGTATGGATGGGCCGCGACGATGCGCGCGCAGTGGGCGGGCTGGCCGGTGGGCGGGCCCCGGCTCGTGCTTTTTCGGATTATATGCGGGTTGCAGTCAAGGATCGCCCGATCGAACAATTCGACACGGAAGTGCAATTGCCGGGCTGGATGCTGGAGCCTGACGATGAATATCTGTTCGGTGATCCCGGCGAATATTATTACATCGACGAACAAGGCAACCTGATTGAGCCCAATCGCGGCGAAGGCGGCGGGCCATTTGGCGTGGATGGAGAGCAGGTGCCGGGCCGGCCACAAAACCCTGCACCCGCTGGAGAAGCGGGCCAGGCAGCGAGCGATGCATTCCTCGAGCAGGCGACCGGGCAGGAATTGCCGCCCGGACCGCCGATGCCGCGTACTATCCAGCCCGCCCAGACAGCACGCCAGCGCGCCGAACAACGCTAACGCCAGCGCCATTTCCTTCGCCGCAATAGCAAAGGGGCACTGCAGCCCCGGCCGCAGCACCCCTTCGCAATAGTCAGGCCAGACCTGGTCTAGCGCATCCGCACCGGGACATAACTTGGCGATCCGCCCCGGCGCTGCACGCGCAGCAGCACGGCTTCGCGGCCTGCCTTCTGCGCCTCGTTCACGATGGCTTCAAGGTCTGCGGGCGAGGCGACCGGGCGATAGTTCGCAGACAGGATGATGTCCCCGCGCCTCAGCCCTTTGGCTGCGGCGTCGGCATTGCCATCGACCGCGCCGATCACCAGGCCAACTGTGTCCTGGCTAGCGCCCAGCTGGCCCGCGATCTGCGGCGTCAAGGTGAGTACTTGCAGGCCCAGCTTTTTTTCAATTGCACCGTTGGAATCGGGCACATTTTCCGGCTCGGCTTCGGGGTCGAAAGTCTGCTGGCGCCGCAATTCGTCTTCGGTCGGGCGCTTGCTGACCGTTGCGGAAACGCGAAGTTCCTCACCGTTGCGGATCAGGTCGATCGGGATGCGGGTGCCCGGCGCGATATTGGCGACCAGGAAGGACAGTGTCTGATCTTTCGTCACCGGCTTGCCGTTGACGGCCGTCACCACGTCGCCCGGCTTGATGCCGGCGCGATCGGCCGCGCCATCGGCCACCACGGTCTGGACGAATTCGCCGCGATTGCGCGGCAGGCCGAGCGAATCGGCCAGATCATCGCTTACCGGCACAATGCTCACGCCCAGGAAACCGCGTTCGATCTCCGCGCCGGTCCGCAATTGCTCAACGATTGGCGCAGCAGTGTCGGCCGGAATGGCAAAACCGATACCCACGCTGCCGCCTGTGGGCGAGATGATGGCGTTGTTGATGCCGATTACATTGCCCTGCATATCGAACAGCGGGCCGCCCGAATTGCCGCGGTTGATGCTGGCATCGGTCTGGATATAGCGGTCATAGGCACCGCCACCGGCATTGCGCAGAACCGCGGACACGATACCGCTCGTGACTGTGCCGCCCAGGCCGAACGGATTGCCGATCGCGATCACCCAGTCGCCTGCGCGCACATTGCCCGAACTGCCGAATTTGACGAACGGAAAGTCACGGTCTGACTGGATCTTGAGCACTGCCAGGTCAGACGCGGCATCGGCGCCAACCAGTTCTGCCCGGTACTCTGTGCCGTTGGGCATGGTTACGGTGATCTCTTCCAGCGTGGCGCGATTGTCAGGCGCGATCACGTGATTATTGGTCACTACGTAGCCGTCAGATGAGACGATGAAGCCTGAGCCGAGCGATTGCGCCTCACGGGTTTGCGGCTGCGCCTGGCCTCTGCTGCCGAACAGGTCGGCGAAGGGCGTTCCCGCGAACGGATTGGTGTTGACCTCGATTCGCTGGCGGGTCGAGATATTGACCACTGCGGGCTGCAATTGCTCGGTCAGATCGGCAAAGCTTGCCGGCGCACCATTGCGCGGCACGATCTGTTCGATCCTGGTCTGGTCATTCTGCGCCACCTGGGCACCGGCAGGGTAACCAGTGGCCAGCGACAGGGTTGCGCCACCCACCAGCAGCGCGGTTGTCAGTCCGTATACGTAACGCACAGGCTTTTCGTCCTCTTGTTGCTTCTCGGTTGGCACGCTGCTTCGGATCGTTTCCGAAGCAGCGCCGTTCTCTATCCCCGGTTGCAGTCTGTTTATGGCTACAACGGCACTTAACCGCATTTGAACGGTGCCTGTCACCGGCAGACCGCATTGGGCGGTTCGTCGGCTTGCTATGCCATCAGCGCGATGGCGCGGCCCGATCAGCGGCGACCGCCGAACTGGCGGAAGTATTCGTTGTCTCCCGACAGGATCATCGAGCTTTCGCCAGCGCCCTGTTCGAATGTCCGGCGATAGCTTTCCATCGCGCGGTAGAAGTCGTAAAATTCCGGATCCTTGCCATAGGCATCGGCATAGATCCGCGCAGCTTCGGCTTGCGCCTCGGCCTGGATGATCTGTGCGTCGCGCTGGCCCGCAGCGCGGATCGCGGCCGCTTCTTCCTGGCGGTCTGTCTCCATGCGGATGAAGGCAGCATCAAGCGGGCGCCCTTCGGGCAAGTCCGCGCGCTTGATCCGCACGTCGAGCACCTGCGCGCCATATTGCCGCGCCTGCCGGTCAAAAACAGTGGTGATGTTCTGCATCGCCGTGCCGCGTTCGGCGTTGATCAGCGAAGCGAAAGGCCGCCGCCCCAGTTCCTGCCGCAAGACCGAAGTGAGGATCGGCACGAGCGCGGATTCCAACTGCTCCTCTGTCCCGGCGCGTTCAACCATTCGCACCGGATCAATGATCCGGTAGCGGGCATAGGCATCCACTTGCAGGCGCTGCTGATCGTTCGAGAGGACCTGCTGACGCTCCATGTCGAGGTCCAGCACCCGCCGGTCGACCATTTGCACCTGTTCGATCAGGGGCACGCGCCAGGCAACGCCCGCGCCAGTCTGGCCAAACGGCACATCGGGCTTGAACCTGTTGATCGTGCGCACGGGTTCACCAGTGCGGATCACCACTGCTTGTTGCGTTTCAGGCACGATCACCATGCTGCTGAAGGTGAGGGCGAGCAGAATGCCGACGGCAATGATCGCGCCCTTATAGGCTTGCCAGATCGATTCCATGATCATTGGCCTCCTTGCGGCTGCGCTTGGGGTGGTTGCTGTGCCCGGCGTTTCACTTCAGGCAGCGGCAGATAGGGTGTGACCCCGTCAGCTTCGATGATGGTCTTGTCGGTCTTGGACAACACGCTTTCCATGGTTTCGTAATAGAGCCGGCGCCGCGTCACTTCGGGCGCAAGCCGGTATTCGGCGTAGATGTTATTGAATTCAGCCGCGTCGCCTTGCGCCCGGGCGAGCAATTGCTGCGCGATTGCGCGGGCACGGTTCATCGCCGCGTCGGCATCCTGCTGCGCCGAGGAGACGTCCTTGAATGCCTCTTCAACCCGGCTGGGCGGATCGGTCTTGTTGATTTCGATACCCTGCACCTTGATGCCCGACCGATAGGCATCGAGCCGTGCCTGCATCCGCTCGCGCACTTCCTGTTCGATCTCGGCGCGCCCGGCACCTGTCAGCACCGTGTCGAGATCATGCTTGGCAACCGCCGCGCGCATAGCGGATTCGCCCACTTCCAGCAGCGTTTCGCGCGGGTCCAGGAGCTGAAAATTGTAAAGGGACAGATCGGAAATGTTCCAGCGGATCAGATAACTCAGATCAACGAGGTTCTGGTCAGAGGTGAGGATCAGCTTCTCCTGATCGCCATCGGGAATCTTTTCAGAGCGGATCTGGCTGACATTCTCCACTTCCACCTGCTGGATCGGCCATGGCATGGTGATATTCGTGCCGGGATTGAGCGTGTCGGAAAATTTCCCGCCCAGCCAGGTGACGATGCCCTGCTCGCGCGGCTGGACGAAGTGCACGCCAGTGGTGAACAGCCACAGTGCGGCAAGCCCGCCCAGTATCAACGGCAGCCAGCTCTTGCCTCCCGGCCGCTCGGGAAAGCGGAAGTTGGGTCCGCCCGGCCCACCACCGCGCCGCCGCGGGCCTTCGGGGCCGCGCTGTCTGAAGATATCCTCGATATTGGCAGAGCGGCGCCCACGATCCTGTTTCTCGTTGTCGCCACCGGGAAGCCATGGGTTGCGCGGCCCTTCGCCAGCTCCCTTGTCATCGCCGCCGGAGCCGTCTCCCTCTTCGCCGGAAGGCCTTTCACCGTCGCCCCCGCCCCACGGGTTTTTCTTGCCGGCCATGGCAAGGCCGATCGATCTTTTGAAATTGTCGAACATATCCATGGAACTCTTATAGGGGTGGTTTCTGCGAAAAACAGGGGTTGCGTGTGCGAAATTGGTGCTAGGTGCGGCATCTATGAATTCGCAGGATCTGGCAAACCACATTCCCGAAGCTATCGCGCCGCGCATCAAGTCGGCCAAACTGGTGGGTGACCGCGCCGTGGTGGTGGTCGATGCGACCGGAATGACCGCCGCCGACCGCGACGCGATCGAGCAGGAGGTCACCGCCAGTCTGGGCGCGCTCGACAATGTCGGCGAAGTGCGCGTGGCCATGATGGCGGACCGTGTGCACCGCCGGATCATTGCGGTGGGTTCGGGAAAGGGCGGCGTAGGCAAGTCCACGCTAACCGCCAATCTGGCGGTTGCGCTGCAGCGGCTGGGCATGAAGGTCGGCGTGGTTGATGCCGATATCTATGGCCCCTCGCAGCCCAAGCTGCTGGGGCTTGAAGGGAGAAAACCCGAAGCGCGTGATGACAAGCTCGTGCCCGTCACTGGCAAACACGGCGTGCCGGTGCTGTCGATGGGTTTTCTGGTCAAGCCGGCGCAGGCGCTTGCCTGGCGCGGGCCGATGGCGGGCAATGCGCTGTCGCAATTGATAGATGCCGATTGGGGCGACACGGAATTGCTGCTGATCGACCTGCCGCCGGGCACCGGCGATGTGCAGCTTTCGATGTTGCAGAAGCACAAGCCAGACGGGGCGATTCTGGTTTCGACCCCGCAAGACCTCGCGCTGATTGATGCGGCGCGGGCCGGCCAGCTGTTCGAGCAGGGCCAGGTGCCGGTGATCGGGCTGGTTGAAAACATGGCCGGATACCAATGCCCGCATTGCGGCGAAGTTTCCGATCCCTTCGGCAAGGGCGGGTTCGAAGCCATGGCAGCGAAGGTCGACTTGCCCTTCCTCGGGCGGATCGCGCTTGCCCTGCCGATTCGCGAGGCGGGCGATAGCGGCAATCCCCCCGCCGCGCAGGACACACCGGAAGGTGAAGCTTTTGCGGGGATTGCGCGGCAGGTCGCTGAATGGCTGGCACAGGATCAGGGCTGATCATGCCGGTTACTCGCCGCGGATTGCTGACCGGGGCCGCGATTGGCGGCGGCCTGCTGGTGGCATGGACGCTCTATCCGCGCAGCTTCCCCAATCCGCTTGAGCCGCGCGAGAACGAGCAGGTGTTCGACGCCTGGTTCAAGATCGCAGCCGACGGGGTAATCACCGTGGCGGTGCCGCAGCTCGAGATGGGGCAGGGCATCACCACGCTTTTGCCGCAGATTGTGGCGGCAGAGCTGGGCGCGGACTGGCGCCAGATCGCGGTTGAACCGGCACCGGTCAGCGGAAGATATGCCAATGTGCCGCTTGCCGCGCGCTGGGCGCCCTTGTGGATGCCCTTTGCGCCTGGCCTTGCCGATGAACCTGACGCTTTCCTGGCGCGGCGCTTTGCCGAAAACAACCGCTTCAACGCCACAGGCGACGGAACTTCGCTGGATGCATTCGAGCAGCCATGCCGCGAAGCTGCCGCGGCTGCGCGCGCCATGCTGGCGCAGGC
>LOET01000095.1 GCA_001515985.1 Sphingomonadales bacterium BRH_c3 | reverse complement strand
GTTATTCCCAACCTTCCGGCTGATGATGTGCCTGTGGGCGCGGACGAGAACGACAATGTCGAGGTTGCGAGCTGGGGCACCAAGCGGGAGTTCGAATTCGAGCCCAGGGAACACGCCGATATAGCGCCCGCGCTGGGCATGGACTTCGAGACCGGCGCCAGCATCAGCGGCGCCCGTTTCACCTTCCTGCGCGGCGACATGGCGCGGCTCCACCGCGCGCTGGGCCAGTTCATGCTCGACGTCCAGACCCGCGAACAGGGCTATACCGAATGCAATCCGCCGGTGCTGGTCAAGGACGAGGCGATGTATGGCACCGACAAGCTGCCCAAATTTGCAGATGATTCATTTCGGACCACCGACGACCGTTGGCTCATCCCCACGTCCGAAGTCAGCCTGACAGCTTCCGTCATGGGCCAGATCCTCGACGATGCGGTGCTTCCCATCCGGCTCACCGCGCTGACACTGTGCTTCCGCAGCGAGGCTGGCGCAGCTGGCAAGGACACACGCGGCTTCATCCGCCAGCACCAGTTCGAGAAATGCGAACTGGTAAGCATCACGCGCCCCGAAGATAGCGAGGCGGAACACGAACGCATGACCGAAGCCGCCGAAGCGATCCTGCGCGCACTTGAACTGCCCTATCGCAAGATGCTGCTTTGCACGGGCGACATGGGCTTTGGCGCGCGCAAGACCTATGATCTCGAAGTCTGGTTGCCGGGGCAAGGCGCGTATCGCGAGATCAGCTCCTGCTCCAACACGGGGGATTTCCAGGCACGGCGGATGAACACACGCTATCGCCCTGACGGTGACAAAAAGACCGCCTTCGTCCATACGCTCAACGGATCGGGCCTGGCGGTCGGGCGCACGCTGGTGGCGGTGCTGGAAAACTACCAGCAGGCCGATGGCAGCGTGACGGTGCCCGAGGTGCTCCGGCCCTATATGGGCGGCGTGACCCAGTTGGAGCCGGCGTCCTGATGCGTATTCTGGTCACCAATGATGACGGTATTCACGCCCCTGGCATTGCCGCGCTGGAAGAGATTGCCCACGCGCTGTCTGATGACGTGTGGGTCTGTGCCCCGTCTGACAACCAGACCGGCGCGGGCCATTCGCTGACGTTGGCGATGCCGGTGCGCCTGCGCAAACATGCCGAGCGGCGCTTTTCCGTCACCGGCACGCCTACTGATGCGGTTTCGATCGGGCTCAAGCAGGTGATGGAGGGCGAACCTGACCTGATCCTGTCGGGTATCAACGCAGGTGCGAATCTGGGTGACGACATCACCTATTCGGGAACGGTGTCCGCCGCAATGGAAGGGGCGCTGGCCGGCGTGCGGTCGATCGCCATGAGCCAGGTGATGAAACAGGATCGCCCGGCGTGGGGTGACCGCTTTGCTGCGGCGCGCGAATGGGGGCCGAAGGTGATCCAGCCGCTCCTTGGCACCCCGTTCCAGCCGCGCACGCTGGTGAGCGTCAATTTCCCCTGCCTCGCACCAGAAGAAGTCATGGGAATACGCGTCGCGCGCCAGGGTTTCCACGATTATGCCCGCGCGTCGGTGGTCGAAGGCCGCGATCCACGCGGGCAGCGATATTACTGGTTCGGGCTCGACGCGATTGAACATACCCCCGATCACGGCACTGACCTTGAAGCCATCGCCGCAGGCTATGTCTCGGTCACCCCTCTACAGCTCGATCTCACTCACCGCGCTTCGCTGGAACCACTGGCGCAGCGGTTCAACGGGCGATAGAGTCCACAGCGTGACGGAACAACAGCTCGACCGGGTCGCTCACGCCAAGGACACGCGCCACTATCGCGGGCCGCAATTCAAGCCGCTCAGGCGCGCCGTAAAGGTGCCCGTCTGGGGCGATTTCTTCATCCGTATCGGCTTGGCCCTAGCCCTGGTGTTCTTCGTGGTGATAATCCACTGGTTAGACCGGGGAGGGCTGGTCGACAGTGTCGATGGTGAAGTCAGCTTTTCGGATATCGTCTATTTCACCATGATCTCGATCACCACCACGGGATTTGGCGACATTGCCCCGGTGACCGACCGCGCACGGATGATCGAAGCAATCATCGTAACTCCGATCCGTTTTGCCGTGTTTTTCATTTTTGTCGGCACCGCCTATAATTTCATCATCAAGCGCAGCTGGGAGAAGTGGCGCATGGAGCGTATCCAGGAAAACCTCGCTGATCACATCGTTGTCCTGGGGTTCGGTATTTCCGGCTCCGAAAGCGTGCACGAGCTGATCGAGCGCGGGATCAACCCAAGCCATATCGTGGTGGTCGACCCCAGCGAAGAACGATTGGTGGAAGCCGAAAAACTGGGCTGCAATGTGATGGCAGCTGACGCGACGCGCGATTCGACGTTGGAGGCAGTGCGGATCAGGAATGCCCAGCGCGTGCTGGTATCTGCCGGGCGCGATGACACTTCGATTCTGATCGTGCTGACCGTGCGCGCGCTGGCGCGCGACGTGCCGATCAGCGTAGTAGTGCGCGCGGATGACAATGAAGCGCTCGCGCGCCAGGCGGGCGCAAACACCGTTATCAATCCGGTCCGCTTCACCGGCCTGTTGCTGGCAGGAAGCGCGCGCGGCGCCCACATCGCTGATTACCTGGCAGACCTCGCCTCCGTCAGTGGCCGGGTGCAGCTGGTCGAACGCATGATCACGCAAGAGGAATGCGGCAGTTCAATCGACCAATTGCCGGGCGGCGGACGCGGCCTGCGCGTCTATCGTGACGGCCAGACGTTCGGTTTCTGGGAAGATGAGTGCAAGAACCTGCAGGCAGGCGATATTATCGTCGAGATCGTTCCAGCCGAGAATGGCAGCGGCAAGGGTGACGGCCATTGATCTTCGGAAGCATGCCCAAGGCTTTAAGGCAAATAGGCGTGCACCAGCCCCATGGCGATGTAGAACAGCAGCCAATAACCCGCATCGATGAAGAATAACGCCTTCGACTTCTGCGAGAACAGGTAATTGGTGCCGATCGCCGGGACAATAAAGCCCAGCGCCACGCCAAACGCTGTGAGCACCTTGACTCCAATCGAGAATTCAGCGCCCAGCTCGGCATAACTCTGGAACGTATGTGCCAACACCCAGCTCGCCAGCAATGAAAACGCGAATGCGCCGCCATAGACCATGCCCATGTTGACCGATTTCACATCTTCTTCGGTCAGGCCGACCGCGCCCATCCATTTCTTGCCCATGACTGGGCCGTACCAGATGCCGCCCACCACAAAACCCGCCAACGCCGCCAGCACTACGCCCAGCCAGTTTACTGCAAACAGATCCATCGCATTGCCCTCCCCTCCAATCGACCCTAGCGAAACAGTAGCGTATTTTGCCGCGCTGGTGTAGGGGCGCCGCCACTTATGAACACCACCACAACCCGTCTCCCCGACCAGAAGAAGGTCGGCATGGTTTCCCTCGGCTGCCCCAAGGCGCTGGTCGATTCCGAACGCATCCTTACCCGGCTGCGCGCCGATGGCTATGCCATGTCGCCCGACTATGCCGGGGCGGATGTGGTTCTGGTCAACACATGCGGCTTCCTCGACAGTGCCAAGGAAGAAAGCCTGGCGGCGATCGGGGAAGCGATTGCCGAAAACGGCCGCGTGATCGTGACCGGCTGCATGGGCGAAGAGGCCGACGCGATCCGCGCCGCGCATCCGCAGGTGCTCGCGATCACTGGCGCGCACCAGTACGAACAGGTGGTCGAGGCGGTGCACACCCATGCTCCGCCCAGCCAGGGGCCGTTTGTGGATTTGATCCCGCAGCCTGACGAGGCGGGTATCAAGCTCACCCCCCGCCACTACAGCTATCTCAAGATTTCAGAGGGTTGCAATCACTCCTGCGCATTCTGCATCATCCCGCAGCTGCGCGGCAAGCTAGCCAGCCGCCGCGTCGATGCGGTGCTGCGCGAGGCGGAAAAGCTGGTCGCGGCGGGAACCAGGGAACTGCTCGTCATCAGCCAGGATACCAGCGCTTACGGTGTCGATATCCGGCACGAAGAGCGCGACTGGAAAGGCCGCCCGGTCCGCGCGCATATGACCGATCTGGCGCGCGAACTTGGCCAATTGAAGACGCCCGAAGGCGCTACGCCGTGGGTGCGGCTGCACTATGTCTATCCCTATCCGCATGTCGATGCGGTGATCCCGCTGATGGCGGAGGGGTTGTTGACGCCCTATCTCGACATTCCCTTCCAGCATGCCAGCCCCAAAGTGCTCAAGGCGATGAAGCGCCCCGCCAACGAGGCCAAGGTGCTCGAACGGCTGAAGTCGTGGCGCGAAATCTGCCCGGACATTGCCATCCGCAGCAGCTTCGTGGTCGGCTTTCCCGGCGAAACCGAGGATGATTTCCGCTATCTGCTAGACTGGCTGGAAGAGGCGCAGCTTGACCGTGTCGGCGCGTTCCGGTTCGAGCCGGTGGCCGGCGCGGCGGCCAATGCCCTGCCCGATCCGGTGCCCGAAGCGGTCAAGGAAGAACGCTACGCACGGATCATGGAAGTGAGCGAACGGATCAGCGCGGCAAAGCTTGCGGCGAAAGTGGGCCTCACGCTCCCCGTCATCATCGACGAGGTCGGCGAGCCCGACGAGGACGGCGATATCGGTGCAACCGGGCGCTCGCAGGCCGATGCTCCCGAAATCGACGGCGCGGTCTATCTGCGCAATGTGCCTGAAACGCTGCGTTCGGGCGATATTGTCAAAGTCGCGGTGGAAGATGCCGACGCGCATGACCTGTTCGGGGTGATTTCTTCAAAATAATACAATAGTATTTTAATGAGCACTCGTCAGCGGGCTCTGCCTGCGTGGGAATTGGTTGTAATAAAAACGATCGCTCCCATATAGAAGCCAAGATCAGTATTTTAAAATATTCATCGGCATTTTCCCTTTGTTGATTGAATGACAGCCCGACAGAATTCGATCTGATCGGAAACATAGGAAAATGAGATGAATAAATTTACCGGGACTTCAGCGTTCGTCCTCCTCACTTTGGGCCTTGCCGCCTGCGCCGGACCGGACACTTCACAAATGAGCGCCGGTGAGCGGATCACCGAACGCGGCGGCGAGATCACGCAATATGGCGATGACTGGACATCCGGAAACAAGGAAGTTCGCGATGGCGAGAAGCTGATCGCCAGAAGTACCAGCCAGATTACCAACGCCCGCAAAAAGCTCGCCAAGGCCGAAGCCGATCAGGTCAAGGCGCGGCAAATGATCGCTGACGGCACGATCAAGATGCAGCGTTCAGAGGCCGATTATGCTGCTGTCCGGGCCGGGCCGGCCGCAACCAACATCTCGCAGCCAGAATAACCACATCGGGTTTCGCCGCAGTGACAGGCAGAATTGCAGGCCGATGCGCCAGAGATCGACGGCGCGGTCTATCTGCGCAATGTGCCCGTAACGCTGAGCTCAGGCAATATTGTCAATGTCGCGGTGGAACACGCCGATGCGCATGATCCATGCGGGGTAAATCCACACCCGCGATCAGCTGCTGGCGCGCACCAACAGACGCACCGGCACCCGCTGCACGCTTGGGTGCCTCACGTCCTCACCGCTGACCGCTTCGACCAGCAGCCGCCCGGCAAGATCAAGGTCGGGCTCTATCGTGGTCAGCGGCGGGTTGCTGAGCTCCCCGGCCGGAAGCCCGTCAAAGCCCACAACTTTTACGTCACCGGGGATCCTTACCCCTGCTGCATGGAATGCTTCGAGCACACCGAAGGCGATTGCATCGCAGACCGCAAACACGCCGTCGAAGGGTTCGCCGCGCCTGAGCAAGGCCTGCGCCGCAAGTCGGCCCTGCTCGCGCCGATCCTTGCCTTGTTCGATCGCGATGAGATCAACCTTCACACCCAATTCGGTCGCGCGCGCCATGAAACTGTCCGTCCGTTCGGCAAACTGGCGCTGCACCGAGCCATGCGAACCGATGCAAACCAGCCCTTTGCAGCCTTGCCCGGCCAAATGCTCTGCCGCCAGCCTCGCACCCGCATGATTGTCAGAGCTGACCCAATCGAGATCACCCATCGGAGATCCCCAATAGGCCACAGGCTGGCTGGCTTCGCCGATCTTGCGGAAAAATTCCCACGCTGCCCGGTTGGCTGTGGTGCCGATCACGATCAGTCCTTCGGCCTGGCCGCGTTCGACATAATGGCCGAAAAGCTGGTCCTCCTCTGCCTGAAGCGACACCAGCACTTCCAGCCCGCGCGCTGAAGCCGCCGTGCATATCCCGCCCAGCAGCGCATAGGAGAACGGATTGACGTCTTTCGCGCTATAGCCCGGCTTGCAGATCACAACGGCGGCCAGGGTGCCGGTATGCCCGCGCCGCAGCCGGGCGGCGCGTTCATCCACGAAATAGCCCAGCTCACGTGCTGCCTCGAGCACGCGCGTTCGCGTTCCCTCGGTGATCACCGCCGAACCGGACAGTGCGCGCGACACCGTTGACTGGCTCACACCGGCCTTTTCGGCAACATCGAAACTGGTAACCCGCACGGGCTTGCGCTGGGCATCCATCGTCCTCATCCCTTGCTTCCACCCCCACCCTTGAACGAGCGAATTTTCGGCGCGTGAATAGCTATGCGATGCTATGGCCCACATTTGGCCGACACGCTAGATGTCTGTGATACGATGCGCGGGAGAAGCGAGCAGATGAACATGCCTTCGATGCACAGTGGCGGCTTCACTGCCGACCGGTTGTTGCTGTTCGGCGCGACTGGCGATCTGGCGCAGCGCATGTTGCTGCCCTCGCTCTGCGCGCTCCACGCTGACGAGCTGATCGATCCTGAGCTGAAGATCGTGGCGACGGCGCGCTCGGAGTTGACGAACCATGAATATCGCAACTTCGCGCGCGCGGCATTGGAGAAATATCTGCCCGCAGACCGGCGCGGCGGGATGGCCGATTTCCTCAACCGCCTGAGCTATCAGCCGCTCGATGCCACTACGCTTGATGGCTTCAACGCGCTGGCGGAAAAGGTGGGCCAACCAGGGCAGGGGCTCGCGATATTTCTGTCGACCGCACCGAGCCTGTTCGAACCCACTATCAAGGGCCTGCAACATGCCGGGCTCGATGGCGCAAACGTGCGCATGTGCCTGGAAAAGCCGCTTGGCACCGATCTGGCTACCAGCCGCGAAATCAACGATGCGGTGGCATCGGCATTCCCCGAGGAGCGGATATTCCGGATCGACCATTATCTGGGCAAGGAAACCGTGCAGAACCTGCTGGCACTGCGCTTTGCCAATCTGATGTTCGAACCGATCTGGAATGCGGCGCATATCGACCATGTCCAGATCACTGTGGCTGAAACCGTCGGGCTTGAAGGCCGCGTTGGCTTCTACGACGATGCCGGCGCCCTACGCGATATGGTGCAGAACCACATGCTGCAGCTGCTGGCATTGGTGGCGATGGAGCCGCCCGGCAGCTTTGACGCCACCGCCGTGCGTGACGAGAAGGTCAAGGTGCTGCGCGCGTTGCGCCAGGTCGAATCGGGCGAGACGGTAACAGGCCAGTACCGCGCCGGGGCGATCAACGGCAAGGCCGTGCCCGGCTATGATGACGAACTGGGCAGGGAATCGAACACCGAAACCTTTGTTGCTATCAAGTCCCATGTCGACAATTGGCGCTGGAAGGGCGTGCCCTTTTACCTTCGCACCGGCAAGCGGCTGCCCGAACGCGTGACGGAGATCGTGGTCCAGTTCCGCTGCGTCCCACATTCGATCTTCGCCGGAAAAGGTGCAACCATGCAGCCCAACCGGCTGGTGATCGGGATTCAGCCGGAAGAGAACATCACGCTGTCACTGATGACCAAGGTACCCGGGCTTGACCGTGAAGGGATCCGGTTGCGCCAGGTGCCGCTCAATATTGCCATGCCCGATGCTTTTTCCGGTGCGGTGCGCCGCATCGCCTATGAACGCCTGCTGCTCGACCTGATCGAGGGCGATCAGACGTTGTTCGTACGGCGTGACGAAGTGGAAGCCCAATGGCAGTGGATCGACGCAATCCGCGCCGGATGGCAGGCCGATGGCCTGATCCCGAAGACATATACCGCCGGAAGCTGGGGGCCGAGCGCCGCGATCGCGCTGGCCGAACGTGACGGAGTAAGCTGGCATGAGTGATCTCAACCCCACCATCGCGCGGGTAACCGAGCGGGTGATCGAAAAATCGCGCGCCAGCCGCCAGGCCTATCTCGACCTGATGGAGCGCGAGGCAGACCGCGCCCCTGATCGCAGCCAGGTTTCCTGCTCAAACCTCGCCCATGCCTATGCCGGGGCACTGGATGACCAGGCCACGATGAAGGCCGGCGGCGCGCCAAATATCGGTATCGTCACCGCCTATAATGATATGCTGAGCGCGCATCAGCCCTATGGCCGTTATCCTGAACGGATGAAAATTTACGCCCGCGAAGTGGGCGCAACGGCGCAGGTTGCCGGCGGCACCCCCGCCATGTGCGACGGGGTGACGCAGGGCGAAGACGGGATGGAGCTGTCTCTTTTCAGCCGTGATGTGATTGCGCTGTCGACCGGGGTGGCGCTGAGCCATGCGATGTATGACGGTGTGGCCTGCCTTGGCATTTGCGACAAGATCGTGCCGGGTTTGATGATCGGCGCGCTGCGCTTCGGCCACCTGCCAGCGGTGTTTGTGCCATCGGGGCCAATGCCCAGCGGCGTCGCCAACAAGGAAAAGCAGCGCGTGCGCCAGCTCTATGCCGAGGGCAAGGTCGGGCGCGACGAGCTGCTCGCGAGCGAAATGGGCAGCTATCATTCGCCCGGCACCTGCACCTTCTATGGCACCGCCAATTCGAACCAGATGATGATGGAGATGATGGGGCTGCATATCCCCGGCGCTGCCTTTATCCAGCCCGGCACCAAGCTGCGCCAGGCGCTCGATCGTGCCGCCGTGCATCGCCTGGCCGCATTGGCCGGGACGCGTGAACGCACCTTGGCAAAGTGCGTCGATGAAAAAGCGATCGTCAATGCCGCAATCGGCCTGCTCGCCACCGGCGGATCGACCAATCACGCGATCCACATCCCCGCCATGGCGCGCGCGGCGGGCGTGCTGTTCGATTGGGACGACCTCAGCGAACTTTCCAGCGTGGTGCCGCTGGTGGCGCGGGTCTATCCCAATGGTGCGGGCGATGTGAACCATTTCCATGACGCGGGCGGAATGGGTTATGTCATCGGTGAGCTGTTGAGCGAAGGGCTGGCGCACCGCGATATCCTGACCGTGTGGGATGGAGACTTGTCCAACTATGCCAAGGAACCGGGGCTCGACGGCGAGGATCTGGTGTGGCGCGAGACCGGTGCCAGCGGGGATGAGACGATGCTCCGCCCGGCCAGCGATCCGTTTCATCCCGACGGCGGGCTGCGCTTGCTGCAAGGCAATCTCGGTCGCGGCTGCTTCAAGAGCTCGGCTGTCGATCCCGAGCGCTATACGATTGAGGCGCCTTGCCGCGTGTTCGAGGACCAGTCTGCCGTCGCAGCAGCCTTCAAGGCCGGGGAACTCGACAAGGATGTCGTGGTGGTGGTGCGTTTCCAGGGGCCGCGCGCCAATGGCATGCCCGAACTGCACAAGCT
>LOET01000094.1 GCA_001515985.1 Sphingomonadales bacterium BRH_c3 | reverse complement strand
GCCTATAGCCATTCGGACTGCGGCGGATACACTTCGTTGCTTGGCAATATCCGGACTGAGGAACTGATGCAGCGCTGGTGCGAACTTGCCGCATTTGCGCCGGTAATGCGCAGCCATGAAGGCAATCGGCCTGACGAGAATTTGCAGTATGACAGCACGCCCGAACTGCTGGGCTGCTTTGCGCGCTGGAGCAGGGTGCACGCCCATCTTGCACCATATGTCCGCACGCTTTGCCGCGAGGCGGCATCAAGCGGGCTGCCATTGCAGCGCCCGATCTTTCTACACTATCCTGAGGATGCCGGCCTGTTTGCGGTGCAGGACCAATATCTGTACGGAGCCGACCTGCTGGTGGCACCGGTCATTGAAGCTGGCGCGACGTCGCGCCGCGTGAGCCTGCCGGGCGATCGGGCCTGGCGGCACGCCTGGACAGGCATGGACTTTGCCCCCGGCACGCACGAGATTGCGGCGCCGATCGGTCAGCCGCCGGTATTCTATAACTCTGACAGCGCGCATGCCACGCTGTTTTCAGGTCTGAAGGAGGTGCTCGCCGCATGAGCGAACGGGCCAATATCAGGGATGTTGCGGCCAAGGCAGGCGTGGCGGTCAAGACTGTCAGCCGGGTTTTGAACGGCCATCCCTATGTCAGCAAGGAAATGCGCGAACGAGTGGAGTCGGCCATGAAAGCGCTTGATTTCCGTCCCAGCGTCGCAGCCCGGATCCTGTCAGGTGCGAAATCCAACCAGATCGCGCTGATTTATGACAATCACAGCCCTTACTACATGTTCCAGATCCAGAAGGGGTGCTGGGACTATTGCCATGAAAAGGGCATACGCCTGCTTGCCCAGCCGGTTAATGTCGAAGATCCCGATGTCGGCGAGCAGGTGCGCGGCCTCGTCTCGGAAACGCAGGTCGACGGGTTGATACTGTCATCGCCGGTCACAGATTGCGAGCCGGTCTTGCGGACGCTTGACGCGCTCGACATTCCGTTTGTGCGGATCTCGCCCGGTACAAACCACGCGCTGACAAGTTCCGTGTTCATGGACGATGTGCAGGCTGCAGATGATATGACCACCCATCTCGTCAATTGCGGACACCGGCGGATTGGTTTCATCAAGGGCCACAGGAGCCATATGGCAAGTGAAGAGCGCCTGTTCGGTTATCGCCGCGCGCTCGACCGTGCGGGAATACCCTTCGAGCCCGGCCTGGTGTGCGACGGTGAGTTTGACTTTGATAGCGGGGTGCGCGCTGCGCGCCTGCTATTGGACATGAGCTGTCCGCCCACGGCAATCTTTGCCTCCAATGATGATATGGCTGCCGGAGTTCTGGCAGTGGCGCATGATCGCAACATGAACTTGCCCGGCGAACTTTCGGTTGCGGGCTTTGATGATACCACGCTTGCGCGGACGGTCTGGCCGCCACTCACAACCATTCACCAGCCAATGGTAGAACTTGCCCGAAGCGCTGCTGAAATCCTCGTCAATGGCGGCGATATCACGCACCGCCGGCTGCCGCACCGATTGGTCGAACGCGCTTCGATAACGGCGCCCATAAGGACAGAAATATGAACGCATTGCTGCCTCCACCTGCCAACCGTCGGTTGGGACAAAGCGGTATCGAGATCGCTCCGATTGCGTGGGGAATGTGGCGGCTTGCAGAGGGCGATCGCAGCGCGGGTGATGCGGCACGGCTGGTCCATGCGGCGCTCGATGCCGGAATAACACTGTTCGATACGGCCGACATCTATGGTTTCGATGGGTCAGACGGGTTTGGCGATGCCGAGGCGCTGCTTGGCGAAGTGCTGCAATCGGAACGCGGCCTGCGCCAACGGATGGTGCTGGCCAGCAAGGGAGGCATCCGCCCGCCGCTCCCCTATGACCAGTCGCGCGAATATCTTTCGCATGCGATTGATGCATCGCTCAAACGCCTGAATACCGATGTGATCGATCTCTATCAGATTCATCGTCCTGACATCCTGGCGCACCCGCAGGAGGTGGCAAGGGCACTTGATGATGCCGTGGATGCGGGCAAGATCCGCGCGCTTGGCGTATCGAATTTCACGGTCGCCCAGATTGACGCGCTGGATCATTTTCTTGGTCACAGACTGGTAGCCACCCAACCCGAGATCAGCCCGCTCAGAATTGCCTGTTTCGAAAATGGCGAACTTGACCAGGCGATGCGTAAGGACCTAACGCCTCTAGCCTGGTCACCGCTTGGCGGCGGCAGGCTGCTGAAGCCAGTATCCGCTTGCGAAAGGGAGGTGGCGGCACAGCTTGACCGGATCGCCGAGGCGCAGGGCGTGAGCCGTTCGGTTGCTGCCTACAGCTGGCTGATGGCTCACCCTGCCGGGATTGTTCCGATCATTGGATCACAAAATTCGGCCCGAATAACCGAAGGGGTGCAGGCGCTGGACATGCGCTGGAGCCGGCAGGATTGGTACGCGGTGCTGGTGGCCGCAAGAGGAGAGAGGCTTCCCTGATGACTGACAAGCAAACCGGTGGGCAGCAATGCGAGATCGCCTGGTTCTCAGCGCTGTGCGACGATGATTATGAATTCCTCGGCGTCCCCGACCAGTACCTGAAATCGAGCTGGGAGCATTGCCGCAACATCGTGTTGCGCGCCGAAGAGGGGGGCTTTGACAATATCCTGCTGCCTTCTGGCTACGAACTGGGCTTGGATACAACTGTTTTCGCCGCCGCCGTGGCAACTCAGATCAAGCGCATGAAACTGCTGTGGGCGACCCGCATCGGCGAGGATTGGCCGCCGCAACTTGCCCGGCGGATAACTACGCTTGACCGTATCCTGGGGCCTGACGCAGCGGGCACCGGAGGACGCCTGAACGTCAACATCATTTCTTCCGACATGCCTGGGCAGAAGCTCGATAGCGGCCCGCGCTATCGCCGCGCGACCGAAGTGATGAAGATTGTGCGTACCCTGCTCAATGGGCAGCACCTGTCCCATCAGGGTGAGTTCTATCAACTGGAACTCGATCCCGCGCGGATCACCACCATTTCGGGTAAATGCCCGCCGTTCTATTTCGGTGGCCTCAGTCACGAAGCACGCGAGTGCGCGGCGGAAGGCTGTGACGTTTACTTGATGTGGCCCGATACCATGGACAAGGTTCGCGAGAACATTGCCGATCTGACTGAACGCGCTGCACGGCACGGTCGCAAGCTGAAATTCGGATATCGCGCCCATGTGATCGTGCGCGAGACCGAGGATGAGGCGCGCGCCTATGCCGATCGGTTGCTGTCAAAGCTGGATGACGAAGCCGGGCGGGCAATCCGTGAAAAATCGCTCGACGCGAAGAATTACGGGGTTCAGCGCCAGGCTGAGCTGCGCGGTGCAGCCGGTGGCGATGGCTTTGTGGAGGACAATCTGTGGACCGGTATCGGTCGTGCTCGGTCGGGTTGCGGTGCAGCCATTGTCGGTACACCTGACCAGGTTCTGGCCAAGTTGCGCGCCTATCAGGACGAAGGGATCGAGGCATTCATCCTCTCGGGATATCCGCATGTGAACGAATGCGACATGTTCGCACGCTACGTGTTGCCGCAGATCGCACACGCACCGCTGCAGTTCTGAGTTGGCAGTGGTGGCTGATCCTGAACCCGATATTTTCGATCTTGCCGTCATCGGAGGCGGGATCAATGGCTGCGGTATCGCCCGCGATGCGGCGGGACGCGGGGCCAAGGTCGTGCTGCTTGAGGCAGGCGATCTGGCCAGCGGGACTTCATCTGCCTCAACCAAGCTGATTCATGGCGGCTTGCGTTATCTGGAACATTTCGAATTCGGCCTGGTCAGGGAATCGCTGTCGGAACGTGAGCGTCTTTGGTCAATTGCGCCGCATATCGTATGGCCGCTGCGCTTCGTGCTGCCACATGTCCAGGGCCTTCGCCCGCGCTGGCTGGTGCGGCTGGGGCTGTTCCTTTACGACCATATCGGCGGGCGCAAGCTGCTGCCCGCGACCGAGAATATCGCGCTGGCCAATCACCCAGCGGGCGCGCCGCTCAAGCGCGAATTTGCGAAAGCCTTCGTCTATTCGGATTGCTGGGTTGATGATGCCCGGCTGGTGGTGCTCAATGCCCGTGATGCAGCCGATCGCGGGGCTGAGGTCCATACGCGCTGCCGCGTGACTGCTTTGACGCGCGAGGGCGAGCTTTGGCGGATCGATGCAGGCGGCAAGACCTTCCATGCCCGCGCCGTGGTCAATGCCGCCGGACCGGCGGTGCTCAAGCTGCTGGGGCTGGCGCATGAACCCGCCGAGCGCGGCATGCGGTTGGTGCGCGGTTCACACATCGTTGTGCGCAAGCTGTTTGATCACCCTTACGCCTATTTCTTCCAACTGCCGGACGGGCGGATCTTCTTTGCCATTCCTTATGAGCACGATTTCACCCTGATCGGAACCACTGATGCCGATCACCATGGGGGGCTGGACCATGTCGAGGCGAGCTTCGAGGAAATCGCCTATCTGTGCGAAGGGGCAAGCCGCTTCTTCAAACAGCCTGTTACTCCTGATGACGTGGTGTGGACCTATTCCGGTGTGCGCCCGCTGATCGACGACGGTTCAGGCAAGCCCGAAGCGGCGACACGCGGCTATTATCTCGACGTTTCAGACGAGGATGACGGACCCCCGATCCTTTCCGTCTTCGGAGGAAAGATCACCACTTACCGGCATCTGGCGCAGGAAGTGGTAGAGCAAATGGCGCAGCGGTTACCGCAACTCAAGGGGGATGGGTGGACCGATCGGGTGCCGTTACCGGGCGGTGACTTCGCTGTCGGCACGGTGGCGACTAGGATTGCTGAACTGCGCGCCCGCTATCCTTTTCTCGAACCGCACTGGGCTGACCGGCTGGCCCATGCCTACGGTATGCTGGCAATGGAGATTTTGGGTGACGCGCGCGCCCTGGAGGACTGCGGATATCATTTCGGCCATGGTCTCACGCAAGCCGAAGTCGATTATCTGGTTACACGGGAATGGTCCCTGACTGTTGAAGATATCCTGTGGCGCCGGACCAAGCTAGGGCTGCGGCTCTCGCCCGAACAAACAGAGCGTCTTGCTGGCTATCTCAATGAAAAGGTTTGTGCATGACTGTTAGGATCGTTGGCATCGGAGGCACGGTAAACCCCGGCAGCACCACCGAACAGGCGCTGCGCCTTGCGGCTGCACAGTCTGCGAGCGAGGGCGCCGAAACACGTATATTCGGCGGCGAATATCTTGGCCGCCTGCCCCATTACCGGGGCGCAGGCCATGAACCCGGCAGCGGCAACGAACTGGTCGAGGCAGTGAGGCAAGCCCATGGTGTCATCATTGCCGCGCCCGGCTATCACGGGACAATTTCAGGCCTGGTCAAGAACGCGCTCGACTATCTGGAGGACCTTGCCAGGGACGAGCGGCCCTATCTCGATGGGCGCGCGGTCGGCCTGATCACGACCGCCTATGGTGACCAGGCAACCATGAGCACGCTGTTGACGCTGCGCAGCATCGTTCATGCACTGCGCGGCTGGCCCACCCCGATGGGGGCCACAATCAGGACCTATCACGGATTGTTCTCGCCTGATGGGGAATGCCTTGAAGATCGTGCCCGGCTCCAATTGGAACTGGTCGGTCGCCAGACCTTTCGTGGCGCCCGTGCGCTCGCATCACTCGAAGATGGGGCGTGATGATGGACCGGCTTCAATCGGCGTTGGACGCGCTTGCCGGGGGGCGCATGATTATCATCACCGGCGACCGGCTGCGCGGCGGCGACATCGATTTTTGTATGGCTGCCCGCCATGTCACGCCAGATGCGATAAATTTCATGGCGACCCACGGACGCGGCCTCATCTGTCTGGCGCTCACCCCGAAACGTGCATCCGATCTGGGGATCGAGCTGATCAATCCAGGCCCGGACCAGCAATCCGGCAGGCCGCATGGCCGTTCGATCGAGGCGGCGAGGGGAGTTACGACGGGAATCTCCGCCGCCGATCGCGCGCATACCATCAAAGTGGCGGTTGCGCCCGATACGACAGCAGGCGATCTGGTTTCACCGGGACATGTGTTTCCCCTCATCACGGCCGAGGGCGGCGTTAGCGTGCGACCTGCTGCGGCAGAGGCCTCAATAGAATTGTGCCGCCGGGCCGGAGCAGGCGACGCCGCTGTCATTTGCTCGATCATGCGCGATGATGGCGAGATGGCGCGGATAGAAGACATCGGCCATCTCGTTTCGGAGCGGGGCCTGCAAGTTTGCGATATCGCACAATTGCTCGAGTTGCGCGGCGAGGAGTGAAGAGTCCGATCCTTTTGACAGGGCCACCGGATAATGGCGGATCGCTATGGCCTGAACTTCTTCGGCCTCTCACGATCGGCCGGCAATACGGCTGCCAGATCAGAGAGCCGATACTGCGACGCCCGCTGGCGCAAGGCCGTCACACGCCCACATTTGAGGGCGAAATTCCATATCGCCCGAGTTCCGATTCCGCGCGCCTTGCGCCTTCGGTGTAGCGTCGCCATTGGTCGATCGAGCTGGAGTAGATCGGTGATCGTACCTGAACCGAGCTCGCAGTTGCGACCGGCTCTGCGTTCAGGTGAAAGTCCATGCAGGCGTCTTCCCAATCGAGGCCGCAAAAACCCAGCAGCTTTTCGGTCTGGCCGCGCTGGTCTGCAATTACATCTTCGTAGCGGATTGCAAGGAAACGGCTCTTCGGCAATTCCGCCTCGTATGTTCTCGCCATACGTTCAAACTGGGCCACAAAGTGTGCCGTATCGCCGAAATCGTAATTGTAACTGTAATAGCTGAATCCCGTGGCAAACAATTGGCGGTAATTGGCAAACAGCACGTCGAACGGCGATCGCCTGAGGCAGATAACTCGCGCGCCGGGCAATGCACGCAGGATTGCTGGAACATAGAACGCATTGAACGGCATCTTGTCGATGAAACGTCCTGCGCTTCCTGCAAGCCCGGCAACCCTTCGCTGATACTCTATGCCGACAGTGTCCAGGTTGGATTCGCCGGACGCGGCTGTCAGAACGGCCGGGTCAAGCACCATGGGGCCGGGCGTGCCCAAAGCCTGTTTGAGAATGATCGCGAAGTCTGACAATTCGCCAACCGACGTTACCTGCGAATGCGAGGTCAGGATACGTTCGACCAGGGTTGTCCCGCTACGCGGCATGCCGACCACGAAAAGCGGGCTCTGGTCGCCCTGCAGAACGTCAGCCACCTGACGGGCAGATGCAGAGGCAACGGCAGCATCAACCAACCTTTCTGTGGCGATCCGATCATGCCCAACCTCCGCTTTCTTCTGTTCCTTGGCCTTGCCCAGCCATGAGAACGAAATGTCCCATTGCTTTGCGCCCTCAGCGAGGCGGGCCAGAGCATGTCCGAGCAGGAGTCGATCCTCTGCAGCGCCCGACGCTTCGAACCGTGCGGCCAGCGTTTCAAACCAATCCGGATTTGGATATTTCGCCAACTGGACCAGCGCCAGCCATGCCTTGGCATGTCCTGGATTCAGCGAGATTACTTCCCTGAACTGATCCTCTGCTTCCTTGAGCCGACCGGCAAACTGCAGTGCCACCGCCAGATTGTAGCGATAATCGGCATTGTCAGGCACGCCCTGTATGGCCTGGAACATAGGCTCGATGGCCAAATCATGACGCCCCGTGCGCGAGAGGACGACCCCAAGCTGATTTGCAACATGCGGATCATCACTGGCCAGCGCGTGCGCTGCCAATGCCAACTGCCGCGCCTGTTCCTGGTCCTGCTGCAAGAGCGCGACGCGCGCCTGCAAAACCGCAAGCCAGCGATTCTGGACTCCAGCATCGGACAACATGCGGCAAAGTTTGCCAGCGCCAAGAGCATTTTCGTGCTCCACGGCAATCGCGGCCATCACCAAAATTGCATCGTATTCAAGAGGGTTTTCGCGCAGCGCCTGCTGTGACGCAGCGTGCGCTTTCTGGAAATTCCCCAAAAATAGTTCTTTTTTGGCCACACCCAGCGCAGAGATTCGTCCCGTTATCTGGTTTCTCCTTCAACCCGTTTGACATGCGATAAACCTGAATGCACCAGTATGGAAATGCTGCACTGCGGCATCGGGACTGTGCCTTTAAACGACATAACATGAGGGTTCGATGAAAATGAATGCACATTTCACACAACGCGCTGCACGGATTGCTCTTTTGGGCAGTACCATAATTGCATCAGCATATTCGGCGCCACTGCTTGCCCAGGAAGCAGGGGCACGGGAGAATGATGAAAATGTCATCATTGTGACCGCCACTCGCCGTGCAGAATCCGTGCAGGACATTCCGCTCAATATCGCTGCAGTCGGTGCCGAGCAGATCGAGGAGCAGGGGCTGACCGAGCTTTCCGAGCTGCTGCCCTTCGTTCCCGGCATCAACATCGTCGATCGCGGCGGACGTCAGGGTAACCCGATCATCGTGCGCGGCCTGAACGTCGATGCAATCGGTTCGGGTGACGGCAACAACAACGGCGGCGGAACGGTCGCGACCTACCTGGGCGAAATTCCGGTTTTCGTGGATCTCAAGTTGAACGACCTCGAACGCGTCGAAGTTCTGCTTGGCCCGCAAGGCACACTTTATGGCGCGGGTACGCTTGGCGGCGCGATCCGCTATATTCCGCGCAAGCCGCAATTCGGCGAAACGACAGTTGAGGTGCGGGCAGAAGCTTCGAAGTATTCGAAGGCCTCTAGCCTCAGTCACGAAACCGGCTTCACTGTGAACTTTGGCCTGACTGACACTTTTGCAATTCGCGGATCGCTGGATTGGACCGACGATTCGGGTTTCATCGATTACGTCAATGTCGTCGATCAGATCGGCGTGACGAACCCCGACACGCCGGAAGGCCTGAACCGGATCAAGGATGCCGATGGCGAAGAAACGCTTTCCGGCCGCATTGCTGCCAGATGGGAGCCGGCTCCATGGTTTGATGCGACGCTCACCTATTACTATCAGGAAGCGGACATCGAGGGTCGCCGCGTATCGCACCATCGCGACATTGTACCTGGCTTGCTCGACGGGACGGACAGCGTGGGGCGTTATGAGAATGCGTTCCGTGTAAGAGAACCGAACGAGATCACCAATGATCTCATCGCGCTGGAAATGGTGGCAGACCTAGGCTTTGCCGACCTGACTTCGGCCACCGGTTGGAGCACTTTCAAGGATGATGGCCAGCGTGACCAGACGACGCTGCTGATTACGCTGGAATACAGCTATGAATTGTTCCCAGCCTTCACCGCGTTCACGCGTGAAGAGGGAAGGGAAGAGCGGATCAACCAGGAACTGCGCCTCGTTTCGAAGAATGACGGGCCGTTCAACTGGATCGTGGGCGGATACTACAACAGGTTCGATCTGGCCGCTTCGTCGTCCGAGTTCGTTCCCAACTATGTAGCCTTTGTCAACCAGCCCGCGCTGGACTTCGGCCTGACCGATCGTCCCGATGCGCTGGAATATTTTTCGACCGATCGTGAACGTCTTGTCGAAGTCGCCGCCTTTGGCGAGGTAAGCTACAAGTTCTTCGACCAGCTGACGCTGACGCTTGGCGGGCGCTATTACGATTATAGCCTCAAGGCTGCGTCATCGGTGGACTTCCCGCTTTTCGAACCCCTCAGCTATTCTCCTCAGACACTGAACGAGATCGAGCAGAACCCGTTCGATCCCGAACTTGCGCAATCGGATAATGGCTTCCTCTACAAGTTCAACGCATCTTGGGAGGTCAATGATGACCTGCTGCTCTATGCCACGGTCAGCGAAGGCTACCGGATCGGCGGCGTCAATGGTGTGGGCGAATGTGGCGAATTCGATCCAGACGCCAATCAAGGCGCTTGCGCTCTGGCGCCGGGGCAGCGGTTTGGACCGGGGCCAGACGATATCTCGATCCGTGACGAGCGCCAATTCAAGCCCGACCAGACCCGGAACTTCGAGCTTGGTTTCAAGTCGACATTGCTGGAGGGCGATCTCACCTTTAATGGCGCTGTTTACTACATCGACTGGATCGATCCGCAGCTCGGCTCTTCGACCGTCAACGCCAATATCCCGATCACGGTGAATGGTGGCGGTGCCGAGTCAAGGGGTGTCGAACTTTCGGCGAACTGGCGGGCCACCGACCGGCTGCAGCTGCGTGGCAACTTCAGCTACACCGATGCGCAGCTGACCGCGCTGACGCCGGATCTTATCCGCACGATCACCCCGCCGGGATTTGGCTCTGACTTCGAGGATGGGCAGGACGGTGACCGCTTGCCGGGCTCTCCCAAGACCCAGTTCTCGGTCTTCGGTGCCTATGAATATCCGCTGGTCAATGGTGACAGCCTGGTCTTCAACGCCAGCTATTCCCATCAGGGCAATGTGCTCACCCGTGCCGGCGGCCGTGGCTCCGGCTTGACCTTGGACAGCTATGGCACTGCCAATGCAGCAGTGACCTACCAGGCGGACCGCTGGTCTGCCACCTTGTTCGTAGACAATCTGTTTGACAAGTTCGCCGAAACTGGCGCGATCGGAACACCGTTGAATAATCAGATCGTTACCGATTTCGACGGCGGGAATGTATATCCCCGTGCGTTCTCGACCCACATCCTGCCGCCGCGCTCGATCGGGCTGCGCCTGAAGTTCGACTTTGGCGGCTAGATACTAAGGCGTCACTCAATTTCAGGAGCTGACGCCTAGAGGATGAAGGAAAAGGGGCCGGTTGACTGGCGCGCCGGGCAAGCGCAGCCACGAAACCGGCCCGATATTTCCACTCATCGCCAAGGGCCATCCGCATGGCGGTGATGTTCCATGTGCGATACCCGCCCAGTTTGCGCTAAGTTGAAGATCTGCTTGTCGAGCGCGATATCGACACCTGTCACCAGACGATGCGCATGTGGCGGAACCGGTTTGGTCCAACATTCGCAGCCGATATCTGGTGCGCCCTTGTCAGCACTCGCCTCTCTTTTTTCAGCTTTCAGCACGCGCCAGCTCATGGCAGTAGGGCTTCAGAGCATAGATCCACCTTGGAGACATTTCTGATGAATCTGGAGTTCACCGCCGAAGAACTGGCGTTTCGCGACGAGGTTCGCGCCTTTATCAGCGAGAATTATCCTGCGCACCTCGCCGATTTCGGCATGCGGGAAGACATGTCGCCGGAAGATATGGTCGCGTGGCACAAGATCCTGGGTAAAAAGGGCTGGTCGGTCCCGGCCTGGCCGAAAGAGTATGGCGGAACCGGCTGGACCCCCACTCAGCGCTATATCTGGTCGGAAGAAAATGCCCGGATCAATTCCTTCATGCCGCTGCCGTTTGGCGTGTCGATGGTCGGCCCGGTTATCTACACCTTCGGAAACCAGGCCCAGAAGGATCAGCATCTCCCCGGCATCCGCAGCGGCGAGGTGTGGTGGTGCCAGGGATACAGTGAGCCGGGCGCGGGATCCGATCTGGCCTCTCTCAAGACAACCGCCGTGCGCGACGGTGACCATTACATCATCAACGGCCAGAAGACCTGGACCACGCTTGCGCAATATGCCGATTGGGGGTTCTTCCTCTGCCGCACCGATCCGGGCGCCGCGAAACCGCAGGAGGGGATCAGCTTCATCCTGATCGACATGAAATCACCGGGTGTTGAAGTCCGCCCGATCAAGCTCATCGATGGCGGGCATGAGGTCAACGAAACCTGGCTCACCGATGTGCGTGTTCCGGTCGAGAACCTGGTCGGTGAAGAGAACAAGGGGTGGACCTATGCGAAGTTCCTGCTGGCCCATGAGCGTAGCGGAATTGCCGGGGTTGCCCGCTCCAAGCGGGGCGTCGAGAAGCTTCGCGAAATCGCCGGAATGGAACTGCTCGATGGCAAGCCGTTGATCGATGATTTCGATTTCGCCCGCAAGGTCAGCCAGCTTGAAATCGATCTGGCGGCGCTTGAGATTACCGAGCTGCGCACCCTAGCTGGCGAACAGGCCGGCAAGGGGCCGGGGCCTGAAAGCTCGATCCTCAAGATCAAGGGAACCGAGATTCAGCAGCGGCTCACCGAACTTACGCTTGAGGCGGTCGGCAATTATGGCACGCCGCAATACGGCAACATCGCCGAGAACGGATCGAACCAATACCCGATTGGCCCGGAATACGCACGGCACGCTGCCTCGACCTATCTCAACATGCGCAAAACTTCGATTTATGGCGGATCGAATGAAATCCAGCGCAACATCATCACGAAAATGATCCTCGGCCTGTAAGGCCACCGGATATCCTGGAGAGTATTTGTGGATTTCAATTTCACCGAAGAACAAGCGATGGTGCGCGACGGCCTGTCGCGGCTCGTGCGCGAACAGTATGACTGGGAAACGCGCCGCCGCGTGGTTGAGGGCGAACCGGGCTGGCGCCCGGAAATCTGGGCGCAGCTGGCCGAACTGGGGCTGCTGGGAATGCCGTTTTCCGAAGCGGATGGCGGCTTTGGCGGGGGCGCCATAGAGGCGATGATCGCCATGGAAGAATTCGGCAAGGGGCTGGTGGTTGAGCCGTTTGTGCCCACGGTTGTGTGTGCGGGCGGCTTCCTCAAGCACGCAGGCACCGCAGCACAGAAGGCGGAGCATATCGGCGGCATTGTCGATGGCAGCCGCGTCTATGCCTTCGCCTATGCCGAGCCGCGCGGCCGGTATGACTATGCGGATATTCAAACCACCGCGAAGAAGGATGGCAGCGGCTATGTCCTGAACGGCCACAAGGCCGTTGTAGTCGGTGCGCCGTGGGCAACGCATTTGATCGTGACTGCCCGGACTTCGGGCGAACAGCGGGACAGGAATGGCGTGTCTGTGTTCGTGGTCGAAAAGGCTGCCGATGGCCTGATTACGCGCGATTATCCAACCATTGATGGCCGCCGCGCGTCAGAGGTTTACCTGGAAAATGTAAGCGTCCCGGCAGATGCGCTGATCGGTGAAGAGGGGGGCGGCCTTCCCCTGATCGAGCGGGTAGCGGATGAAGCGATTGCGGCGCTTTGCGCCGAGGCTTGCGGAGCGATGAAGGTCGCGCACCAGATGACGGTTGAATATTCGCGCCAGCGCAAGCAGTTCGGTGTGCCGATCGGATCGTTTCAGGTGCTGCAACACCGCATGGTCGACATGTTCACGGAGTATGAGCAATCGGTTTCGCTGACCTATCTCGCGACGCTCAAGCTCGATGCCCCTGAAAAGGAGCGCAAGCGTGCGGTTTCGTCAGCCAAGGTCCGCATCGGCCAGGCCGCCCGTTTCATCGGCCAGGAAGCGATCCAGATTCACGGCGGCATGGGCATGACCGATGAACTGGCGATTGGTGGCTATTTCAAGCGGTTGACGATCTTCAATTCGGAATTCGGTGATATCGATCACCACATGAGGCGGCATATAGCGCTTGCGTGAAATGCGGTTTTGACGGGAATATGGGGGCCGTTGCCGATCGTGCGGCCTCCATATTCGCTTTCAGCATGCGCGCTGCCGAAAACAGATACTATGCCTCCAGTGCGGCGCGATAGGTGGCCATATCGAAGTAGTCGCGCCACACCTTGATCTTGCCACCCTCAAGCTCGAACACTCCGCAGCAAGGTAGATTGACCGCCTTGCCATTGGCGATGATGCGATCCAGCCGTTCGGCGAAGACAATATCCCCGCTCGCGGCAATGGTGAGAATGTCCCATTCGGTCTCTGTCCAACCGGCAAGGAAGGCACGAATGAACTGGCGCAACGCATCGCGGCCCTGAACGGGACCGATCGGCATGTTGTGATAGATACCATCATCGGCAAAAAAGCTGACCAGTTCGTCTGCATCCAGCCGCGACCATGCCGCGATGAACTTGCTGATGATTGCTACATTGTCATTGCGGTCCACCACTTCCTCCTGACGCTAGAACATGGCCTCGACCTGAAACCACGCCTTTTCCGTATCTGTCGCAAAATCCCGGGCATCATAGCTGGAAAACTTTGCCAGCAGAGTTATGCGCCTGGTCAGCGCAAAGGCAACCAGTGCATTCCATTCCGTGCCATAATCAAGGCCTGCCCGGGTTGATGCGAAGTCATGATAGGCAATTCGCAGCGTCATCCCCTTCAGCGCCGAATTATCGCTGAATTTGTAGGCCGCATCTGCATAGAGGTCGCGCAGTCCGTTGGGCGGCGTCGAAAGGAATTTGTCGCTCCAGCCATTGAAGGCGTGCAGTGTCGCCAGCGGCGTTTGCAAAGCCGCGCTGCCATTGCCCTGGAGCCGTTCCAGCCCGGCATTGACCGTCAAGCCGGAAACGGAAAAGCCCGGTTGCAGCGAAAGATAATCGAGCCCGAATTCGCCGGGATTGGCCGCATGGTCGGTCTGATGCGCATATTCGGCAACGTAGAGCAGCTTTGCATCTTGGTTGATCGACTGCGTGCCGGCCAATCTTACCCCGAAGGTTTTGGAACTGCCCCCCGGATTGGCCGGGATGTCGAGCCAATAGCCAAAGGCCGATAGCTTGCCGATCGGTTTGATATCATAGGCGGCTCGGACGCCGTGAATATCGGTGTTGCGCCAGATACCCTGGGGCGAATCGGGGCCGAAAACCCGGTTCACCCGCCAGGCGTAAAGATAGTCGACCGACAGCCCCTTGTGCGGTTTGAGCGAAAGCTGCGCGGCATCGAGCGTTTGATCATTCTGGCGCCAGCCGACCGATCCGATCCAGCGCTGGTTGTCAAGATTGATCGCTTGCCTCCCGCCGGTCGCTTCGACAGCATCAAGCGGACGCCAACGGACAAAGGCCTGGTTGAGCAGGATATCTGCGGGATCTGCCACTATCGGAAAGTCCGTGCGGCCATTGACGGTATCATTGAAATCTCTTGGTCCGATACGGGTGATGGCCTCACCTTCAATCTGCGCGCTAAGGCCGTGCCATTCGCCAAGCTTGACGCCCGCCTTTACGCGCAGCGTCGAGGCTGTCGCATCCTCAGGCAGCCCGTCCTGGTCAACCAGTTCCAGCCGGTACCGGATATCGGCATAGGGCACGGCGGAGACATTCCCATCGGTTTCCGCCAGAGCGGCTGAGGGGAAGAGCAGTGCAGCAAGCAGGGCCGCAGACAAGGGGTTCAGTTGATTCATGTTGTTTGAATACGGGAATTATTCGATCAGTAATTGATTTCCATCAAAGATGATCGAATGAAGGGCAATAGTGTCTGGTGCGCAAGGAAGGATGCGGGCCGGGAATAATTCCACCGCCTAGCTTCAAGGCCGAACCGAGAGCAATCGAGTGTTTGGCTTGAAATTTATTTACAATGCGCTATATACAAATTGCTTACGTCGCCTGCGACGGAATTTGTTCACCGCTACGGCGGTTCCCCATTTCCTTTCATGCTGCCTGGCTCTGCTGCGGGATACGCCCGTAAGCAGATCGATTTTTTGCACGCTAGGATTTGGTTTGGCGAAAGAAGCACTCATTGCAATGGAAGGCGAGATCGACGAGGTCCTGCCGGATGGACGCTTTGGCGTTACACTCGACAATGAGCATCGCATCATCGCCTATACGGCAGGAAAAATGCGCCGTTACCGGATCCGCTCGGTCGTTGGAGACCGCGTGCACGTTGAAATGACGCCTTATGATCTGACCAAAGGCCGGATCGTATTCCGCGAGCGGACGCCGGGGCAAGGTCCCGGTGCAAACCGCAAGCGCGGGTTCAGGCGTTGACACGATTTAGACAATGGCAACCAAAGCGTTGCCGACAAGGACACGATGAATATCAATTATCCCGGCGCCACTACGCGCCGAACGACTTTCCCCGGCTTCGGCGCGGGGACCAATAGAGACCCGGCCGCCCATCTGGCGCGCCAATCATTCCTTCCGACTCTCGAATTGCGGCGACTGGTCGCGGCGATGGTCGACTGAAAATGAACCGGACAAGCAGCCATGCCGCAGCGTTTCTGCAAGGGCGGGGAACTGATCTGGACCTTAATCCGGAATGTGCCGCCCATCGAAAAGCGTTGATCTCTGCAGGTAAAGCCTGCAATGACGCAAATTGCCGGATGCATCTTGACATGGCATCGGACATTGCCGGGCGGATTTACGCGTTCCAGAAGTATTCTGGTGCTACCGCAGCAAGTGTATTGTGTGCACCACAAAACGCCGCAACCGCCAATGCCTGAACTTCCAGGTCAAGCTGACTAAGGCAAAGCAAATTGCTCTCGTTGGATTACGACGGGTATCGACGAATTGGTTACGGGCAGGGGCCAGCAATGGCTCCCGTCTGCGAGGCGACGAGTTCCTTTCAATTGACGACTAGACGCATAACTTCGGCCCGCAATTTCGCGGCTGAAACACTCCGTTTCTTGAAAGGAAACGTACATGACTACTGGTACCGTAAAATTCTTTAACGAAGACAAGGGCTATGGATTCATCCAGCCCGATGACGGCTCGGCTGACAGCTTCGTTCACATTTCTGCCGTTCAGGCTGCGGGAATGACCACGCTGAACAAGGATCAGCGGCTGAACTATGAAATCGAAACAGGCCGCAACGGCAAAGCCAGCGCAGTGAATCTCAGCAGCGCTGACTAAGGTGGAAGTCCCCGGCTGCCTTCACCAAGGGAGCCGGGGCCTACCCCATCGCCATTTCTCCTGCGGAGCCAAGCCAATGGCGCTGACCTATGATTTTCTGATCGCCCGTGCCGAAGAAGCCGCGACACATGCCGACAAGGCCACGCTGGACAATGTCCGCCGCATGGCCCTGCGTTCGGAAGCTGCGTGGCGTGACATGGCTGGCCGCGCGCTCAGCGTCGAGCGGGCACGAACACGTGCACGCCTCGAACGAGTGATCGCGAGCTCAAATGATCTGGACGGCCAAGGCCAGGTCAAAGTCCACGATATCTAACCCGCGCGATCCATCTGATTTCACGGCTATGCCGGACAGGCCATCGCCTGTTCGCTTACCTTCAGACTTTCCACCAAACAGATCAAACTGCGCTGTCCCGGCGCTTTTTGCGCAATTTGCGAGTGGTGCCCGATGCGCCACCGGGGCATTGCTGCATGGGCTTGGCTTGATCCGATTCGTCAGGGCAAGGCCGGCAAGGAGGAACCGTGCCAACAGCGATACTCGATCAGATCAATCGGGAACTGGACCGTGCCGTTGCCGCGCTTGCGCAGGCCTGCACGCGAGACGGCCGGATAGATGACCGGGCCGCCGATGCGCATCAGCTCGCCTGTTACGAGATTGCAATTGCCCATGCCGATATGCTGGCAGCGCAAACCTGCATTGCGGCGCTCAAAGCGATGCCCGCGCTCGACCGCGGACTGGCGCTGGCCTTCGTGGCAGAAGCAAGCATCGCCGCGCTTGGGCGGCTGGAGGAAATACAGGCGGGGCTGGGGCTCGATACTTCGGAACTGCTCGAACTGCGCGCCAGCGATGCGCTGGCCGAATTGCGACTGGCATATGCCACGCCCGATGCGCTGGCGGGGCTTGGCCGCCAAGTAGCCGAAAGCGACGCCGAACTGGGCCACGTCGATCTCGATGAAATGGCCACCATGGCGAGCGAGGCCTTTTCCCGCTTTGCCGCCGATGTGGTCGCGCCGATGGCTGCGGAAATCCACCGCAAGGACCTGACCGTTCCCGAAAGCCTGCTGCGGCCGATGCGCGAGATGGGTGTGTTCGGCCTGTCGATCCCTGAGCGATATGGCGGCAGCGCAGGCGAGCGCGAAAATACCGCCATGATGATCGCGGTAACCGAGGCGCTTTCGGAGGCGTCGCTGGCAGCAGCAGGAAGCCTGATTACCCGGCCGGAGATACTGGCAAGGGCGCTGCTGGCGGGGGGCACAGAGGCACAG
>LOET01000093.1 GCA_001515985.1 Sphingomonadales bacterium BRH_c3 | reverse complement strand
GCCTGCGGCGCGCGCGGCATCGGCCTTGTCCGCCGCCGCCAGTGCATGATCGGGCGTGGTGACGATAAAAGCGTTGAGCGCGGCAGCTTCGGCCACAGCAGCGTTGAAGCTTTCCGCCACTTCGCGTGCGGTGAAATCGCCCTTGGCAACCCCGTCGCGAATGGCCTTGACGCCAAGAGAGGTAATCTCGCTACTCATACTTCGTCATTCCCGCGAAGGCGGGAATCCATATTCCCTTTGATTTTGGTTCCCGGATCACGCGCGGTCCGAAGCGAGTTCGTCCCGCTGTCCGGGATGACGATTGAATACTGGACCATCACTCGATCACCTTGGGCACGCCGAAAAAGCCATGCTCCGGCGCGGGCGCATTGGCGAGCACATCGTCGCGTTTGCCCCCGCCGGTCAGCGGATCGGCATCGATCACATCGTCGCGCAGGCGCAGGTGATTGGGGATCACGGCGGTCATCGGCTCAACCCCGGTCACATCGACCTCGCCGAGCTGCTCTACCCAGGTGAGAATGCCGTTGAGCTCGGGCACCATGCGCTCAAGCTCTTCGTCACCCATCTTGATGCGGGCCAAAGATGCAATCTTGGCCACAATTGCTTTATCTACGGACATGGCTTGCGCGTTAGCCGCGCGCGGACCGCCCTTCAAGCGCGAGTTGATGTAGCGCGCGCCTTATTTGAAGGGTTGGCTGGCAGGCTTTCCGCCGACAAAGACCTGATAGCCGGTGAAAGGACGCAGTTCGATCTCTCCATCTGCGTCGGGTGCCCCCTGCAAACCTTCATACTCATGGATCAATCGGCCATTCACCACGTGCTGGGTAATCGCCTTGGCAGCACCCGGCTTCACAAGCAGCAATTGCGGGTTGGTTCCATATCCCGACTTTGTCATCACCGCTACCAGCTCACCGTTTTCGATGTCGCCAAGCGAAACAACTCTGCAACCTTCGCGGCAAAAGATGACTTCATCACGTAAGTAAGCGCGAATTGCGTTCGCTGTTGTATCATCAAATTCAGATAGGTCGGCCTTGAAGGATATCTCTCGGCGCTCGCTAGTGGTGATGCGACCATAAGGTCGGCTCTCAAGGACTTGTGCGTCCTTGGCCAACGTGGCAATTTCCGCATTCTCGCTTTTGGCCAGCTTGGCCAGCGCCGTTCGCCCGGCGTCGCCAAAATCCCAGCGCAGCGCGGCATAATCGAAATCCTGTGCACTCACGTCGCCCGATTCGAGCCGCGCGAGCTGGTTGCTGGCCGAAATCGCCCCGAAATTGAAGATCGGCAGCGCGAGGATGAAAGCGATCACGCAGGTCAGCACTGCCAGATGCAGGTTGGCCTGCCGCAGCAGATCGCGCCAGCCCTCTCGCCGCCCGCGAATGGCGGAGACGAAATAACCCACGCCATAGGCTACCGCGACAGCAATCGCGACAAGCGCCCACAGCCGTTCAGGGCTGAGTCCGTGCTGGCCAATGCGTGTGCCCATCGAAATTGCCGCCATCACTGCCAGCGGCAATATGCCGAGCGCCAGCACGAAGCCCGCAATGCGCAAGATGCGCGAATTGCTGGCCTGCTCGTCCTCGTCGCGCACCACTGCATTGGTGAGCACGAAGCAGCCCACCGCAATCGCCAGCAGCAAGGGAGTAGCGCTCTTGGTCGCTTCCCACAGCACGTCGAGCCCGGAGAGCGCGACTGCGCCAAGGAACACCACCAGCGCCGCCGCCAGCGGCACCGCCAGGATTGACAGCACCAGCAGCACCACATTCTGCAAGGTGCCGATGATCTTGAGCTGGTTGCGCAGCACGCCCAACGCCGCGCCAACTGCCGCGCCGGAAAACAGCCAGCCGAACCAGCCCTCGTCGATCAGATCGCGCAGCAGATCGATCTTGATGACCCGGAACAACTCGCTGAGCAGCAGCAGCAAGGCCCAGGCCAGGCCAACAAAGGCCAAGGCGCCGGCGGCGCTGATCGCATCGGTCCAGACGTGGAAATGGGTCGCCTTGTAAGAGGTCTGCCAGCGCAGCCGGTGAAAACCGGCCTGGAACAAGGGCACGGAAAGCGTCACCGCCAGAATGCCCGCAGCGATCCAGAATTCTTCATCAGCATAGCTATCGCCAGCCGCAGTCGCGCGCCAGGCGATCCCGGCCATCACCAGTGCCACGCCGCCTGAAAACACCAACGGCGCCTTCCAGCGATCTTCCGCAAGCGTGAAAGCAAGGGCGAGCGGGCCGAAAACCAGGGCCGCCGCCAGCGCCATGCGCCATGGCACATGCTCGCCCCCGTCACTCGCGAAATAGACCAGCAGCGCGGCCAGGCCCAGCAGCGCCGCCAGCACCCAGGGCCGCTGCGGCCAATCATGCAGCGTGCTGTCGTTCTCGCTATCGCTATGCGCGGTCATGCTGATCTCTCCTTCAGCGACCTTGCAGGCGGATCAGGGTTGCGGCGGGCCTTCCGCACCCGGCTCGCCATTTCCAGCACCGGGACCCTGCATCATCTGCTGCATGATCATGAAACGTCGTTCGGCATCTTCCTGGCTCATGAAATCGACCAGTTCGACTTCGAATGTCAGGTCGGCGCCCGGCGGGATTTCCGATTGTGGCGGGGGTGCATCGCCATAGGCGAGCTTGGCCGGGATATTCAGGCGATACTTGCCGCCCTTTTCCATCTGCTTGAGCCCCTGGTAAAAGCCTTCCACCATCTGGCCCGGCTGGATCAGCATGGGAATGCCGTCAGGGAATACGCCCGGAGGGAAGGGAGACGAATCGGCCTGGTCAAATACCGTGCCGTCATCCAGCATGCCCTTGTATTTGACGAAGGCAACATCGCCATCGGCCGGGCTCTCCCCCGTGCCAGCCGCCAGTTCTTTCAGCGTTATTCCCGCCGGGGCTGCAGACCACGCGATCCCCGCGCCGAGCAGGATGGCGACGATCACCCCCAGCCACAGCTTGGTGAGCGAGCCTTTTTCGATCGGCTGGATGGGAACGCGGGTGACTTCGCTCATGGATAGGGTCCTGTCTGTGCGCCGGAATGCAAAAGGGCGCGGAATCGGTTTCCGCGCCCTGATGGCTTATCGCATGTATCTGTTCAAGCGTGAAAGCTTGAACACGCGGCTTACTTGACGCCGTCGCGCTCCATCCGCTTGCGCTCAAGCTTGCGTGCACGGCGCACGGCAGCGGCCTTTTCACGGGCGCGCTTTTCGCTTGGCTTTTCATAGTGGCGGCGCAGTTTCATTTCGCGATACACCCCCTCGCGCTGCAGCTTCTTCTTGAGCGCGCGCAGGGCCTGGTCGACATTGTTATCGCGAACGATGATTTGCATAAATTCCTACACCTCACAGCAATGAAACAGAGCCCGCATGCGCGCAGGTTGCCCCACTTGAAATTCAACGAAAAACTGCCGAATCCGCACGGCGGTCGGCTCTATCGAGGCGCGCACTAGCCAAATCATTCGCTTTTGGCAAGGCTTTGCCGGATGCCCAGCGCAGAAAAGCCCCGCTATGCAGCGCGCGCAAGGCCCGTTAAGGAGGGCCGCAATGTCTGCAAGCCTCTCTCCACTTAGCGCCAGCCTCAACGTTGCCATTGGCGGCGGAATCGGTGCCCTGCTGCGCTACCAACTGGGGCGCGGGATGACCTATTGGTTCGGCCATAACGTCATCACCGCCTTTCCCTGGGCTACGCTGGTAACCAATGTGATCGGCAGCATGACAATGGGCCTGCTCGCCGGGTGGCTGGCGCGGCACGGCAATGCCAGTGGCAGCTTGATGAGCAGCGAGCAGATGCGGCTGCTACTGGGCGTGGGCCTGCTGGGCGGGTTCACCACTTTCAGCGCCTTCAGCCTCGAACTGATGCTGCTCATCGAACGCGGACAGTCTGCAACCGCCCTCACCTATGCCGGCGTTTCGGTGCTGGCTGGGCTCGTCGGGCTGTATCTCGGCCTTATCGTGATGCGGGTGGCGGGATGAGCGAGCAGGGCACCTCGGCCGAAGTCCGCCAGTTTACCGTCGAGGCCGATGACGACGGCGTGCGGCTTGATCGCTGGTTCAAGCGCAATCTGCCGCAGATCGGCTTTGGCACGGTATCGAAATGGGCGCGTACCGGGCAGCTGCGCGTCGATGGCAAAAGGGTCAAGCCCGATGACCGGCTCAGCGCCGGGCAGGTGCTGCGTGTTCCGCCGGGCGGCGAGGAAACCGGCCGCAAGCCCAGGCCAAAGCGCGAATTGTCACCCGAGGAGATCGCCGAGGCAAAGGCGATGGTGATCGCGGAAACGAAGAGCGCGATCGTGCTCAACAAGCCGCCGGGCCTTGCGACCCAGGGCGGCAGCAAGACCCACAAACATGTCGACGGGCTGCTCGATGCCTTCGTTGAGGGGGATGCCCCCCGACCCCGCCTCGTCCACCGGCTCGACAAGGATACATCCGGCGTCCTGCTGATCGCGCGCACGCCAGGCAGTGCAGCGAGTTTCTCCAAGCGATTTTCTGGCCGCAGCGCGCGCAAGATTTACTGGGCGCTGGTGGTTGGTGTGCCCGATGTGAAGGAAGGCACGATCGATGCGCCGCTGGCCAAGCAGCCGGGCACCGGCGGCGAGAAGATGCATGTCGACCAGGAAAATGGCCAAACGGCCAAGACCCGCTACCGCGTGGTCGACACCGCGGGCAAGCGCGCTGCGTGGGTCGAGCTGGAACCGCTGACCGGGCGCACCCACCAGCTGCGCGTGCATCTGGAGGCGATCGGCCATCCGATCGTGGGCGATGGCAAATACGGCGGGCAGGAGGCCTTCCTCACCGGCAGCATCAGCCGCAAGATGCACCTGCACGCGCGGCGGCTGGTGATCGGCGAGCCCGGTGGGGGAACGCTCGACGTTACTGCCGATCTGCCTGAACATTTCGCTGCAAGCATGGAACAGCTCGGCTTCGATCAACGGCTAAGCGATGCCGCCTCGCTGCGCGCGGACATCACTGAAAAGACCCGCGCCGAGAAGAAGCAGGCCGCCCGCGCCCATGCCAAGCAATATCGCAAGGCGCAGCGTTCCCCTCGCCGCGAACGAGGGGCTGCCGCGCAACGGAAAAAGCTGGGCGACAAGGGCGCAAAGCCCAGGGGTAAGCACTGATGCACCCGAACCCACTGTTCCGAAGCGACGACAAGGAATGGCTCGCTGCGCTAGTTGACCGGATCGGTTTCGGCATGGTGTTCCTGACCACTCCCGACGGGCCGCGCGTTGCCCATGCGCCGTTGCTGCGGACCGGATCCGGCACGCTGCGCTTCCATCTCGCGCGTGGCAACGCCCTCGCCCGGCATCTTGACGGAGCAAAAACACTGGTGGTGGTCAACGGGCCCGACGGCTACATCAGCCCGCGCTGGTATGATGACCGCGCCACGGTGCCGACATGGGATTACGTCGCCATCGAGATGGAGGGCACTAGCAGGCAGCTGGCCTACGAAGAGCTGGAAGAGCTGCTCTACCGCTCGATCACCGAACATGAGACCCGGCTCGGCGGCGACCAGTGGTCCGCCGATGAAACCACTCAGCCGTTGTGGGACAAGCTTGCCACCGCGATCGTCGGCTTCGAGCTCGCCATCGAGCAATGGCGCCCCACACTCAAGCTCTCGCAGAAGAAGAGCGTCCCCGAACGCGAACGGATTGCCGCGCAGCTTGCCGCCACCGGCAACCAAGCACTTGCCGCCATGATGCGCGAGGTGCAGCAATGAAGCTCGCCGTGTTCGATTGCGACGGCACGCTGGTCGACGGGCAAGCGCATGTCTGCGACACGATGGAGCAGGCCTTTATCGAAGCCGGCCTGCCCGCGCCCGACCGCAACGAAGTGCGCCGGTCGGTCGGCCTCAGCCTGCCAGTCGCGATCCGCAGGCTCGCCCCTGATCTGGACGACGCGCTCAATGCGCATCTGGTGCAGGCCTACAAGCAAGGTTTCTTCGCACGCCGGCAGGAGGGAATGATCCACGAGCCGCTGTATGACGGGATCCGCGAACTGCTGCACCGCCTGGCCGATTCGGGCTGGATGCTGGCCGTGGCCACCGGCAAGAGCGAACGCGGGCTCCAGGCCTGCCTTGCGCAGCACGGGCTCACCGGCCTGTTCTCATCGCTCCAGACATCGGACCGGCACCCTTCCAAGCCGCATACCGATATGCTCGACGCTGCCTTGCTTGAGGCTGGCGTGGTGCCCGAAGCGGCGGTGATGATCGGCGATACCAGTTTCGACATTGTAATGGCGCGCGATGCCGGCGTGCGGGCGCTGGGCGTGGCCTGGGGCTATCACACGCCAGAGGAATTGCGCGAGGCTGGGGCAGAGAATATCGCCGAGCGCCCGGCGGATCTGGAGGCGCTTTTGTGAACGAGGCGGATGAAACGCAGGCGAAGCGGCGCTTCATGCTGCTCAACCTCGCGCGGCTGGGCGGGCTGGCGCTGGTGCTGTTGGGGATTGCCATTGCGAGCGGAACAATCGCCCTGCCCGCGCCGGTCGGATGGGTGCTGGCGATCATCGGCATGGCCGAATTCTTCTTCCTGCCTCCGATGCTCGCCAAGAACTGGCGCAGTGGAGATCGATGAAGCGCTTTTACGACACGGTGGATGTTGGCGATATCGATCACGGCTGGCAGGTCCGGCTGGACGGTCGCGGCATCAAGACCATAATGGGCAGCCCACAAGTCGTGCCCACGCGCGCGCTGGCCGAGGCGCTGGCGCGCGAATGGGCCGAACAGGGCAAGGAAATCGATCCCGCACGCTTCGTGATGCGGGACATGGCCGATTTCGCGATCGACCTGGTGCAGCCCGATCCAGCGGCGGCCATCGCCACGCTGATCCGCTTCGCCGAGAGCGATACGCTGTGCTATCGCGCCGACCCTGACGAGCCGCTGTTTGTCCGCCAGCAGGAAGTATGGGAACCGCTGCTCGCGGCCATCGAAGCCCGCGAAGGGATCAGCTTTACGCGCGTCAGCGGGATCATTCACCGCACACAGCCAGGCCAAACGCTGGCGCGGCTGCGCCAACGGCTGGCCAGCCATGACCATTTCACACTGGCCGCGCTTCAGACCATGGCCTCGCTCTCCGCATCGCTGTGCATCGCGCTGCTGGCGCTGGAGGACGGGGCCGATCCGGCCAGCCTGTGGCGCGCAGCCAGCCTTGAGGAAGAGTGGCAGGCCGATCTGTGGGGGCGCGATCACGAAGCTGAAGAGCGCCGTGCCCAACGGCAGGAAGCGTTCCTCGCCGCGGCGGAATTTGCGCGCCTGGCGCGCGCCTGACCTGGTTCAGCTGACCCAGTCGGCCACCTGGCGGGCAACGTCGTTGGCGGCGCGATTGAGCGCAGCGCCAACCGGCCCGGCTTCGGCAAGGATACCTTCCTCCACCGCTTCGAAACGCTGCTGGCGAACGCTGCCGTCGGCACCCAGCAGGGTCGCATCAAAGCGCACCACCACAGCCGAGCGCGATGAATCATAGCCGAAAGTGTCGAGATGGCCGCGCAGCTGCACGCCTCCCCGCGCCGCCGGATCGCCGCCGGGCAGCACCACCTTTTCGCTGCGCACCCGGATCGTTTCGGCCAGAAGGCTGCGGAACAACTGCGCGGGACGCTCGACCCACACCGCATTCGTGAGATAGGCGAGACTCGAATCGCTGATCTGCACCGGCACGCGCAGCACATCGATCTCGGCAGGAACGGTTGGCTCATGAAGCGCGATCGTATCACCGCGCGCCACATCCAGCGAACTCCCCGCAGGCGCCGACAGCTCAGACGTAAGCGTAAGCAGAGTGGCGGGCGGTTCCGCCCCGCCCAGGCTGACACAGCCGCCCAGGGCGAGCAGCGATGCCGCAAACCCTGCACGCAGCCACACAGCGGATCGGTTGGCGCAGACAGGCATCGCACGCGCTTTTGTCATGGCATTCCTCATGGCTTGTAATCCGGTAGCGTCTCGCCCTTCAGCAGAGACCCTACGCCCTGGCTTTCGAGCTTTTCGGTAACCTTGCGCAGCGCCCGGCTGGTCGCCTCAAGATCGCGCATGGCAGCCTCTGCGGCCGGAATCGTGGTTTGCGACAATTGCTGCGCGGCCGGCTCTGCCGCATCCAGCGTTCTTGCCAGCGAGGCAGAGGCGACATTGAGCGATTCGAGCGTGCCGCGCAGTTCCTTGGCGAGCGATTGCCCCTCACTATTGATCACCCGGTCGGTCGAATCCATCACCTTCTCGAAGGAATCGAGCGCTTCGGCGGCCTCGGTCAGCGTGACCTGCAGCTCGCCCAGCGTCGCATTCACTTGCGGCGCAGTGTCGGCAAAGCTCTTGGTCATCGCATTGGTATTGCGCAAAATCGCGGCAATCTCGGCCTGATTCTCGTCGGAAAGGACCTGGTTCAGGCGCTCGGTCAAGGTCGCCAGCCGTTCGAGCAGCAGGGGCGCATTGGCTAGAATTTCGTTGAAACCGCCGCGCGCGGGCGGAATCAGCGGAACACCTTCCGGGCAAGCGGTAGTCTCGCAGGTGATGGGCGGCGCGTTCTTGCGCGCGCCATCAAGCATGACGGTGGAAACCCCGGTGAAGCTGGCCTGGATGGTGGCGGTTATGCCCACCAGCACCGGTACATCATCCTTCACCTTGATCCGCACGCGAACGTACTGCGGATCCCTGCGCCACAAGGCGATTTCGCTCACCTGCCCTACCGGCACACCGGCGAAGGATACTTGCGAACCCTTGGCAAGGCCGGAGACCGATTGCTGGAACAGGATATCGTACTCGTTGCTCGCCCCTTCGCCCAGCCGCGCGATCCACACGATGAAGGCAGCCAGCGCCGCCAGCAGCAGCAGCGTGACTGCGCCGACCCAGATATGATTGGCCCGTGTTTCCATACGCTTCCCTTATGGCCTTCCCGTCTCGCAAATGTCCATCGGCTTAAGCTGCACCATCGGCGCGCTGCTTGCTGGCACGCGCGGCCCGCCCACGTGGCCCGTTGAAATATTCGTCAATCCAGGGATGCTTGCTTTCGATCAGTTCGGGGATCGTGCCAACCGCGATGATCCGCTTGTCAGCGATCACCGCCACCCGGTCGCAGATCTCGTAAAGCGTATCGAGATCATGCGTGATCAGGAACACGGTGAGGCCCAGCGTTTCCTGCAATTCCTTGGTCAACCGATCAAATTTGGCAGCACCGATCGGGTCAAGCCCCGCAGTCGGCTCGTCAAGAAACAACAGTTCAGGATCAAGCGCCAGCGCGCGCGCCAGCCCGGCGCGCTTCTTCATCCCGCCTGAAAGTTCCGCCGGAAACTTGCTCACCGCATCTTCGGGCAGGCCGGAAAGCATGACCTTGTAGCGCGCGATATCGTGGCGCAGCTCATCCTCGATATCGGGATAAAACTGCTTCAAGGGAACTTCGACATTCTCACCCACGGTCAGGGTGGAGAACAGCGCCCCGCCCTGGAACAGCACGCCCCAGCGGCTGCGCACGCCAAGATAGGTGTCAGGCTCGGCATTGACGATCGAACGGCCAAACACCTCAATCTCGCCCTCTGCGGCGGCCTGCAGCCCGATAATCGCGCGCATGAGCACCGATTTGCCGGATCCCGATCCGCCCACCACGCCCAGGATCTCGCCCCGATTGACCGTGAGCGAGAGGTTGTCATGCACCACATGCTCGCCAAAGGCTGTCTTCAGCCCTTCGACCACGATCGGGTGTTCGCCGCGAAAGCGCTTGTGTGCGTCCGGCGCGTTCTGTTCCGGCATGTTCATCCCCACCCGATCTCGGTGAAGAACACCGCGAAGAAGGCGTCGAGCACGATCACCGTGAAGATTGCCGAGACTACCGCCATGGTCGTCCTGAGGCCGACCTCTTCCGAATTTCCGCGCACCTGCATGCCGTGATAGCAGCCCGCCAGCGCGATGATCAGCCCGAAGGGCAGCGCCTTGATCAGCCCGACCCACAAATCATAGGTCGGCACCACTTCCTCGATCCTGATAAGGAAGGTCCAGAACGGTATCCCCAGCATCAGTTCGCCCACCACCGCACCGCCGATGATCGCCACCACCGAACTGTAGAAACCCAGCAGCGGCATCATGATGATCGCGGCAAGGATGCGCGGGATCACCAGCGCCTCGACCGGGGAAATGCCGATCGTGCGCATCGCATCGACCTCTTCGGTAAGCTTCATCGTTCCGATTTGCGCGGCGAAGGCCGAGCCTGACCGGCCCGCGACCATGATCGCCGTCATCAGCACACCAAGCTCGCGCAGTGTAATCCGCCCGACAAGGTTCACGGTGAGCGCCTCGGCGCCGAATTGCTGGAGCTGCACAGAGCCTTGCTGCGCAATTACGATGCCGATCAGAAAGCTCATCAACCCGATGATCGGGAGCGAGGAAACGCCCACCAGTTCCATCTGGCGCACCAGCGCCTTGACGCGGAATCGCCGCGGATGGATCAGCAGGCTGCCGCAGGCGATCAGAACCTGGCCGAGAAAGCCGATCACATTGACCACGCCTTGGCCGCCCTTGCTCACAAGATCTCCGGTCAATTCCGGGATCAATTCCCACAGTGGCACGCGTGGCGGAGTGAGGTCAGCGTCGCTGCGCGCGGTTTCGACTGCGGCCAGCAGGCGCTTGGCACGCCCGCTCTCGCCGGTGATTTTCGCCCCGTGCCGTGCCGCCAACCGGCACGCCACCCAGGCACCGACTGTATCGATCTCCGACACCGCCGACAGGTCAATAGTGCCGAACTCACCTTCGATTGCGTGCAGATCCTGGTCAATCGCGCCGACTGTCGAGACGAGATAGGGCCCGGAGAGGACCAGCCTCGCCTTGCCGCCTTCATCCTGCTCGATGGAAAATTCGGCTCCGCCGCTCATGGTGCCAAGCTATGCTAGGAAAATCGGGCCATAACAAGCGTGCAGTTGCGATGCCGCGTATCAGCCGTTGCTTCGCAGGCGCAACATTGGCAAGGGCATATTGAAATTTGAACGGCTCCAGCCCACTCCCCCTCCCAGCCACCCGATAGCTTCCATGCATCATATCGGGTGGCTGGGAGGGGGAGTGGGCCGGCACCGCCGACGAGCGTCAGCGAGCAAAGAACGATTATGCAACTGCCCAAGACTTTCGACCCCGCCGCGATTGAGGCGAAATGGTATTCCCATTGGGAGGATAACGGCCTGTTCCGGCCTGCACGCCCGGATGCGCAGCCCTTCACCATCGTCAACCCGCCGCCAAACGTAACGGGCAGCCTGCATATCGGCCACGCGCTCGACAATACGCTGCAGGACGTGGTGATCCGTTACGAGCGGCTGCGCGGCAAGGATGCGCTGTGGGTGGTGGGCACCGACCATGCGGGCATCGCGACGCAGATGGTGGTCGAACGCCAGCTGGAAGAACGCCAGGACAAGCGTACCAATTACACGCGCGAGGAATTCATCGCCAAGGTGTGGGAGTGGAAGGAAGAAAGCGGCGGCACCATCACCCGCCAGCTGCGCCGCCTGGGCTGTTCGATGGACTGGAGCCGCGAGCAATTCACCATGGACCCGCATTTCACTCGCGCGGTGACCAAGGTGTTCGTCGATCTCTACAATCGTGATCTGATCTATCGCGACAAGCGGCTGGTCAACTGGGACCCCAAACTGAAAACCGCGATTTCGGACCTCGAGGTGGAAACGCATGATGTGCAGGGGCACTTCTGGCACTTCAAGTACCCGCTGGCGGGCGGCGTGACCACGGCAGACGGCGCGGATCACCTCGTGGTTGCCACCACGCGGCCCGAAACCATGCTGGCGGATATGGCGGTGGCGGTGCATCCGGACGATGCGCGCTACAAATCGGTAGTGGGCAAGCATGTGGTGCTGCCGATCACCGGGCGCCGCATTCCGATTGTGGCTGACGAGCACGCCGATCCCGAGCTGGGTTCGGGCTGCGTCAAGATCACCCCGGGGCATGATTTCAACGATTTCGAGGTGGGCAAGCGCGCCGGGATTGCGCCCGCGGACATGCTCAACATGCTCGATGCCGAGGCGCGCGTGTGCCAGACATCTGATGGGCTGATCCCCGGCGAATTGCTGTCGCTCGACCGTTTTGACGCGCGCAAGGCCGTGGTCGAGCGGCTCAAGGCCGAAGGCTGCCAGATCTCCTATGTCGACAAGGATGGTGTGGAACACGATGCCGAACCGCGCACGATTGCCACGCCATTCGGCGATCGCGGCGGGGTGGTGATCGAGCCGTGGCTGACCGATCAGTGGTATGTCAACGCCGAGAAACTGGCGAAAAAGCCGATCGAAGCCGTGAAGTCGGGCGAAATCGAGATCGTACCCAAAAGCTGGGAGAAGACCTTCTTCAACTGGATGGAGAACATCCAGCCCTGGTGCGTTTCGCGCCAGCTGTGGTGGGGCCACCGCATTCCGGCGTGGTATGGGCCGGATGGGGCGGTTTTCGTCGCCGAGAGTGAGGAAGAAGCAGAGGCGCAGGCAGGCGCAGGCGTCACCCTCACCCGCGATGACGACGTCCTCGACACCTGGTTCTCATCGGCGCTGTGGCCCTTCGCCACGCTAGGCTGGCCCAATCCTCCCCAGAATGGGGAGGATTTATTGTCCCGCCACTACCCCAACTCCCTGCTCATCTCCGGCTTCGACATCCTGTTCTTCTGGGATGCGCGGATGATGATGATGGGGCAGGCGATGACCGGGCAGAACCCGTGGCCGCGGCTCTATCTGCACGGTTTGGTGCGCGCGCCAGACGGGCAGAAAATGTCCAAATCGAAGGGCAATGTGGTCGATCCGCTCGGCCTGATCGACAATTATGGCGCCGATGCGCTGCGCTTCTTCATGGCGGCGATGGAAAGCCAGGGCCGCGACATCAAGATGGATGAAAAGCGGGTCGAGGGGTATCGCAA
>LOET01000092.1 GCA_001515985.1 Sphingomonadales bacterium BRH_c3 | reverse complement strand
GATCTGGCCGCGTCCCTGCCCGCGCGTCTGCTCGGCGCGGGGGATGGCAAGCATGCCCTTGACCTGTGCGCGGCGCCGGGCGGCAAGACCATGCAGCTCGCGGCGGCTGGCTGGCAGGTCACCGCGCTCGATCTCAGCAAGCGCCGGCTTGACCTGCTCAAGGACAATCTCAAGCGCACTGGCCTCAAGGCATCTCCCATCCGCGCCGACGCGCTCAGCTGGGAGTCGAAACACCATTTCGACGCGATCCTGCTTGATGCGCCATGCACCGCCACCGGCACCTGCCGCCGCCATCCGGACGTGCTGCACCGTATCGGCCCGCGGCAGATTGAGGAGATGACCGAGCTGCAGGCGGCGCTGCTTGAACGCGCCACAGCTTGGCTCAAGCCCGGCGGCGTGCTGGTCTATGCAGTGTGCTCGCTCGAGCGCGAGGAGGGCGAGGATCAGGCCGTGCAGGTTGCGCTGGAGCCGCTGCCGATCACACCGGAAGAACTGCCGACGGGACTTTCACCCACGCCCGAGGGCTGGCTACGCACGCATCCCGGAATGCTGGCCGGTGAAGGCGGGCTGGATGGCTTCTTCATCGCGCGGTGGATCAGGCGCTGAGCACTTCCCAGCGCAGCGTCAGCCGCGCGCATGGGCGATCCATCTGGGCCACTTCCATCACCGCCGAACCCGCGCTGTGCGCGGTGACACGAATATCGAAGGGGCAATCAAGCTCGACATAGCGGTGCATGTCCATCTCGCCGCCAGTCACCAGCAATGCTGCGCCGTCGCATAACAGGCTGGCAATCTGGCGGGCCACCTCGGCCAGATGCGGTGCATTTACATGATCGCCCGATCCGCTGAAATAGGGGTGGCCGGGCATCAGCCCGTTCGCCTTGGTAATCAGCGCGCTCGCTTGCGACCCGTCGAGGCGTGAAACAAGCGGCGGCTCGCGCTCGGACAGGCCGAGCAAGCGGCGCGGTGCATAGGCGAATCCCTCCGGCGGTGAGCGGCGGACGACTTCCCGCTTTGCCCCCTCGCGCCAGGCCTCGAAATTGCGGTTTCGGAACACTACACCGCGCCCGCGCATGGCAACGATCAGCCGCTCTGCATCGTCGAACAACCGCGTTTCGAAGGCGAGCTTGTCATCCACCAGCGTGCGGGCGAATGTGCCGCGCGCGGCGTGGCCCGTGCTGCGATCGCCCAGTTCCCAGTCAGTCCAGGTCAATGCGCTCCATTTGCCTTCCTCAAGCGTGCCCAGTGCGGCAGAGGCGCCAACACTGGTCCAGAAATTCTGCGTCTGGATCACGATCGGATGTTGCGGCGGCAATTCGAGCCAAGGCCATTCAGCGCAATCGGTCGAGCAGGCGAAGGCGACTGTGCCGTCGTCTTGGACGGTGTTGCCACGGGTATAGGATCGGTCGGGTGTCTGCGGCATGGCTGGCACGATTGCAGAGCGAGCGGATTGCGACAAGCATTTGCATAAAAGGGCTTGACCTCAAGTGTGCTTGAGCTTGCATATGTTCAGTCCTGGAAAATTGACGCGAATTGGAAAGGACTGACAATGGATCTCAATCAGGTGACGATCGGCGCGCGCGATTTTGACGCCTCGCTGGCGTTCTATCGCAAGCTCGGGCTCAAGTTGATCGTATTGACAGAGGGGCGCTATGCGCGGTTCGAGCTGCCCTCGGGCTCGTCGACGCTTTCGCTTCACTACGATGCCGTGCATTCGCCCGGCGATACGCTGCTCTATTTCGAAGTTGATGATATCGACGGAAAACATGCGGAACTTGAAGCCGCTGGCATCATTTTCGACAGCCCGCCGCGCGACGAGCGCTGGAATTGGCGCGAAGCGCGCTTCAGCGATCCATCGGGCAATCGGCTGTGCCTGTTCCATGCCGGGCCGGATCGACGTTTTCCACCCTGGCGGCTCTCCGCAGCGGAGCGCTAGCCCTTGACCTTCGCCGCAAAGCTCTTGCGCAGCTTCTGCAGCTTGGGCGGGATCACTGCCAGGCAGTATGGATTGCGCTGGCCTTCGCCCTCCCAATATTCCTGGTGATAGTCTTCGGCCGGATACCATTCGGCGGGGCCTTCGATAGTGGTCACGGCAGTTTCGCCGGGATGCTCTGCATGCCAGCGTGCGATGGCGGCTTCGGCTGCATCCCGGTCGAGATCGTCCGACAGGAAGATCGCGCTGCGATATTGCGTGCCGATATCGTTGCCCTGGCGGTTGAGCTGCGTCGGGTTATGCGTGCCCATGAACACGTCGAGAATTTCTGCGAGCGAGATTACGCCGGGATCGAAGCTGACGCGGATCGCCTCGGCATGGCCGGTCGTGCCGCTGCACACTTGCTTGTAGGTCGGGTGCGCGGTGGTGCCGCCGATATAGCCGCTTTCGACCTCGCTCACGCCAATCACGTCGCGGAACACCGCTTCAGTGCACCAGAAACACCCCCCAGCCACGATTGCCCGTTGCACATCGTTCATTGAATTCTCCTTCGCTTGGGAAGATAGGGAACCACTGCGTTATTGTCATCGTTTGCTGTCTATCTATCAGCAGCTACGAAATTATTCGGGAAAGGAACTGGACCAATGAAAAAGCTGATCCTGGCCTCTGCGCTGCCTGCGCTGGCACTGGCGGCAACAGCCAATGCCGATCACCACAGATCCGGAGAGCAGCAACATCATGGGCAGCACGACGAAGCCACTTTCATGAAGCATCACGGCGAAGCCCTGTCGGGCGCGATCAACCACCCGACCCGCGCGCAGGATCGCGCGCGCGACCAGCATCGCCATCCCGGCGAAACGCTGGCCTTCTTCCATGTTGGCCCACACATGAAGGTGGGCGAATACGCCCCCGGCGGCGGGTGGTATTCGCGCCTGCTGGGCCATTATCTGGGCGGCGAGGGCCAGTTGGTCGGCATCTACGCCAATCCGCTGACCGCAACTTCGGATCCCGTTCGCCAGCAGCGCGTGCGCGATGCGGCTGCGGCCTTTCCCGCTGAAGTGGCCGGATTTACCGGGCTGCCGGCGGAGAAGTTTGGCGGCATGGCGCTCGAAACCATTCCCGACGAGCAGCGTGGCACTTTCGACCGGATCCTCGTGATTCGCATGCTGCACAACATGTTGCGCTCGAGCACCGCCGACAGCGAGATCAAGTCCATGCGCGAACTGCTCAAGGATGACGGCATGATCGGCATCGTCCAGCATCGTGCGAAAGCGGATGCGCCATGGTCCTATGTCGACGGCTCGAAGGGCTATCTGCGCGAAGCCGATGTGATCGCCTTCATGCAGGTCAATGGCTTTGAGCTCGTTGGCAAGAGCGAGGTCAACGCCAATCCGCAGGATAGCGCCGATCACCCACTGGGCGTGTGGGAAATGCCGCCGGTCTGGCGCACCAAGCGCGAGGAGCTCAAGGACCTGGGCGAGAGCGATCGCATGACGCTGCTGTTCAAGAAGCGACCGTAAAGCTAAAGGGCGGCGCATGAGAGAAATCACTGTCGCCGCCCTCCAGCTCGCCCTTGGCAGCGAAGACGAGCACGAAAACATCGCTGCGGTCACCGCGCTGGTTGAACAGGCTGCCGCGCGCGGTGCGGACATCGTGCTCCCGCCCGAGCTGTTTTCCGGCCCCTATTTCTGCAAAACCGAAGACGAGGCGCAGTTCGCGCTGGCCCGCCCGACCATTGAGCATCCTTCGGTCATCGCCATGCGCAAGCTCGCCGCCCAGCTCAAAGTCACGATCCCGACCAGCTTTTTCGAGCGCGACGGGCATCATTACTACAATACTCTGGCGATGATTGGGCCTGATGGCGAGATCATGGGCACCTATCGCAAAAGCCACATTCCTGATGGCCCGGGCTATGAGGAGAAGTTCTACTTCCGCCCCGGGAATGACGGGTTCAAGGTGTGGGACGTGGCAACCTCCTGCGGCCCCGCTCGTATCGGCGTGGGGGTATGCTGGGACCAGTGGTATCCCGAATGCGCGCGGGTGATGGCATTGAAGGGCGCCGAAGTGCTATTTTATCCCACCGCGATCGGTTCGGAGCCCTATGACGCCGATCTTGACACCAGCCGCATGTGGCGCCGCGCGATGCAGGGGCATTCGGTGTCGAACTGCATGCCGGTGGTGGCATCGAACCGCATCGGGGTGGAGCAGGGGCAGGCCTTTTATGGCCACAGCTTCATCACCAATGAATGGGGCGACCTGGTGTGCGAATTCGGCAAGGAGGAATCGGGAGTGCTGGTGACTACGCTCGATCTTGACCAGGCCGCCACGCATCGCGCGGGCATGGGCTTCTTCCGCGATCGCCGGCCGCAACTTTACGGGCGGATCACTGAGGATATCTGATCCGGCGGGAGCATTGCGCAGAAAAGTGGGCACCGGTTTTCTGCAAAAAGCAATGCGACAACCGCTATAGGGTCCTGACCCTGGGCTCAGCCGCCGGCGAGTTCCTTCAGCATGATGTACCAGTGATCGAGCCCGCGGAAGAAGGTATCGGCGTGGAGCCTTTCGTTGAGCCCATGGGCAAACATGTCTTGCGGGCGGGAGCCTGCGCCGCTGATCGCGACCGTATCATAGCCGAGCGTGCGGTAATGCATGCCGTCCGTACCGCCCGATTCCATATAGGGAATGATCGGGATTTCTGCGTCCCAGCGTGCTTTCAGGCTCTTGGCCAGCGCTGCCTTCACGTCCTCCCGCAAGCCTGACTCCGGGCTCTCCGTAACATCCGTGATGAGTTTGAAGGAGATATTGTCATTGCCGGCCGCTTCGCGCAGCGTGGCTTCGGTGGCCGCTGCGCCGACACCGGGAAAAATGCGGCAATTGACTGTGGCAGTAGCGCTTTGTGGCAGAGCGTTTTCGGCGTGTCCGGCGCGCAGCATGGTCGCCACACAGGTAGTTCCCAGCGTGCCGACCGTCTCGGGATCGGCTTGCAGCACCGCAATCGCTTGTGGGCTGTCCGGATTGGCGGCGAATGTGCGCATTGCCTGCCCCAGCTCTCCGGGCGCCTGTTGCCCCAAGGCGCCAAGATATGATCGCGTTAGCGGCGTGGCGCGGACCGGGAACTGGTATTGTGCAATTCGGCCAAGTGCTTCTGCCAACTCGTAGATCGCATTGTCCTTGCGCGGGCGGGATGAATGGCCGCCCGGGTTGGTGATGGTAAGCTCGAAGGTGGCAAAGGTCTTTTCAGCGGCCTGCACCCGCATCGCGAGCGGGGCATAATCATTGCTCAACGCCAACCCGCCTGCATCGCTGTTCAGGACGAACGCCGGATCGACGTTTTCGGCCACCCAGCGCGCCTGTGCGCGGGTGGAAATCATTCCCGTTTCCTCATCGCCCGAGAATACCAGATACAGATCACGCCCGGGTGCCCAGCCTTCACGCTTCAGCCGCAGGAAAGTCTGTGTCAGATTCATCACGCCATATTTGTTGTCCATTGTCCCGCGTCCGAAGAAATAACCCTCTTCGGATGTCAGCGTGAACGGAGCGCGTTCCCAGTCTTCCGGCAGCGCGTCCACCACGTCCATATGGGCAAGCAACACGATCGGCTTTTCGCCCGAAGCGCCATCGCCTCGATAACGCACCATCAGCCCCTGGGTCGGTTCGCCTTCGCTGTCATAATCGGTGACCATGATATCTTCATCGGCGAAACCGCCAGCTTTCAACCGCTCGACCAGATAGCTGACCATGGCCGGTACCTGGCCGTGGCCCCGCGCCGTTCGGAAGCTGACAATATCCCTGTAAATGTCGAGCGCGACCTGTTGATCGCTCGTCAGCTCGCGGCTGTGTTCGTCATATGCACCGGCTGGCAGCGATGCGGCTGCCGCAGCAAATGCGGCCACAGTCCCGAGAAGTTTAAAGCAACGCATGATTCCGGTTCCCCCTTGTCACAATCCGCTTGCCTAGCTTTTGCGAGCGGCAAAGTCGACTGCGCTTGCAAGCACGCCCGCCCGCGCTAGGACGCACGGCATGATGGCCGCTGCATCGCATGTTTATCTGATCGCGCTGGGCTCGAATATCCGGCATCCGGCAGACGGGCCGCCGCGTGAAGTCTTGCGGGCCGCAATCGAAGTGCTCGAAGATGTTGGCCTGCTGTTCCACGCTGCCTCGCCCATCAGCGATAGCTTTCCGATGGGGCCGTCGCAGCGGCGCTTTGCCAATGCCGCGGCGGTAATCGAGACGCACCGTGATCCGGCAGCTTTGCTGGCACTGTTCAAGGGGATTGAGCAGGCGTTCGGCAGGCGGCGCGGGCAGCGGTGGGCGGCGCGGGTGCTCGATCTTGACATTGTGCTGTGGGATGGCGGGATCTGGGCCGGGCGGGGGCTCGCCATTCCGCATCCGCAATTCCGCCAGCGAGACTTCGTGCTGCGCCCGGCAAAGGCCATCGCGCCGGGTTGGCGCGATCCGGTGACAGGATTGTCGATTGCGCAGCTTTATGCACGCTTGACCAAGCCGCGACCTGTCCCTAGGTGACGCGCTCTGTGCCGCGCTTGAGATCAGCGCGGGCATGTCAGGTGGGCCCTTAGCTCAGTCGGTAGAGCAACTGACTTTTAATCAGTAGGTCGCTGGTTCGAGCCCAGCAGGGCTCACCACCTTCGCACTTGATTGATCGTTCTGCGGCGGCGCACAAGCGTGCGCCCCGGCCTACCGGGCCGAAGCGTCGAGCCTGCGCGCCAACGCCACCCCGCCCGTGATCAGGAACGGCACCAGCACGAAGCTGAGCGCGACCTTGGCCAGCACCTGGCCGATCATCAGATTGGTGATGTCGAATTCGCCATAGAAGGCCAGCGTGATGAAAATCACCGAATCGACCGCCTGACTTAATGCAGAAGCGACCGCGCCGCGCGCCATCAGGCCAAAGGTGGAATTCTCACCGCTGCCGCGCAGTTTCGAGAATATCCATACATTGAGCAGCAGTGAGGTGAGATAGGCGGCGGGCCCGGCCAGCCATACGCGCCAGGTCGATCGGTGCACCTGTTCGAAAGCGGCAAGGTCGTCTGGGCGGAACGCGACCATCTCGGTCGATGGCGGAAGAGCCAGCACCAATTGCATCAGCAGCGCCGATACGCCCAGCGGCACGAAGCCCCACCACACGATCCGGTTGGCAATCTTCTGACCATAAAGCTGGGCCACCGTGCTCGAAATCACCACCAGCGTCAGAAAGGCAAAAATGCCCGCTTCCACCGCAAGATCGCTGGGCGGCAATTGCACCTGCTTATAAGCCAACACGCCCGCCAGCACCGTCATCCCGCCATAGAGAAGCATGTACACGAACAGGCCACGCGGCATGGCAGCAGCGGCGGCAGCTTGCGGAGTATCGTGTTCGCTCATGCTGGAAATAGCCCTTCTGGCAGAAATGATCTGTGCACGGAGCTTGCGCTCGCACCTTGCGAAAATTGACTAATGGCGGCGCGCGCGCAAGACAGCGTTTGATTTCATCCGCAACTTGTCGGGCCGCAAAGGGGCGCAGATGCCGCAGTTTGTTGTAAGTCTTGCCGGGATCGCCGCGATCCTGGCTATCGCCTTTGTGCTGTCGAACGGGAAAAGAAGGATCAAGCTTCGGATTGTCGGGGCCGCCTTCGCGCTGCAAATGCTGATGGCGCTGCTCGTGCTGCGCACGCCCTGGGGCGTCAATGCGATCCAGGGGCTGTCCAACGGGGTGATTGCCCTGCTGGACTATTCCAAGGTCGGCATTTCCGCGGTGTTCGGACCGATGGACGCCAACCCCTTCGTCAACACTTTCGTCATCGCGGCGCTGCCGGTGATCGTGTTCTTCGCGGCGATCGTCTCAATCCTTTACCACTGGGGCGTGATGCAGCGGCTGGTGCGCTGGGTCGGCGGGGCGATCGGCTGGATCACCGGGATCAGCAAGGTCGAGGCACTTGGCGCGGCGGCCAATATCTTCGTCGGCCAGTCCGAAAGCCCGCTGGTGGTGCGGCCCTATCTCGCTGCGCTCTCACCCAGCCGCCTGTTTACCCTGATGACCGTCGGCATGGCTGGGGTCGCCGGCACGATCCTGGCGGCCTATGCCAGCTTTATCGGCGAGGACGCGGTGCCCTTCCTGCTCGCCGCCGCCTTCATGTCGGCGCCCGGCGGTATCCTGATGGCCAAGATCATCATGCCCGACGACGAAGGCGAGCCAGCGCCCGAGGGGCGGATCGTGCTGCCTGATGCGCGGATCAGCGCCGAAGGACCGGCCGCGATCACCGAAGGGTCCAGCACCCACGAAGTCGAGGTCGCCGAGACGTTCGAGGAAGGGCATCGCCCGGCCAACCTGATCGAGGCGGCGGCGCAGGGCACCCAGACCGGGGTCAAGCTGGCGGTCGCCGTGGGCGCGATGGTGATGGTGTTCGTGGCGCTGGTGGCGCTGGCCAATGGTATCCTCGGTGGGTTAGGCGGTTGGGTCGGCTACCCCGAATTGACCTTCCAGCGGATCCTCGGCTGGGTCTTCGCCCCGGTAATGTATCTGATCGGCATCGCCGACTGGCAGCAGGCGCAGCTCGCCGGCGGGCTGTTCGGGACCAAGATCGTGCTCAACGAATTCGTCGCCTTCATCGAGCTGGGCCAGCTCGAGGGGCTGACCGAACGCAGCCGCGCGATTATCACTTTCGCGCTGTGCGGCTTCGCCAATTTCTCCTCGATCGCGATCCAGATGGCGGTGACGGGGGGGCTTGCGCCAAATCAAAGACCGGTGATAGCGCGGCTCGGTATCAGAGCGCTTGCTGCCGGCAGCCTCGCCAACCTCATGAGCGCGGCGCTGGCCAGCCTGTTCCTGCCTTATTAAGATGGTGTCATGACTGAAATCGCATCCGTTTCACTCGATCAACCGCTCGAGAACATCGCCGATGAACTGGGCCGAAGCTTTGCCGAATTCGGCTTTGCCGTCATTCGTGACCACGGCATCCCGCAGGAATTGATCGACCGGGCCGAAGCCAGGTCGAAGGAATTCTTTGCCATGCCGGAAGGGGTGAAGCGCGGCTATCACATTCCCGGCGGCGGCGGTGCGCGCGGCTATACCCCGTTCGGTACGGAAAAGGCCAAGGATGCCGAGGTTCAGGACCTGAAAGAGTTCTGGCACGTCGGGCGCTCGCTTCCAGAGGGGCATCCGCTGGCGGAATATATGGCACCCAATGTCTGGCCGGATGAGGTCGAGGGCTTTCGCGAGACGTTCACCGAGCTCTATGCCGCGTTCGAGAAGGCCGGCGGGCGTGTGCTCGAAGCGATTGCGCTGCATCTGGGGCTCGACCGCGAATATTTTGCGCCCACAGTGGAAGACGGCAATTCGGTGATGCGGCTGCTGCATTATCCGCCGCTCAGCGAGGATGCGCCCGAAGGGGCAATCCGCGCCGCCGCGCATGGCGACATCAATACCATCACCCTGCTGCTCGGCGCCGAAGAGGCCGGGCTTGAATTGCTGACCAGGCAAGGCGAGTGGAAATCGGTCGACGTTCCCGAAGGTGCTCTGGTGATCAATGTCGGCGACATGCTTGACCGGCTGACCAACGGCAAACTCCGCTCGACCACGCACCGTGTGGTCAACCCCAAGGGTGACGCGGCCCGGCGCGCGCGTTTCTCCATGCCGTTCTTCCTGCATTTCCGGCCCGATTACGTGATCGAAACGCTCGACAGCTGCATTGAACCGGGCAGCGAATCGGACATTCCCGAGCCGATTTCGAGCCACGAATTCCTCCAGCAGCGTCTGCGCGAGATCAATCTGGCCTGAATTCAGCGATGCAGGGCGAAAAACCCCTGATTTTCTGACTCTGTTGCGCCCCGGCAACACTGACCAAAGCGCTAGGGATTCTGCGGCTTTCAGGCCGGTCAAGAGGGCGTGGATGGCCTGCGCGCTGCCAGTGCGGCCAGGTGTTTCACAATTTTGTCATGCAACTGACTTTTTGCCGCAGTGCAGCGCGTTTAACCAGTTCTTAGCCGAGCGCTAGATTCCGGTTCTCATTCACATCAGGGGCCTAACCATGAAATTGAAATATCTTCTGGCAGCGAGCGTTGTCAGCATTTCTGCCGCCGCCACGATTGCCACGCCCGCAGCGGCGCAGCAGATCACCTCGGGGGTTGAAGGGCGCGTTACGGATGAAAGCGGCGCTGCGATCGCCGATGCCACTGTAACCGTCACCGATACGCGTACCAGCCAGACTCGCACACTGAGCACCGGTAACGATGGAAATTTCCGTGCCATCGCGCTGGTCCCGGGCGGACCTTATACGATCACTGTTACCGCTCCCGGCTATCAAGGCCAGACGGTCGAAGACCTGTCGATCAGCATTTCGGGCAATACCAGTTTCAATTTTGCGCTCACCGCCACCGAAACGGGTGCCAGCGACAGTGTGATCGTGGTTACCGGCGCTCGGGCCAATGCGGTTCAGCTGGCGGTTGGCCCTGGCGTTGCATTCGATACGGCAACTCTGGAGGCCTTTCCCTCGATCAGCCGCGATGTGCGCGACATCATTCGGCTTGATCCGCGCGTCAGTCTCGAACGTTCGAACGAGGTTGATCGTATTTCGTGTTTGGGTGGTAATGACCGTTCAAACACTTTCACTGTCGACGGTATCGTACAGGCTGACGTATTCGGCCTGAACGGAACGCCATTCGCGGCGCGCAACTCGCTGCCGTTGCCCTTCGATGTGATCCGATCGACATCGGTCGAATTTGCGCCTTTCGACGTTGAATTCTCTGACTTTACCGGTTGCCTTGTCAATGTGGTGACCAAATCAGGCGAGAACGAGTTTCACGGCAGCGCTTTTTACACCTATTTCGATTCAGGGCTGCTGGCCAACAGCATCATCGATGGCGACGGTGTGGAGCAGCCGCTTTCTTCTGGGAGCGAGAAACGCTGGGGCGCCACCTTGGGCGGACCGATCATCAAGGACCGCCTGTTCTTTTATCTCGGATACGAACAGGTCGATCTCGGCGATGCCAATGACGAAGGGCCAACAGGTGGCGGTTTTGTCAACGAAGTGGACGGCATCACGCAGGATCAGTTCGATCGTTTCGCGTCGATCGCGCAAAACGTGTATGGCCAGGACGTTGGCGGCTTCCCGCGTACTCTTGATGAGTCCAGCAAACGCTATTTTGGCCGGATCGATGCGTATATTTCTGACGATCACAGGCTGGAGGCGACTTATCAGCGGCTTGAAGAATCGAATATCGAGCCCGATTTCGGTTCAGATAATTTGACCGGCCTCAATTCGTTCGAGGATGAAGGCACAAAATCGGATTATTTCTCGCTACGCCTTTATTCCGAATGGTCAGACAAGGTTTCAACGGAAGTGCGCCTCAGCCGCTCTGAGGTAGGAGACATTCAGGGCCCGTTCGGGGGCGGTGAAGCGCAAAGCGAAAACCCGATTGTCAGGCTGGCGGTTGGCACTTCCACACCAGGCGATGACGGAATTCTGGGAACGAGCGATGATGATTTCGGCGTTCTGAGCACTGGCCCCGGCATCTTCCGCTCAGCCAACCAGCTCGATACACGGGTTAATCAGGCGAAGTTCCAGATGAACATTGACGGCGGCGATCACCAATTCAAGATCGGTGCCGAGCTGAATGATCTTCAAGTCTTCAATCTGTTTGCGGTCAATGCCACGGGGACACTCTATTTCGCCAATCTCGATGCCTTCGAGCAGGGCATCGTCAACCAGGGGACCGGATTCTTCCCCGATGCGGAGGAGATCTTCGACGGATCGAGCTATGGCGCTGATATCAACGCTACCCCCAGCGGAGACATCAATGAGGCCGCTGCGCTGTTCAGCCGCAAGATCTGGTCATTCTACGCCCAGGATGATTGGCAGGCGACCGATCAACTCAGCTTGACCGCCGGCATCCGCGTTCAGACCTATTCGGGTGGTGCACCTCGTGCGAACCCGAATTTCCTTGAACGCTATGGCTTCACCAATTCCGTCAGTTTTGGCAGCCTTGATCCGGTCATCCTGCCGCGACTTTCGGCAACTTATGAATTCGACAATGATGGCTTCCTTTCCAACTCGCGTCTGACAGGCGGCGTCGGCATGTTCTCGGGTGGGGATCCGGTAGTCTATTTCTCCAACGCGTTCTCGAACAATGGGTTCTCGACCGGACTCGGCACTTCGCTCAGCTGCGCTTCAGGCGAATTCCCGACCAGCGTTCTGTCCGGCGGACAATTCGCCGGTTTCCCGAGCTGCGTTGTGGCGGGCGGATCGGCGCAGGCAGCGGCCGGACTTGCCGATACGCAATCGACCGATCCCAATTTCGATGTCCCCACGGTGCTGCGTGCCAATCTGGGTTTTTCATCCACGTTCGGGACCGATGGCGGGTTCTTCAGCGATTGGCGTCTGAACCTTGATTATATCTATTCGCGGTTCAATGACACGATCAACTTTGTCGATCTGGCACAAGCGCCTAATATTAGCCGCGGCCTCAATGGCTTTACTGTTGATGGTCGTCCAATCTATGCCGCGATTGATCCGACCGATCCTGATGCTGCTGGCTGTAACGCCACTCTGGCAGGCACCGGCGGCACACCGCCGGTTTGGCAGAATGTCACGGCTGCCTGCTTCAATCGTATTGGCCGCGATGACGAGATCCAGCTGACTAATGGCCCTGATTATGAGAGCCATATCGCCTCGATCTTGCTGTCGAAGCGGTTCGATGGCCTCTTTACCGATGGGGGCAGCGTCAACTTCCGCTTTGGTTATGCCTATACCGATTCGGAAAACAATCGTGACAATGGCTCTTCGACAGCGACTTCGTCATTTGATGTCACGGCTGCGTTCGACCGGCAAAATCCGGCGGTATCGACCTCGAATTTCGAAACGCGCCACAACGTCACCGCAGCTCTCAGCTTCAAAGAAGAGTTCTTCGGCGATTTTGCGACGCGGCTGGGCGTGTTTTTCCGTGCTAGTTCGGGCAGGCCCTACAGCCTGACCTTTGATGGGGGCGGGGTTTTCAACGACAGCGCGTCTGGGAGCGACAATGCACTGCTCTATGTGCCGTCAGGTGTGAACGATCCGAATCTCGCACCAACCTCTGACCCAGCGGCAGTACAGGCACTGATCGATTATGTCGGGACTACAAACTGCAAGTTCACACCGGGGGCTTCGATTGCGCGCAATTCCTGCCGCAACCCATGGCAGTATGATATGGACCTGCGTTTCAGCCAGGAGTTGCCTTTCCTCGGAAGCTTGACGAACGTTGTAGAAGACAAGGTCGAGCTGTTCATGGATTTCGACAACTTCCTCAACTTCCTCGACAGTAGCTGGAACCGGCTGAAGTTCAGGAACAGTCAGGTCGATGTCGTCGATGTCGCGGTAGATAGCGCAGGGCGCTACGTCATTTCCGGCTTCAATCCGGACGATGATACGTCTGTCGGGATCTCAAGCTCTGCCTGGAAGATCCAGGTAGGAGCACGCTACAAATTCTGATCCCCGTAGATCATAGAATGTGAACAGAGCGGCGGGGCCTTCGGGCTCCGCCGTTTGCATTTGGGCGGTTTGTATTCGGGGTGAGGCGCGATAATGGTGCGTCATGGCTGGTCCGGGCGAAGGGTTCTTGAAGCAGCGCCGCAAGCTGCGCCCCGGCATGATCGCGCTGATTGTGCTGCTGCACTTGCTCGCGCTTTACGGGCTAGCGAAAGCGCTGGTTCCGCAAGTCACCGCCACGATCGAGCGCGGCGTGGTTGAGGCGTTCACCGTCACTGTTACCGCGCCGCCGGATGACCCGCCCGATGTGCCCGATGAAGGGATGGCGGGCGATCCGGGGGAAGAGGCGGTGCCCGATCCGGTCAGCGCGCCCACGCCCAGGGTGACGCCAAAGCCTGATCGTGCTCTTCCGCAGGCATCCTCCACCGGCGACGCGGCAACTTCGGGCGCCACCACCAGCGGCGAAGGCACCGGTGCCAGCGGTGAGGGCACAGGCACGGGCAGCGGGGATGAAGGAAGCGGGCAGGGGTCGAGCATGGCCACCGGCCCGGTCAAGATCGCGGGCAGCATCGATTCGGCGCGCGATTATCCCGTTCCCGATGGCGGGCG
>LOET01000091.1 GCA_001515985.1 Sphingomonadales bacterium BRH_c3 | reverse complement strand
GCGTCCAACTCCATACCGTCATAACCCACGATTACATTTTCCGGTGTTTCAGCCTCAAGCGACGCATAATCCATCGTTTTATCCAAATGGCTCAAGACCAGGCGCCGTGCTCCGCAAAGCCTGAACATTTCCAAAGCCATTGCCAAGTTTGCATGAGTTGGATGCGGCTCTCGCCTCAAACAGTCACTCACAAGAATATCCACATCGCTAAACAATTTGACCATTTCGTCAGTTATTTCGCTGTAATCAGTGGCATAAGCGATGCTCTTTCCATCTGCTTCGAAGCGGTAGCCGGTTGTCTCGCTGGGGCCATGCGGCATCTGACACCACTTTACCCCAAATCCAGCATGCATGCGAAGCCGATCGAGCACTTCTAGCGTAGCAATTGTGGGATAACCGTGCTGCCCAGAAAATATATAGCCGAAGCGCTGCCTCAACCGATATGCTGTGTCCTGACCAGCAAACCCCGAAATCGGCCCGCTCCGGTCGTACCGTAACGCGCGCAAATCATCGATCCCGTGGCAGTGATCAGCATGGTCATGCGTCCAGAATACACCGTCGAGCCGGTTGATATTGTTGTCGAGCAATTGCTGGCGCAGGTCGGTAGAGGTATCCACCAGAAGGCGATTGCCTGCCGCGCTTTCGATCACGACGGACACCCGGCTGCGTCGGTTACGCGGTTCATCGGGATCGCAATCGCCCCAGTCATTGCCGACGCGCGGTACGCCCATAGAAGTGCCACAACCGAGGACAATCAGCTTCAAAACGCCGCCTTGCTGAATAACTTGCGGAAATTCGCGGTCGTATAGTCGGCCAGAGCTTCGAATTCCTCGCCGCGCAGATCAGCCAGAAATTGAGCTGTATTGGCAACGAAGGCCGGTTCACACGGCTTGCCGCGATGCGGCACTGGCGCCAGGAATGGGCTGTCAGTTTCCACAAGAAGCCTGTTTTGCGGAATTTCACGCGCTATTTCATGTAGCTCGCGGGCATTCTTGAAGGTGACAATGCCCGAAAGAGAGATGGTGAGCCCCATTTCGAGCACGCGATTGCCGAATGCGGCGGAGGCAGTGAAACAATGGATCAGCGCGGGGAAGGCACCCTTCCCCAGCTCGTCTTCGAGGATTTCCAGCGTATCCGCTTCTGCGTCGCGAGTGTGGATGATCAATGGCAGTCCGGTCTCGCGCGAGACCGTGATATGCATGCGGAATAATTCGCGCTGCGTCGCGCGGTCCGAATGGTCGTAATAATAGTCGAGCCCGGTTTCGCCGATGCCGATCACCCGCGGGTTCTCGCTCGCGGCAAGCAACGCGTCACGCCCCAGATCGGCGTGCTGGTCTGCCTCGTGCGGATGGATCCCGACGCTGGCCCAGACATCACTTTCGCGCTCGGCTGTGGCAACGATCTGTGCCCATTCGCTCTGGCGGGTCGAGATATTGAGGAACTGGCCAACCCCGGCATTGCGCGCCCGCGCCAGCACTCCGGCCTGATCCTCGGCCAGGCCTTTGTACTCAAGGTGACAGTGGCTATCGACCAGCATCAGGCGGGCTCGCCTTCAGGCAATTCTAGGCGCGGGAATACGCCCTGTGGCTGTTCGAGCCCGAACCCGCTGGCGACAAGACGCGCGAACCATTCATTGTCATCCAGCGCGGCAAAATCACGCTCACCGGCCGAAATTCCCAACTGGTCGAGCAAAAGGTCGGCAGATTGCGGCACCACCGGTCGAACAGCAATCGCGAGGTGGCGGACACAGCGGAACAGCGTCATCAGCACGGCTACCATCCGCTCAGGATCGGTCTTGCGCAGCGCCCACGGTGCCTGCTCGTCAACATACTGGTTGCAGGCGAACACCGCGCGCATCCATGCTTCAAGCCCCGCGCTGAAGTTCAACGCCTCGAATTCGCGCGGTAGTTCGGTGCGGCAGGCATCGCGAACGGTGCTCTCGAGCGCAAGATCGGCTTCGGCAGGGGTATAGGCATCGCTCAAGGTGCCATCGCAATTCTTGAAGATCATCGACAGCGTTCGCTGCGCCAGATTGCCGAAGCTGTTGGCCAGTTCGGCATTGGCACGATTGACGATCGCTTCGGGCGAATAGCTGCCATCTTGCCCGAAGGCGATTTCGCGCAGGAAGAAATAGCGCAGATTGTCGACCCCGAAGCGTTCGGCAAGTTCCATCGGGTCGACCACATTGCCCGCGCTCTTGCTCATCTTCTCGCCGCCGCGCGCGAGCAGGAAGCCATGCGCGAAGACCTGCCGGGGCACGGGCAGGCCCGCGCTCATCAGGAAGGCCGGCCAGTAAACCGCGTGGAAACGCACGATATCCTTACCGATCATGTGGATGTTAGCGGGCCAGTATTTGCGGAACATCTCGCCATCGGCGTCGGGAAAGCCGACGCCCGTCATATAGGTCGTGAGCGCATCGACCCACACATACATCACATGGCCTTCGGAATTCGGAACCGGCACACCCCAGTCGAAGCTGGTGCGCGAAACGCTCAGGTCCTTCAGTCCGCCCTCGACGAAGCGCATCACTTCGTTGCGGCGGCTTTCCGGGCGGATGAAATCGGGGTTGTCGCGATAATATGCGAGCAATTTGTCCTGATAATTCGACAGGCGGAAGAACCATGTCTCCTCCGCCGTCCACTCCACCGGCGTACCCTGGGGCGAGAGCTTGTCGCCCCCCTCCCCCTCGATCAGCTCGCTTTCGTCATAAAAGGCTTCGTCACGGACCGAATACCAGCCTTCATAGCGGTCAAGATAGAGATCGCCCGCAGCTTCCATTCGGCGCCAGAGTTCGACGCTGGCGGCGTGGTGACGCGGTTCGGTGGTGCGCACGAAATCATCGTATGACAGGTTGAGACTGTCAGCCATTTCGCGGAAATAGCCTGACATTTCATCAGCCAGGGCTATCGTCGCCCGGTTCAGTTTGCGGGCGGTCTGGTCCATCTTGAGCCCGTGTTCGTCGGTGCCGGTGACGAAGCGCACGTCGCGCCCCCGTGCACGCTGGAAACGTGCCATCACATCGGTCGCAATCCCTTCATAGGCGTGGCCGATGTGCGGCCGACCGTTGGGATAGTTGATCGCGGTGGTGATATAGAATGGTTCAGCCATGGGCCGGTTCGCTAGCGCCAGCAGCGCGCGCAAGCAAGCTGGCGATTTCACCCGCCAGCAGGCCGGGATCGAAATTATAGGTCGGCGCTTGCCCTGCCAGAACCACCAGTTCCTGATGTGCTTCGATCAGCGCGGTCTGGCTTTGCGGATCGGTATCCGGCAATGCCTGTGCCAGCGTAGTCCGCGCAAGCTCGAGCACGGCACGCATTCGGTCACGATCAGGCCGCTGCCCGATTGCTGCGGCCAGCTGACCTCGCAGCTCAAAGCCGGGGTCGCCCTGAGAGGCCAGGCGGCGCATGGCGCTCGCTACGGCGCCAAGTTCCTGTTCAAGGAAATTGCGCGCAGAGACAAGCGATCCACCGGACATCTTGACGGCCAATTCACATTGTTCGGGTTTGGTACCCGGGAATTCCTCTGCCAGATGCTGTGCAATTTCAGCATCGCCTAGCGTTGCGAAGCGCAGCATGCGGCAGCGCGATCGGATTGTCGGCAGAAGACCTGCCGGGCGGTGCGTGACGAGTAGAAAAAACGTGCCCACGGGCGGTTCCTCGAGGCTCTTCAACAATGCGTTCGAGGCGCTGCGTTCCATGTCGTCTGCCGGGTTGATAATGATCACCCGCCGTGCGCCAAGTGTTGGGCGGGTAGTCAGCCGCTGCTGCATCGCACGGATCTGGGATACGGCAATGTTGCGTTTCACCTCGAAGGGCTTGCCATCGTCACGCTTGCGCTCTTCCTGGTCGTCTTTGGGCAGGTGCGTCAGGATCAGGATATCAGGGTGTTGACCGGCGGGCTGCGGAATACCCTCCTCCGCCACCAGCGCCCTCGCAGCCGCCAACGCAAAGTCATGCTTTCCGATGCCCGCCTTGCCTGCCAATATCCACGCATGGTGCATCCGCGCGCCTTCCATGGCATTGCGCCATTGCGCCCAGGCTGTAGCGTGATTGGGCCATTCCATTCGCCTCAACCCTCCAGAATCGGGGCTAGCGTATCCATGATGCGCGCATGGACGGTCTCGGGATCGCCTCCGGCGTCGATCACTGCAAAACCCTTTGGGTCTTCCTCGGCATAGCGCCGGAAGGCATGCGCAACTGCCCGGTGATAGGCAGAATTGCGACTGCCAATGGCGTCGCTGTTGTCCCCGTCCCGGGCCGCGAGCCGGGCGGCAACCTGCTCGTCATCAGCCTGGAGCAGGATAGTAAGATCGGGGCGGAGCCCTCCGCTGCCGATCTCATGTAGCGTGGTGATTGCCGTATCGCCCAATGCGCCAGCGCTACCCTGATAGGCCCGGCTTGAATCGACAAAGCGATCCGAAATTACCCATTCGCCGCGCTCCAGTGCTGGCCGGATCCGGCGCGCAACATGGTCTGCGCGGGCAGCGGCAAATAACAGCGCCTCTGCCTGCGGACCCCATCCTTCTCCGGGTGGATCGAGCAGCAACTTGCGGATCGCTTCAGCGCCGGGAGTCCCCCCCGGTTCGCGCGTAAGTTGAACCTTCAGCCCACGTGCCTCAAGCGCATCAACCAGCAGTTTTGCCTGGGTTGACTTGCCTGCCCCCTCGCCCCCTTCAAGAGCAATGAATCGGCCGTGCATTATCCGAACCACCCCAGAACGCCATTAACTACACGCGCGAAAACACCGGCTTCGGCAACATCTTCACCAGCTGCGAGCGGAAGGCGCGAGGGCTCCATTCCCTCAACCGATATTTCGAGGTCAGCCACATGTTGTCCCTTTCTGATCGGCGCGCGCAATGGCCCGTTATACCTCACGGCCAACCGAATTTCGGGGCTTTCCCCTAGAGGAAGCGTGGCCGCGATGGCCTGCGAGGCAAGCAAAGGAACCTTGCGGCTCTGGCCACCTTGAACCCGGGCTTGCTCAATCACCTCACCCGCCCTGAACAGCGGGCGGCTCTCGAACGCTTTAAAACCCCATTCGAGATAGGCACGAGCTGCCCTGTCGCGCACTCTCGGACGATCAGCGCCCGCAACCACCAAGATCAAACGGCGGCCATCGCGCTGGGCAGAACCAAGGAAGCCAAAGCCAGCCTCGTTGGTAAAACCCGTCTTGATACCGTCACCCCCTGGCACTTGGCCGGTAAACGGATCATGGTTGGGCTGTGTGATGCCGCGATAAGTGAGTTGGCGGTGACCGAAGAAGCGCTTGTATCGCTGCGGATGGCGCTGGACCAGCGCGGCACCCAATTTTGCCAGATCGCGCCCCGTCACGAAGGTCCGCCCCTCGTCCGGCCAACCATTAGGGGTACCGAAGTGACTGTTCACCATCCCGATTTCGCGCGCCTTGGCATTCATCAATCGCGTCCATTCCGCCAGGGAACCCGCGGTTCCTTCTGCCAGCACCACCGAAGCATCATTGGCCGAAACCGTGGTGATGCCGAACAAGAGAGCTGATACCGGAAGTTCATCGCCCGCGCTCAGGAACATGGTCGAACCGACCCCGCCCCATTTGCGAAACGCGGCAGGATCAAACCGCATTCGCTGGTCAAGCTTCAGGCGACCTTCCTCGATCATTTCGAAAGCGAGGAAGGCGGTCATGGTTTTGGTGATCGAAGCGGGCATGAAGCGGCGATCGGCATTGCGCTGGTGCAGCACCTGCCCGCTTGAGAGGTCGACCAGGATAGCGATGGCGGCTTCATCATGCGCAGGTGGCGCACGAACGAGATCGCGCGCATTCGCTGGCTGCGCAGCTGACAGGACGACACTGCAAAGCATCGCGATCAGGTAGGAAATGTGCCGCAATCCGCGCTCCTTAAGCATGCCAGTGGCTATAACCACTCGCCTGCGTCAATGCGAGCTTTTGCCCCGGGCTATCCCCTTTGCTCTTGCCGGGTTTCAGCGGGCAATCTCGTCGGCAAGCAGCCCCACGCTCATGGCATAGTAATTGGAGCAATTATATTCGAGGATCGCGCGATAGTTCGAGGTGAGCAGCCATGCAGGCGTGCCTGGCCCGTCAGGCTGGAACAGGGTTGCCAGCACATCATCGCCGATCATGCGCTGGGCCATAACGCCCAATGCGCGCCATTCGGCCACTGTCTTCCATTGGCTGTGCCGCTCATGGACGCGGGGGCAGACCGGGGCGACCAGCCTGGTCTTGAGCGCGTCTATATCGAGATCATCGGCGACGGTCGCCGGCACCCCCCATGGTTGGCCTGTCCGCCAACCGGCATAGCGCAGGTAGTTGGCGATCGAAGCGAAAGTGTCGGCGCGGTTGGTGAAGATGTTCGCGCGCCCATCCCCGTCGCCATCCCTTGCCAGCTTGAGATAGATGCTAGGGAGGAATTGCGGATTGCCCATTGCGCCCGCCCAGCTACCGACCAGCTCCTCGCGGCCGTAACCCTTGTCAGCTACCTTCATCAAGGCAATAAATTCATTGGCGAAAAGCTCTCTGCGGCGCCCCTCCCAAGCTAGCGTCGCGAGCGAGCGGGCGAGATCGAAATTCCCTCGGATGCGGCCGTAGCTGGTTTCGTGTCCGAAAATCGCGATGACCACTTCGGCAGGCACGCCATATTCGGCCTCGACTGCGAGCAGAGCGGCGCGGTTGGCGGCCAAAACCTCGCGCCCGCCCGCGATTCGCACCGAATTGACATGGATCGCAATATAGGGCGCCAGCGCGGGATATCCGCTGCGCGTGGGCGTCCCCGGCTGCGCCCGGTCGAGCCGGATTACCCGGTCATTGGGCGTGAGGTCCGAGGTCATGCGCTGGAGGGTGGCTTCGCTGACCCCTTCGGCGCGCGCGCGGGCGATCAGGAGCTGGAGATAGGCGTCAAACGACAGTTCTCCCAAATCTTCTGGCTGATCAGAGCTTGCGACTTGCGCTTGCGCCGGCACCGGATTCACTGCGAGGCTGGACAGCGCAATTGCGCAGAGGAAGGGTTTCAGGGCCATGACTGCGTTCTGCCATGGCGGCGATGAACGGTCCATGATCTCGGATGGCTTATCCTTAATTCGCAAACCCATTCTTCATCGCGCTGCGAACGGCGCACGATCAGTGGTGACAACAACTGATTCGCACGCTAGCGAGCGTCGCCAGCGGACAGGTGGCAGAGTGGTTGAATGCAGCGGTCTTGAAAACCGCCGTGGGTGAAAGCCCACCGTGGGTTCGAATCCCACCCTGTCCGCCATCGCTTTTCTGAACCGGGAAAGCCGTCCGAAGCCTTGCCCTACTCGCGTCCGCGCTTGATGATTGCGTCGATCTGATCGCGCAGCTTCGGATCCCATTCCGACCGCAATTCCCGTATCCTGGCGAGCAGCGGCTCGTTTTCCCACGACGGGATGTCGAGCCGGTAAAGATCGGCCACCTCGACCATTGAGCGGCGGTCCATTTCCTGGAAGGCATCGGCCATGGCCCGCGAGGATTGCTGATCGGCCCCGAGCGCTTCGAAAGCGGAGCGCCCCATTCGCAGTGCCCCGTCATAGGTTTCCCGGATTATATCGCGGCAGCCCATCGCCCACAGGTGATAGACATGATCGCGATCCTTGGCCCGGGCGATCACGTGCAGCCTGGGAAAATTGCTGGTGGCATAGCGCACCAGCTTGTCGATCTGTTCGCGCTCATCCAGTGCCACGATCAACAGCTTCGCCCGCTCGATCCCGGCACTGGCGAGCAGGTCAGGCCGGGTTGCATCGCCGTAGAAGCTCCTGACTCCGAATTTCTTGAGTTGCTCGATATGCTCGCTGTCATAGTCGATCACGGTCGCGCGGTGCCCCGCAGCATCGAGCATCCGGTCAACAATTCCGCCCACGCGCCCGCGCCCGGCAATGATGATCGGATGCTCCTCGTCGATCGTATCCGCCGCACGCTCGGCCTGTGCCGCGCAATAGGCACGCGCCACGAATCTGTCGTAGATGATGAACAGCAGCGGCGTGAACAACATAGTCAGAGCGACAACCAGCAGCAGCATGTCGGCCAGTTCACGGGTGAGAACGAAGTTGGCGGCGGCGAATGCAATCAGGACAAAGGCAAACTCGCCCGCTTGCGGCAGGCTGAAAGAGAATAGCCAGCCGGCTTGCTCGCGGATGCCGGCGACGCGGGCCACTGCCGCCAGCACCAGCAGCTTCACCGCGATGACCACAGCCGCCCAGAACACGACCGTGCGCCACTCCTGCGCAGCCAGTTCGAAATCGATTCCGGCGCCTACGGTGATGAAGAACAGGCCCAGCAGCAGGCCCTTGAATGGATCGATGTCGCTCTCAAGCTCGTGCCGGTATTCGCTATTCGCCAGCACTACGCCGGCAAGGAACGTACCCAGCGCGGGCGAAAGGCCGACCAAGCTCATGAGCAGCGCGATGCCGATGACAAAGACAAGCGCGGTTGCGGTGAAGAGCTCGCGCAGGTTGGCCCTGGCAATATAGCGAAACACCGGGCGGGTGAGATAAGCCCCGATGAAGACTACTGCACCGATGGCACCCAGTGTGACCAGCCCTCCCAGCCACGCCGGCATCCCGCCAGTGATGTCCAGCGCTGGCCCATGCGCCTGCGCCCCGTTCAGTGCGGCGGCTCCTGCCATCGCTGCAATTTCGGGCAGGGCCAGCAGAGGCAAAATGGCAAGGATCGGGATCACCGCGACGTCCTGAAACAAAAGCACTGCGAAGCTCGCCTGCCCGCCCTCGCTTCGCAGCAGGCCCTTTTCGGTCAGCGACTGCACCACAATGGCCGTGGATGAGAGCGCCAGGATCATGCCGATCGCCAGGGCGGTCTGCCATTGCTCGCCTGCCAGCAAGGCGGTCCCGGCAATGGCCAGTGCCGAAAGCAGTACCTGCCCGCCGCCAAGGCCGACCAGCCGCCGCCGCATCTCCCACAATTTGCGGGGTTCCATCTCCAGCCCGATGATGAACAGCATCATCACCACGCCAAATTCGGCAAAAACCTGGAGCGCCTCTACATCGACCTTCAGCGCGCTCAGCACCGGCGCGATGGCCATGCCCGCAAGCAGGTAACCAAGCACCGAGCCAAGGCCAAAGCGTGCTGCCAGCGGTACGGCGACCAGCCCGGCGGCCAGGATCAGGAAGGCGAGGATCAGGAAGCCGGTCATTACGCCTTCCTGTCAGCCTCCGCTCAGATGTGCAACGCCCGCCCGTAAGCGCCGAGCACGCTTTCGTGCATCATTTCGGACAGCGTGGGGTGCGGGAAAACGGTCTGCATCAGTTCCGCCTCGGTCGTCTCGAGCGTCTTGCCCACAGTATAGCCCTGGATCAGTTCGGTCACTTCTGCGCCGATCATGTGTGCGCCCAGCAGTTCGCCGGTCTTGGCGTCGAACACCGTCTTGATGAAGCCTTCCGCCTCGCCCAGCGCAATCGCCTTGCCATTGCCGATGAAGGGGAAATTGCCGACCTTCACCTCGTATCCGGCTTCCTTGGCCTTGGCTTCGGTCATGCCGACGCTGGCGATCTGCGGGTGGCAATAGGTGCAACCGGGGATGTTATTGCGGTCGAGCGGATGCGGGTGCATGTCCTTGTTGCCCAGCTCCTGTGCGATCGCTTCGGCCGCAGTCACGCCCTCATGGCTTGCCTTGTGCGCCAACCAGGGGCCAGGAGTGCAGTCGCCGATCGCCCACAGCCCCTTGGCTTTGGTGCGGCCATAGGGATCGATCTGGATGAAACCGCGGTCCATCTCCACCAGCTTGTCGAGCCCGATATTCTCAGTGTTCGGCACGATGCCGATGGCGACGATGGCGTGGCTGAACTCGTGCTCAGCGACCTTGCCGTCCTTGTCCTTGATTTTAGCCTTCACTCCGGTGGCGCTGGCCTTCAGGTCTTCCACCCCGGCCCCGGTCATGATCGTCATGCCTTGTTTGGCGAGCGATTTCTCGAGGAAGGCGGAGACATCCGCATCTTCCACCGGCACCACCCGGTCGAGCATTTCGACCACAGTCACTTCCGCGCCCATGTCGTTGTAGAAGCTGGCGAATTCGATTCCGATCGCGCCAGAGCCGATCACCAGCAGCTTCTTCGGCATTTCGGGCGGCGTCATGGCGGTGCGATAGGTCCAGATGCGCTTGCCGTCAGCAGGCGCAAAGGGCAGGTCGCGCGCTCGGGCTCCGGTGGCGACGATCACGTGCTTGGCAGTGAGCTTTTCCTCACCCTTGTCCGATTTCACCGTCAGCGTGGTCGGGCCGGTCAGCGCGCCCTCGCCCATGTGGACGGTGATCTTGTTTTTCTTCATCAGGTGCGTGACGCCCTGGTTCAGTTGTTTGGCCACCCCGCGGCTGCGCTTCACCACCGCCTCAAGATCGGCCTCTATCTCTTTGGCAACAAGGCCATAATCCTTGGCGTGCTGCATATAATGGAATATCTCGGCCGAACGTAGCAGCGCCTTGGTCGGGATGCAGCCCCAGTTGAGGCAGATACCGCCCAGATTCTCGCGCTCGACGATGGCGGTTTTCAGGCCCAGCTGCGCACAGCGAATGGCGGCAACATAACCGCCGGGTCCGGAGCCGAGAACGATGACGTCGTAACTAGCTGACATTACTGCATTACCTCTTTCAGAGTCCTACAGGATGGAACACATGGAACACGGTCCTGAAGATGAATTCGCTCCAGACAGAGCGGCCCATTACTTTCGCAACGCGGCGGCTAGAGTGGCGAGCAGACATCCCGAACTCATCGCACGAATTGCGTTCTGTAGGACAGCCAGCTGATCAAACCACCAGCCCCATCGGGTTTTCGCACAGCTGCTGGAACGCCTGCATCAGCGCCGCACCGTCGGCGCCGTCGATCGCACGGTGGTCGAAGCTGCCGGTGGCGCTCATAACCGTCGCCACGGAAAGCGCGCCATCGACCACCCAGGGCCGCTGCTCACCTGCGCCCACCGCCAGGATCATGCCCTGCGGCGGGTTGATCACCGCGTCGAACTGCTTGGTGCCGAACATGCCGAGGTTGGAGAGGCTGGCGGTGCCGCCCTGGTATTCGTGCGGCTGAAGCTTGCCCTCCTTGGCCTTGCCCGCCAGTTCCTTCATCTCGGTGCTGATCTGCGCCAGTCCCTTGCGGCCTGCATCGCGGATGATCGGGGTGATGAGGCCCGAAGGCGCCGCCACCGCAACCGAGATATCCTGCCGCGAATATTGGTGCAGCACATCGCCCTGGAAGCTGACATTGCATTTGGGCACGCGGGCGAGCGCGCGGGCGAGCGCCTTGATCAGCAGGTCGTTGACTGAGAGCTTGATCCCGTCGGGTTCGAGCGAGGCGTTGAGCTGCGAACGCAGCTTCAAGAGCGCATCAAGCCGCACGTCCACCGTAAGGTAGATATGCGGAACGGTCTGCTTGGCTTCGGTCAGGCGGCGGGCGATGACCTTGCGGACATTGTTGAGCTTCTGCTCCTCGTAAGGCGCGTCAAGATCGCCGCCAAGCTGCGGTGCTGGTTGCTGGGCCTTGGCTTCCTGTCCTTCGACAGGCTCAGCACGAGCGGAGGGGGCTGCAGATGCTCCCTCGAGATCGGCCTTGACGATGCGGCCATTGGGGCCGCTGCCCTTGATGGCCGAAAGGTCGAGCCCTTTTTGCTCGGCGATGCGCTTGGCCAAAGGTGATGCAACGATACGATCACCGGAGGGCGCGGGTGCAGCTGAAGCCGGTGCCGGAGCTGACGCCGCCGGCGCTGGTTCTGACGCCGCCGAAGCCGGGGCGGCATCTGTCGCAGGTGACGGCGTAGGTGACGGCGTAGGTGAAGGTGCAGGTGCAGGAGCCGAGGCCACCGCGTCCACATCTTCGCCTTCCTCCGCAAGCACGGCGATAACCGTGCCCACCTTGACGTTTTCGCTGCCCTCTTCGACCGTGATCGATACCAGCGTGCCTTCATCGACGGCTTCGAATTCCATCGTCGCCTTGTCGGTTTCGATTTCCGCCATGATATCGCCAGACTTGATCTGGTCACCCGGTTTCACCAGCCACTTTGCAAGCGTGCCTTCTTCCATGGTGGGCGAGAGAGCGGGCATCTTGATTTCAATCGGCATCGCTGGAGAGATTCCCTTTCCTTTACGCGACGTAAGCCTGTGCCGAATTCGCGAGGCTGGGGCAAGGTTCTTGCGAAGAATACGTTTTCAGCAGATACCCTGCGGCAAAGGGAGCCACAGTTCATGCGCGTCTTTTTGGTAGTGATTGACGAGACCGACGAGGCCCGTTCCGCCCTGCGGTTTGCGGCGCGCCGCGCGGGTGCTGTGGACGGCGGCGTGCACATCCTTGCGCTGGTTCCGCAACAGAACATCAGCGCCTTTGGCGGGGTGCAGGCGACGATCGAACAGGAAGCGCGCGACCGCGCGGAAATGCTGGCGCATGGTGCGGCCGGCAGCCTGCTGGCCGAAATGGGCGTGATGCCCACGATTTCGGTGATCTTGGGCGGTGGGCAGCGCGTGATTCGAGAATATCTCGAACAACATAAAGAGGTGGCCGCGCTGGTGCTCGGCGCTGCCAAGGGCAATAATCCCGGACCGCTCGTGACGCATTTCTCTGCCAATGTGGGCACCCTGCCCTGCCCGCTCTACATAATTCCAGCGGACTACGACGAGGAAGCAGGCGCAATCTAGCGTTTTGGCCAGTTAACGCTTGCGGCGCCCCTGGTGGCGGATGTTGCCTGGCCTGCCGCGTTTTCCGGCCATGCGCTTGCCTGCTGGTTTTTCGCTGCGGCGCGGCGGCGGCCGGTGGCCGCGCGGTTCGATTTCCTGCCCCTCGCCATCAACCGGCACGAATTTGAGCGCGCCGGTAAGCGGATTGGCCTCTGCCAGCTTGAGCTTGAGCTTGTCGCCCATGGCATAGCGGGTGCCGCTGCTTTCGCCGACCAGCACCTGCGCCGCCTCCTCATAGCGAAAGTGCTCGCGGCCCAGCGTGGAGACCGGCACCAGCCCGTCGCCCCCCAGCCCGGTGATCGTGGCGAAGAAGCCGAAGGCCTGCACACCGGTGATGCGGGTGTCGAAGATTTCGCCTAGCCGGCTTGAAAGCCAGGCCGCGACATAGCGATCGATCGTATCGCGTTCGGCCTCCATTGCGCGCCGCTCTGCCTGGCTGATCGCGTCGGAAACCTGCTGCAGGCTGGAACGGTCGCGGTCAGAAAGTCCGGTGGCTTCGGGCAGGTTGGCGTTTTTGGGCCTGGGCTGTTCCAGCTTGTAGGCATCGACCAGCGCGCGGTGCACCAGCAGATCGGCATAGCGTCGGATCGGCGAAGTGAAATGGGCGTAGCTGCCCAGCGCAAGCCCGAAATGCCCGGCATTGCTCGGTCCGTAATAGGCCTGCATCTGGCTGCGCAGCACCGCCTCCATCACCTGCGCCTTTTCTCCCTCGTCGCTCACATCCTTGAGCATGCGATTGAACAGCGAGGGGGTGATGACCTGGCCCAGCGCGAGCTTGCGCCCGAAGGTGGCGAGATAGTCACGCAGAGCAAGCAGCTTCTCGCGCGCAGGCGGTTCATGCACCCGGTAAACCACCGGCGCGGTCTTGGCCTCGAGCGCCTTGGCCGCCGCGACATTGGCGGCGATCATGAAATCCTCGACCACGCGGTGCGCGTCGAGCCGTTCGCGCACAGCGATTTCCGCGATCTGGCCTTGCTCGTCGAGCACCACGCGGCGTTCGGGCAATTCGAGTTCGAGCGGGTCGCGAGCGTGGCGCGCCTTCTCCAGCGCCCGCCAGCAGGCCCATAAATGCTTCAGGTGCTCTGGCGCGGTGCCATCATCTATCGCCGCCTGGGCATCTTCATAGGCGATGTTGTGCGCGATCCGCACCAGCGCGCGAGTGAAATGGAACTTCGTAACATTGCCGTGCCCGTCAACCCGCAAATGGCACGCCATGGCCGCACGGTCCTCACCTTCGCGCAGCGAGCACACATCGGCGCTGAGCACCTCGGGCAGCATCGGCACGACCCGGTCAGGGAAATAGACCGAATTGCCGCGCTTCCTCGCCTCGCGGTCGAGCTCGCCACCGGGTCGCACGTAGTAGCTGACATCGGCAATCGCGACGAGCGCGTTGAAGCCGCCCTGCCCGTCAGGCTCTGCCCAGATCGCATCGTCATGGTCGCGCGCGTCGGCCGGATCGATCGCAATGATCGGCAGGTGTCGCAAATCCTCGCGGTGTTCGCTGCTGAGCGCCAGCTTGGCCGCCTCTTCCGCTTCGCGCAGCGACTCTTGCGGGAACACATGCGGGATGCCGTGCTTGGCGATGGCAATCAGGCTGAAGCTTTTCGGAGCGAGCGGATCGCCCACCACTTCGATCACCTTGACGCCCGAACGATCAGAGCGCCCCACCCGCTCGGCGATTACCAACTGGCCTTCCTCCGCCTCGCCCAGATCGGCGATTGGCGACGAATTGCGGACGCGCTTGTCGACCGGGGCAAGCCAGGCCTTGCCGCTGCCGTCGATCTCCACCACGCCCATCAGCCCTTCGGTGCGCGCGGGCAGTTTTTTCATCGGATGCGCGATCCAGCCGCGCCCGGTTTCCTCGGTCCGCGAGAGCACGCGGTCGCCGCGTTTGAGCGCGGGCATCCGTTTTCCGCCTTTGTCCTTCAATTCGCGCATGGTCAGGCGCGGTGGTTCACCGGGCGCGTCAGGCGACCAATTGTCAGGAATGGCGATTGCTTCGCCATCCGCGATCTCGATCACACGCAGCACGGTTACCTTGGGCACACCGCCCATGCGGTGATAGGCGGCTTTCTTGCCGTCGATCATGCCTTCTTCGGCCATGTCCTTGAGCAGCCGTTTGAGCGCGATCTTTTCCTGGCCCTTGAGGCCAAACGCCTTGGCGATCTCGCGCTTGCCAGCCGGAATGTCAGACGATTGAAGGAATTCGAGTATCTGTTCCTTGCTGGGCATGCCTTGAGGGCGCTTGGTTGGAGCTTTCGCCAAATCAGTAAGCCCGTCCGATCAGAATTCGTTCAACCGCAGCCTCGCCGGTGAATATACACTTATCGTCAGCAGGCGCAGCATCGCGCGGCACATTGCGGATCGTCAGCTTGTGCTCCTTCAATGTCTCGACCACCTTTTCCAGCACGGCACCGGTCGGTTTCGACCATTGCACCTCGATCCAGCCGGGGAATTTCCTGGAACCGTCATAGAAGGCGGCGACTTCATCGAGTGAAGTGACCCCGCGGGTGATATTGGCATCGCGGCGAGCGGCAGCCTCTTCGAACAGGGATTTCTGGATATCGGCCAACAGTGCATCGATTCCGCTGACGCATTCTTCGCGTGCCATGAACTGGAACGCGACCTTGCCAGTTTCCGTGTTCCACAGCCTGTCACGGCGGATCATCGCCACCTTGCCTTCCGCCATGTCTCGCGGGCCGACTTCGATAATCACGGGCGCGCCCTTGCGCACCCAGCCCCAGCGTTTGGCGGCAGCCTGGCCGGGCTTCTTGTCGAGCAGCACGCGCACCGGCTCGTCCATCGAATGTTGAACGGCCAGTTGACGATGGAGCTCTTCGCAATATGCCAGCACGTCCGCATCCTCAGGCTTGTCACGCAGCATTGGAATGATCACCACTTGCTGTGGCGCGATCCTGGGCGGCACACGCAGCCCGTCATCATCACCATGGGTCATGATAACGCCGCCGATCATGCGGGTCGACATGCCCCAGCTGGTGGTGTGGCAGAATTGCTCGCGGCCTTCGCGGTCCTGATACTTGATCCCCGCAGCATGGGCGAAATTGGTGCCGAGAAAATGACTGGTGCCAGCCTGCAGCGCCTTGCCGTCCTGCATCATCGCCTCGATTGACCAGGTTTCGACCGCGCCTGGAAAACGCTCGTTCTCCGGCTTTTCTCCCGCGATCACCGGCAGCGCCATATCCTCTTCAGCGCAGGCACGATACATTTCCAGCGCACGGTGGGTTTCCTCCAGCGCCTGCTCGCGGTTCTCATGCGCGGTATGCCCTTCCTGCCACAGGAATTCGCTGGTGCGCAGGAACATGCGGGTGCGCATTTCCCACCGGACAACATTGGCCCATTGGTTGGTCAGCAGCGGCAGGTCACGCCAGCTCTGGATCCAGCGCGCCATGGCATCGCCGATGATCGTTTCAGAGGTCGGCCTCACCACCAGCGGCTCTTCCAGTTTCGCCTCAGGATCGGGGATCAACCTGCCCTTGCCATCGGAGATCAGCCGATGATGGGTGACAACCGCCATCTCCTTGGCAAAACCTTCGACATGTTCGGCTTCGCGTTCGAAATTCTTCAAGGGGATGAAGATCGGAAAATAGCAGTTCTGGACGCCCGCAGCCTTGATCCGGTCATCCATCAGGCGCTGGATGCGTTCCCAGATACCATAGCCCCACGGCTTGATGACCATGCAACCGCGCACACCCGATTCCTCGGCCATGTCAGCGGCGGAGATGACCTCCTGATACCAGTGGGAAAAGTCGTCCTCGCGTTTGACGTCGAGGGCATGGCGGATCTGGGACAAGGGGAATTTCCTGCTTTGGGTGGACGCGGCGCCTGCCTTGCGGCGGCGCAACTTGCGCTATTTGCTGAGTTCGTCGAGCTTCTTTTGCATGTCGGCCATCTGCTTGCGGAGCGCGGCAATTTCATCGCCCGTTGCGCTATCGGCCTTTTCGCTGCGCTTGCTGGAACTTGGCAGAAATGCTTCGGTTGCCGCGCGCATCATTGCCATGTTGGTTTCATGGATCTTGGCAAGTGGCGTGTTGCTGATGCCCTTTTCGAATGCTTCGCGGATCTTGCCCTGATTCTCGCGGAAATTGGCCATTGCCGCTTCGAGATAGGACGGCATCATCGCCTGCATCGAATTGCCATACATGCTGATCAACTGGCGCAGGAAGCTGACGGGCAGCATCTGCTCGCCGTTCGATTCCTCGTCCATGATGATCTGGGTAAGAATGGAATGGGTAATGTCATCGCCGGTCTTGGCGTCGAGCACCTGAAACTCCACATTGTCGCGCACCATCGCCGCCAAGTCGTCAAGCGTGATATAGCTCGAGGTGCTGGTGTTGTAGAGCCGCCGGTTGGCGTATTTCTTGACGATCACGGTTTCGCCTGCGCCCGCGTTTTTCTTGGCCATTTGCTGCAGTCCTGCTGAATTGATGCTGCGGCCTTAGCACCTGCACAATGTGCAGCGCAACATGGGTTAGGGGGATTTGAGGCGCTGCCCCAAAACGGTAAGCAATTCATATTGCGAAAGGCCGCTAATCTGCGCTGCGTCAGGCAGATGATAGGGGATCTGGACCCAGTCGCCCTCTGCCACTTCCGGGGCCTGTGACAAATCCACCACCACCATATCCATCGACACCTTACCCAGCAGCGGCAGGCGCATGTCGCCGCGGAGCAGGAAAGCGCCCTTCCCGCCCCAGGATCGCAGCAACCCGTCAGCATATCCGATCGATGCCACCCCAATGCGCATGGCTGCAGGAGCTGTAAAGGTGGCGTTATAGCCCACCTTGTCGCCTGCGGACAGCTGGCGGGTCTGGATTATCGCCGCCTCAGGTGTGGCGACCTGGCGGATTTCCCCAGCCAGTTCTGCACGCGGGACCCCGCCGTAAAGCGCCAGGCCGGGGCGGGTCACGTCGAAATGATAGCCGCTCCCCAGTGCAATCCCTGCGCTGTTGGCGAGGCTGGCAAATTGGTGCGGTATCGCGGGGAGCAGGGCGCGGAAAGTATCGAGCTGCCGCGCATTCATGGCACTGTCCTCGTCGGCGCAGGCGAGGTGCGAGATGAGGCCGATCACTTCGAGTTGGGCGATCAGCGGATCGCCTGTTTCGTGGGGCGAAATGCCGAGCCGGTTGATTCCCGTATCCAACATCAGATGGCACGGCCCGCCCCCGCTCTCGATCCACAACTTTGACTGTGCCAGCGAATTGATTATCGGCAGCACCTTGCGCGCGCGCGCATAAGCGGCGTCGCCAGCGGTCAGCGGACCGTGCAGCACGGCAATCTGGTCTGACGGCACATGATGCGCAACCCGGTCTACTTCGCCCCAATGTGCGACGAAGAACAGCTGCGCCCCGGCAGCGCGCAGCGTGGGCAGGCAGGCATCGACGCCCAACCCGTAACAATCGGCTTTCACCGCCGCGCCCGCCCGCGCGCTACCGCTCATCCGGTCGAGCGTGCGCCAATTGTGAGCAAGCGCTTCCCGGTCGATCTTCAGGCGCAGGCTGGAGGCAGGACGCTCAACCGGCATCGTCGGCGAAATCCCGCGGCGGCCCGTCGGGCAAGCCCCACCATGCCACAACGATACCGAAGGCAACTACGCCCCAAGTGTACCACAGCCCGGAATAGATATCGCCAGTGCTGGCCACGATCACGCCCGCGATCAATGGCAAGAAGCCGCCGAGATAGCCGGCCCCGATATGATAGGGGATCGACATCGAGCTGTAGCGGATGCGCGGCGGAAACATTTCCGACAGCAGCGCCGCGACCGAGCCATAGGTCAGCGCCGAAAGGGCGCTGAGCACCAGCAGAATGGCAACAATCCCTACGATGTTGATGAACGGCGGCGTCTGACGCGAGAAGTCGAAGCCCGCCTGGGTGAGCCGAGCTTGAACTGCCTCGCTCCGCAGCTTGCCGTCAGCGAACCAGGCCGGATCGATTGCGACAGGGGCGCCGCCGATCGAGAGCGCCAGCGCATCGCCGGGCTGAAGCTGATAACTCACCCCGCTCGAAATAAGCGTGCCGAGCAGCTTGCCGCAGTCGCTCTGCTCGCGGTCGAACAGTTCGGCAAAGGGATCGGTTGAACATTGCGGACCGCTTACCACCACCGGGTTGCGTTCGGAGGCTTCGGCCAAGCCTGGATTGGCCAGGCTGCCCATCGCCCAGAAGCTGGGAAAGATCAGCAGCAGGGTCAGGGCCGCACCGATCATGATCGGTTTCTTGCGGCCTACCCGGTCTGACCACCTGCCGACGAAAATGTAGAAGGTCATGCCAATCAGGCCCGCGACAAGCAGCGTCAGCTCGACGGTCAGCTCATCCAGCCGCATGTCGCGCTGGAGGAATGACAGGCTGGAGAAGAAGGCCGAATACCAGATCGTGGTGAGGATGCCCGTGACGCCAAACAGCGCTACGAAGATGCGCTTCTTGTTGCCGGGATAGGTGAAGCTTTCGACAAACGGATTACCGGCAATCTGGCCTTCCGCCTTCATCGCCTGGAACACCGGGCTTTCGGACAGCTTGAGCCGCATCCACAGCGATATGCCGAGCAGCACGATCGACAGCAGGAACGGCACGCGCCAGCCCCAATCGTTGAACTCCTGTTCCGGGATCAGGAAGCGGCAGGCAAGCACGACAATGATCGACAGGATGAACCCGCCCACCACCGATGCCTGGATAAAGCTGGTGTAGAAGCCCCGCTTTTCCGGCGGAGCGTGCTCTGCAACATAGATCGCTGCGCCGCCATATTCGCCGCCCAGCGCCAGTCCCTGCAAAATTCGCAGCACGATCACAATTGCCGGAGCCCACAGTCCGATACTTTCCGCGCTTGGCACCAGGCCGACCCCGGCAGTGGCAATACCCATCAGTGTGACCGTCACTAGGAAGGTATACTTGCGCCCCAGCCGGTCACCAAGAAAGCCGAACATGATCGCGCCCAGCGGGCGGAAACCGAAGCCGATCGCGAAACCGGCCCACACCAGCAGAACCTGCAGGGTCTCGTTGTCGCTGGGGAAGAAGGCCTTTCCGATCAGCGCGAAAAGCGTGCCGTAGATGAAGAAATCATACCATTCGAAAACGGTGCCTGCCGAACTTGCCCCGATAACCAGCTTTATCTCTTTCTCGCTGGGCTCCCGGATGGCCGGCTGTGCAGTCTTTGACATGGTTATTGCGCTCTCCCCGTTGCCACAAGGTCGTGGCTCTAGCCGTTGCCATCCGCCTTGCAAAGCGCCTCTGCCGCTGCCCTCCACGGCAATAGCAGGGCACCGTGTCGCGCCGGATAGTCTCGCGCGGTGCGCAGGGCAGCGAAACCTGGCCAATCGGGCATTGGTGCGTCAGCTGAGTCCAGCCAGTTTTCGAGCGCGCGCAAGGTTGTTGCGAGCTCCGACGCGTTGCGACCGCACGCATTCGCTGCAAAAATCGCTGCGGAACCCTGGCCCACCGCGCAGGCGGTAACCGCCATTCCCAGACGGGAAATCCCGCCCCGGTCATCGGTTTCGAGACCTACCCTGATGCTGCTGCCACAGGTTTTCGAGCGTGCTTCACCGCTGTGCGAAAACTCACCCGAGAGCGGATAGTTCGCCAGCTCGGTTGCGAGTGACAGGAGTTCGGGTGTGTATAGCTTGCCTGCGCTGGCGGCGCTCATTCCGCAACTTTCGCTTCGGCCAGCAAGCGCGCGCGGCGTTCGGCGATCATTTCCACCAGCCCGCGTGAGCTTGCATCGATCACGTGATAGGTGCGCGCGGTAGTGATCCAGACCGGGCGGCCCTTGTATCCCCACGCGGTATCGTAGCCCAGCACCAGCAGCGAGAAGGCGAATACAACGACCAATCCACCCTTGAGCATGCCAAAGCCGAAACCGAGGACGCGATCGATTGGCCCCATGATCGAATTGCGCGATGCCTGGCCCACGTTGTTCGCGATCAACTTCATCGCCGCATAGGGAATCAGCAGCAGCAATGCGAACGCCAGAAGGGCGGTGGTCGTTTCCGAATCAAAATACACAAGCAGCTGGTTGGTCAGCGGCGTATGCAGCTGATAAATTGCAAAGGCAGCAAGCACCCATGCCGCCAGCGACAGAACTTCCTGCACCAGCCCGCGCATGAAGCCGCCGATCGCGGCAATGCCGATGATCGCGAATACGATAAGGTCAAACCCGTTCATAGGCGGGGAGGATTATGTCTTTGCCATCACCCGGTCAACGAGGTTCGCAACTTGTCCTAAACCACGATAGTTAATCCCCGATGGTCCGTTTTCTGTGCCGGATGGACCGAATGCAGAGGTAAAGCCGAGCTTTTCGGCCTCGCGCTGGCGCAGAGAGGAATGCGCAACCGGGCGAATCTCACCGGCCAGCGACAGTTCGCCGAAGAATACAGAGCGATCCGGCAAGGGCTTGTTCGCCAGCGCCGATACCAGCGCAGCGGCCACCGCAAGGTCGGCGGCCGGGTCTGACAAACGATAGCCTCCGGCAATGTTCAGATAGACTTCGGCTGAGCTGAAATTGAGCCCGCAGCGTGATTCCAGCACGGCCAGCAACATCGCCAGCCTGCTGTTGTCCCAACCCACCACCGCTCGCCGCGGGGTTGCGCCTGATTGCAAGCGCACAATCAACGCCTGGATTTCAACCAATACCGGGCGCGTGCCCTCTAGCGCAGGGAATACCGCGCTGCCCGCCAGCGGCTGATCACGCCCTGAAAGGAACAGCATGGATGGATTGCTGACTTCCTCCAGCCCTTCGCTGACCATCGAAAAAACACCAATTTCGTCGACCGCGCCAAAACGGTTCTTGAGCGCGCGCAGGATGCGATATTGATGACTGCGCTCTCCTTCAAAGCTCATCACCACGTCCACCATGTGCTCAAGCACGCGCGGCCCCGCGATACTGCCGTCCTTGGTGACATGGCCTACCAATACCAGCGCCACGCCATGTTCCTTGGCGTAACGGATCAGCTCAAACGCGCAGCCACGAACCTGACTGACCGTTCCCGGCGCACCTTCGATCGTGTCGGAATACATGGTCTGGATCGAATCGATCACCAGCAATGAAGGCGGTGCCATCCGGCCCAGCGTGGTCAAGATGTCGCGCACTGAAGTTTCGGAAGCGAGCTGGATCGTTGCATCGGCAAGGCCAAGCCTTGCAGCGCGCATCCGCACCTGTCCTGCGGCTTCCTCACCGCTGACATAGATAACGCTTTGCCCGGTGCGCGCGATAGTTGCTGCGGTTTGCAGCAGCAGGGTTGACTTGCCGATCCCTGGATCGCCGCCCATCAGCACGGCCGAACCCGGCACCAGACCCCCGCCCAATGCCCGGTCAAATTCCTTGAGCCCGGTGCTGCGCCGAACAGGCAGCTCTGCCGGCGAGTTGAGTTCCACAAATTCCACCGCGCGGCCACCGCGCGAAAGATCGTGCTTCTGCGAAAATACCGTTGCCGGGGCATCTTCTGTCAGACTGTTCCACTCGGCACAGTCAGGGCATTGCCCCTGCCAGCGGTGGGCAACACTGCCGCATGCCTGGCAGATATAGCGCTTTTTAGTCTTGGCCATGCCAGATTGATAAACAGAACATTATAGGAACGCAATTGCCAAGATGCTGTCAGCACGCCACTATCCCCCAATGCACCAGAAGGAACTTCGAATTGCCCTGGTCTGCTATGGTGGCGTGAGCCTGGCGGTCTACATGCACGGCGTCACCAAGGAGCTTTGGCACCTTGCCCGGGCTAGTTGCGCCTACCATTCCGGGGATATGCAGTTGGATGGTGTGGCAAAGGTCTATCATGACCTTTTGGCCCACATTGAGCAGGAACGTGGGATGCGGCTGCGAGTGCTGCCTGATATCCTGTCCGGTGCCAGTGCCGGCGGGATCAACGCGGTGTTCCTGTCTCAGGCTGTTTATTCAGGGCATTCGCTTGAGCCATTGACCGATCTGTGGCTGGAAAATGCCGATGTCGACCGGCTGCTTGATCCCGATGCCCGCCCGATGTGGCGCTTTGCCAAATTCTGGGCACAACCGATCGCCTGGTGGCTGATCTCCAGACCCGGAAATGTCGTTTCGGAAAGCGTCGCGCCTGAAACCCGCAGCGAAGTGCGGCGCAAAGTCTCACGCTTTATCCGTGGGCGCTGGTTCGAACCTCCGTTTTCAGGCGACAATTTCTCTTGCTTGCTGTTCGACGCACTGGAAGCCATGCGCAAGGCTCCGGGCGGCCCGCCGCTCCTGCCGCCTAACCACCCGCTCGACCTGTTTGTGACCGCAACCGATTTCCGCGGGCATATCGAAATGCTGCGGCTCAACAGTCCGCCGGTAGTTGAGGAAAGCGAACATCGCCTGCCGATCCAATTCCGCGGGCTGACGCCGGGCAAGGCAAATGGCAAGCTGGCCGATACGCTTGAGCTGACCTTTGCTGCCCGGGCAACCGCAAGCTTCCCCGGTGCTTTTCCCGCGCTCGAACTCGCCGAAATTGACCGGATTGCAGCAAAGCGCAAACATCAATGGGCAACGCGCGAAGACTTCCTCCACCGGATCATGCCCGTGCACGTGCAGCGCGGAATTACCGAGCGGGTGGCGCTGATCGACGGTTCGGTACTGATCAACGCGCCGTTTGAAGGCGCAATCGAGGCATTGCATGGCCGCCCCGGCCACCGCGAGGTTGATCGCCGCTTCGTCTATATCGATCCGCGACCGGATCGGATCGCAACAATGAAGGACGAGGACCAGAAAGCGGTCGGATTCTTCTCGGCCATATTGGGTTCGATTTCGGCCTTGCCACGCGAACAGCCAATCCGCGATAATCTTGAACAACTTGAGCGGCAGTCACGCGATGCGGCGCGGTTGCAGCAGATATTGTTAGGCTTGCGGCCCGATGTCGAGCGCGCGGTTGAAAAACTTTTCGGGCTGACTTTCCTGCTCGACTACCCGACACCCAAACGGTTGAAAGGTTGGCGCGCCAAGGCCCAACAGGCGGCTGCGGACAATGCCGGATATGCTTTTCAGGCTTACGTGCAGGTCAAGTTCACCGGTATTATCGATCGACTCGCACAGCTTATCCATCAGGCCGCTCCCCAGCTCGATTTGCCCGATCCCGATCCAATCGCCGCGATCCTGCGCGCGCAGCTTGAACGGCAAGGGCTGGCCGAATTGTCTGATCCGAAGAAGGGCGGCGCAAGCGCCCCGGCCATCGCCTTTTTTCGCGCGCATGACATCGGATTTCGTATTCGGCGATTGCGCCTGCTTGCCCGGCGGTTGGCGCGCGATTGGGAGCGCGAGCCGGAGGTTTCCGACGATGCGCTCGACCGCGCGCGCAACGAAATATACGGCATCCTTAGCCTTTATTTCGAACGGGACACGTTGGCGGCATTGGGAGAGGGATTTGGCGAGGTTGCATCCCGGGTGTTCGAGGATCCGCAGGCAGTGCTCGAACATCTCGCGCAGGTTCGCCTGCTTCCCGAGGTGGACGATCTGGCCGAGGAGCGCTTTGCCGGTGCGCTTGCACAAATGCCCAAGGAACTCAAACGCCGTGTTCTGCTCGCATATCTTGGCTTTCCGTATTACGACGTAGCCACGCTCCCCCTGCTACGGCATGAAGGGCTTACCGAATATGACCCGGTAAAAGTTGACCGGATTTCACCCGATGACGCCCCCTCCATCCGCGAAGGCGGTGCGCGTGCAACCTTGCGCGGCATAGAATTTTACAGTTTCGGCGCGTTTTTCAGCCGCACCTATCGCGAGAATGACTATATCTGGGGGCGGCTGCACGGTGCCGAACGGATGATTGACCTGGTTTGTTCAACGCTTGAAGAAGATATCGATCATACCAGGTGCAAGAAGTTAAAGCGCCAGGCGTTTGACGCCATCATCGATGAGGAATTGGCCGCCGGACGCTGCGCGCGCGGACTGCTTGAAGGCCTGCGGGCAGAGATTGCTGAGCGGTTGCCGTAGGCGATCCGCCCACGCAGTCAGCCACCGAATGCATCTTTCAGCCGATCAAGGAAGCCCTTGCTTTCCGGGCATTCCTCGCCGGTTTCGGTTTCGCGAAATTCCTGCAGCAGCTCTTTTTGCCGCTTCGAGAGCCTGGTGGGCGTTTCCACCGCAATCTCGACCACCAGATCACCCCGACCGCGACCCTGCAATACCGGCATACCCGCTCCGCGCACGCGCAATTGCTTGCCTGACTGGATACCAGCGGGGATTTCGACCGCGTTCGTCTCACCGCCAAGATCGGGAATATCCACCGTGCCACCAAGCGCGGCAGTGGTGAAGCTGATCGGAAGGCGGGTGGCCAGCGTGGTGCCTTCGCGCTGGAATACAGCGTGCGGTTTGACGTGCACGAAGATGTAAAGATCGCCCGCAGGTGCGCCGCGCGGCCCAGCCTCGCCCTTGCCTGACAGGCGGATGCGGGTGCCGGTATCCACGCCGGGCGGGACTTCCACCTCCAGCGCGCGCGGCTTGTCTACCACGCCCTCGCCGCGGCAATCCTGGCACGGATTCTCGATCACTGCGCCGCGTCCGTGGCAAGTGGGGCATGGCCGCTCGACCACGAAGAAACCCTGTTTGGCACGCACTTTGCCATGTCCGTCGCACATGCGGCATTCACGCTCACCCGTGCCCGGAGTTGCCCCTGAACCTGAACACGTCTCGCAGCCTTGCGAGACTTCTATTTCAAGTTCCACGGTCTTGCCGTGAAAGGCTTCATCAAGCGAAACTTCAAGGTCATAGCGCAAATCAGCACCGCGCCGCGGCTGTGTTCGGCCGCCACCACCACCTCCGAATGCGCTGCCGAAAATTGTTTCGAAAATGTCGCCGATATCTCCGAAATCGCTGCGCCCGCCGTGGCCGCCGCCGCCGCCCATACCATTCTGGAAGGCGGCGTGTCCGAAGCGGTCATAGGCCGCGCGCTTTTGCGGATCCTTGAGGCAGTCATAAGCCTCGTTGATCGCCTTGAACCGGGCTTCGCATTCAGTATCGCCCGGATTGCGATCAGGATGATATTTCATCGCCAGCTTGCGATAGGCGCTCTTCAGCGTGCCGCCATCGGCATCACGCGAAACCTCGAGCAATTCGTAATAATCGATGTCTGTTGAAGGCATTAACTGTTCCCGCCCTGAAAGCTAATCGCCACCGGAGCGTTGAGCGCCGGCGGCGATTGCTTGATCCATCAGGACATCAGCCCTTGTTGTTGTCTTCGTCGACCTCGGAGAATTCGGCGTCGACCACCTCTTCATCCCCACCGGATTCAGAAGCCGCCTCAGCGCTGGCATCAGCGCCTGCCGCCTGCTGCTTCTCGTAGATCTGCTGGCCCATCTTCATGGCTACTTCAGTCAGCGCCTGGGCCTTGGCATTGATGGCATCGACATCATCGCCTTCCAGCGCAGTCTTTGCTTCGGCCAAAGCCGCCTCCACCGCCGATTTCGTATCCGCGTCAACCTTGTCGCCATGCTCTTCAAGCTGCTTCGCGGTCGCGTGAACCAGGCTGTCCGCCTGGTTGCGCGCTTCGGCAGATTCCCGGCGTTTCTTGTCTTCTTCGGCGAACTTTTCGGCGTCCCGCACCATCTGGTCGATGTCGGAATCGGACAGGCCGCCAGAGGCCTGGATCTTGATCTGCTGTTCCTTGCCGGTTCCCTTGTCCTTGGCGCTGACATTGACGATGCCATTGGCGTCGATGTCGAAAGTGACCTCGATCTGCGGCACGCCGCGCGGGGCCGAAGGGATGCCGACGAGATCGAACTGGCCGAGCAGCTTGTTGTCCGCCGCCATTTCACGCTCACCCTGGAACACGCGGATGGTCACCGCCTGCTGATTGTCTTCAGCAGTCGAGTATACCTGCGTCTTCTTGGTCGGGATGGTGGTGTTGCGGTCAATCATGCGGGTGAATACGCCGCCCAGCGTTTCGATGCCCAGCGAAAGCGGGGTCACGTCAAGCAGCAGCACGTCCTTCACGTCGCCTTGCAGCACGCCGGCCTGAATGGCTGCACCCATGGCCACGACTTCGTCGGGGTTGACGCCGGTGTGCGGCTTCTTCCCGAAGAATTCCTCTACCACTTCGCGCACCTTGGGCATGCGCGTCATGCCGCCGACCAGGATCACCTCGTCAACGCTGCCCTTGTCGATCCCGGCATCGGCGAGCGCCTTCTTGCAGGGGTCGAGCGTGCGCTTGATGAGGTTGCCGACCAGCTGTTCAAGCTTAGAGCGGGTGATGGTTTCTACCAGGTGCAGCGGGGTCGACGAACCGTCTTCCATCCGCGCAGTGATGAACGGCAGGTTGACTTCGGTCTGCTGCGAGCTGGAAAGTTCGATCTTGGCCTTTTCAGCGGCCTCCTTGAGCCGCTGCAGCGCAAGCTTGTCCTTGCGCAAGTCCATGTTTTCCTTCTGCTTGAACTGCTCGGCCAGATATTCGACGATCGCACTGTCGAAATCCTCACCGCCCAGGAAGGTGTCGCCATTGGTTGACTTCACTTCGAACACGCCGTCGCCGATCTCGAGGATCGACACGTCGAAAGTGCCGCCGCCAAGGTCATAGACAGCGATGGTCTTGCCCTCGTCCTTATCCATGCCATAGGCGAGCGCCGCAGCTGTCGGTTCGTTGATTATGCGCAGCACTTCAAGGCCCGCGATCTGGCCGGCATCCTTGGTCGCCTGACGCTGAGCGTCGTTGAAATAAGCGGGAACGGTGATCACCGCCTGCGTCACGGTTTCGCCAAGATAGCTCTCGGCGGTTTCTTTCATCTTTTGCAGGATGAACGCCGAAATTTGCGAAGGCGAATAATCCTCACCCCCGGCATTGACCCAGGCATCGCCGTTCTTCCCCTTGACGATGTTGTAGGGGACCAGTTCCATGTCCTTCTTGGTCATCGGATCTTCGAACCGGCGACCGATCAGGCGCTTCACCGCGAAAACGGTATTGTCGGGGTTGGTCACCGCCTGGCGCTTGGCCGGCTGACCGATCAGACGCTCACCATCCTTGGTGAATGCCACGATCGAAGGCGTTGTGCGCGCGCCTTCGGAATTCTCGATAACCTTGGGTTTGCCCCCATCCATCACCGACACGCAGGAGTTGGTGGTGCCGAGGTCGATACCGATAACTTTCGCCATTATTTTCCCATCCATTCAGTTCTTGGACACCGCGCAATGTGCTTTCCAAATCAGGCAAAGCAGCTCGGCGGCTCAGTCCGTCCGGTGTGTTATGCGGGTGATATAGGTGCGGTTTCGCTTGGCACAAGGGAATGGACGCACTAGTTTTTCAACCTGTATCAAGGGGAGAAACCAGCCATGAAAATTACCCGCATCGCCGCCGCTAGTCTGTTTGCGGCCAGCCTTGCCCTTGCCGCATGCGGCAGCGAGCCTGAGCCGGCAACGGAATCCGCGCCTGCGGGAATACCTGGTTTGACGGTTGAAAACGCCCGGGTGGTGCTCCCACCGGTGGCAGGTAACCCGGCGGCAGTCTATTTCGACCTCAGCTATGAGGGTGACCGCGGCCTTTCGATCCGGCGCGCCGATGTGGCGGGGGCAGAAAGCGCACAACTGCATAATTACAGCGAGTGGCAGGGGCAAAAGCAGATGGGCGAGGCCATGCCGATTGCCTTGACCAAGGGCACCAAAGTGGCTTTCGAGCCAGGCGGTTATCACGTCATGGTTTTTGGCCTTCCCGACACGGTTGAGCCAGGCGGAACCCTGGAAGTAACACTGACTGTTTCGGGCGGCGACAAATACTCCTTTGAAGCGCCTGTACGCGCCGCTGGGGATGAACGCTGAAGCATAGTGTCGCCGGAAACGGGTTGAGCGAGGGCGAATTCATCTGCCCGGCAGGTGGCGAACGCCCCCTCACCCCCGGCGAGACAGAGCTGGCACGTTCCATATTCGGAACCGCTATTGATTATGGTGCGGTCCGCATCCGGCGGCGCAAATGGTTTCTCCTGCAGCCGCAGCGCATCACCATGGCACCGCGCGGCCACCTGCATTTCCATCCGTTGAGCGCGGCCTATTGTGACGATTTTGCCGCCGCCGGTGTGCATCGGCAGGGCTTTTTTATCCACGAAATGACCCATGTCTGGCAGGCGCAAAGCCGCGGCCGTTGGTACCTGATCCTGAACCGTATGCCATGGGCGCGCTATGATTACTGCCTCAAGCCGGGCTGGCCGCTGTTCCGTTATGGTATCGAGCAGCAGGCAGAGATCATAAAGCATGCCTTCTGGCTCAGAAAAGGAGTAAAAGTTGCAGGGGTGAGCGATCCTGCGGCATATGATATGCTGGTGAACTTTCCGGGAGCGATGTCATGACCGAAAATGGCTGGCGAGTAAGGCCGTTCATGCCAGGCGATGCGCCATCCTTTGCCGCGCTCAACCGGCGCTGGATCGAGGAATTGTTCGGGATTGAAGAGCAGGACATTCGCCAGCTTGAACACCCGCAGGCGGCGATTCTCGACAATGGGGGTTTTATTGCCTGTGCCGATGCCGATGGCTGGGTGATCGGAACAGGGGCAATCCTGCCCGCAGCGCACCCTCCCGATGACGGCCGGAAATGGATGGAAATCATCAAGATGGCGACCGAACCAGCGATGCAAGGGCGCGGTATTGGCGCGGCCATCCTCACCCGTTTGCTTGATTTTGCACGCGAGAGTGGCGCAGACGCGATCTGGCTTGAAACCAATGCCAAGCTGGAGGCGGCAACCGCGCTTTACGAAAAGAGCGGCTTTCGCGCGCTTACCAGCGAGGAGGCCTGGCCCTCGCCATACGATCGCTGCAATTTGCAGATGGTGCTCAAACTTTGAATTGACGCTTCGGCGTTTTTCCACTCGCAGCGCTTGAGTGATCCAGTTTCAATTGATACCAGTTCGACTGTCCAGGCGGCCCAACCCGCGCCCGGCCAATGAGTCACTCACATGGAGATCAAGGATTACGGTTTGAGCCGCGAGCGCGGCTTCCTTTCGCATTACGAAATCGACGAGATCAATCTGCCCTCACAATTCGATGGCGTGAAGCAGGCTTCGGCCAATCTGTCGGCATTGCTATCAAGCGGGCGCGTGCGCCACTGGCTGGCCCAGCTTGCCGATCCGCAGCTCGAAGAATGGACGGTGGAAGCCCCCGAAGAGGAAGTCCGCACCGCAATGGTGCATTATTCGTTTCTAGTGCAAGCCTATGCCTGGGGCGAAGCGACACCGCCCGAATGTCTCCCCGCCAATCTAGCCCGCCCGATCGTTGCGATTGCCGACCGCCTAGGACAGGCGCCGCTGCTGCCCTATTCCGCCTATGTGCTCGACAACTGGGCGCGGCTCGACAAATCCGGCCCTGTCGCGCTCGACAATATCTACATGTTCCAGAATTTCCTTGGCGGGGATGATGAAAATTGGTTCGTGATGATCCATGTCGCGATCGAAGCGGAGGCAGGCGTGCTGCTCGACAATGCGGCCCGTCTGGTGAGCATCGCGCAGCAAGGCGATGAAGCCCAAGCGGAACGCCTGCTGGCCGAAATGGACGCCGCATGGGAGCGGATCTACGGCCATTTCGCGCGTATGGGCGAACGCTGCGATCCCTATATCTATTTCAACCGTGTGCGTCCCTATATCCACGGCTGGGCCAACAATCCGGCGCTTGCGGATGGCGGGCTGATCTATGAAGGCGTCGAGAAATTTGGCGGCAAGCCGCAGGCCCTGCGCGGGCAAACCGGCAGCCAGTCAAGCATCGTGCCAGCGATGGATGCGCTGTTCCAGGTCGGCCACAGCGACGACCCACTCAAGTCGTTCCTTGACGAATTGCACCATTATCGCCCGCTTCCGCACCGACGCTTCATCGAAGATCTGGCGGCGCAATCGACATTGCGCGATTTTGTGAGCGCCTCTGGCTCATCTTCGCTCAAGGATGCCTTCAATGCCTGCATCAAGCAATCGGCCCGCTTCCGCACGCGCCACCTCGAATATGCGGCGAGCTATATCAACAAGCAGATGGGCTCGAACGCCGGAAACGACCCCGATGTGGGGACCGGTGGCACGCCGTTCATGAAATATCTCAAGAAACACCGCGACGAGAATGCGGTGCAGGTGGTGTAGCCGCCTTCACTCCTCGCGATAGGCCGTGTGGCAGGCATGGCATGTGCCTGCCATCGCCTTGAACGCCGTATCGCTCGCCGCCCGGTCGCCGGTCCCGGCTACGCGCGCGAGCTCCAGGGCTGCGTCGCGATAGGCCGCGGCACGGGCTTCGAAACCCGTCCGGTCGCTCCAAACCGTATCAAGCGCGCGCGAACCCTCGATGTTGGTGCCTTCGGGAAACATGGTGGGCAAGACCTGCGCCCAATTGGCCAGCATCTTCGCCGCGCCGGCGGTTCGCCTCAGGTCGCCACCCTCGTCGATCCCGCTCTTGATTTGCCCAACGGCTTGCGTGGAAAGGAAATAGGCAGCGCGGCGGGCGGCCACGATTTCTTGCGACGCCATCGCCACTTTAGTGGACGCAGGTTCTTGCAACGCGGATGCGGACGCGACGTCCGCCTCGTCAGCATTACAGGATGTGAGTGCTGGCAATGCCAGCAGCGTCAAAGCTACATGCCTCATGGAAATCTCCCGAGCTGCGAATCCCCCTGATGTTGGGCTGGCACACGCGGCCCGCCAACCAAAGCGGTGTCTGGCGAACAGTCAACAGGGCTCGATCAAAAACGCGGGAAATGCCTAATCCTCAGCCTAATCGGGCTTTTTTGCCACGCCCACCATGGCGGGGCGCAGCAGCCTGTCCTTGATCATAAATCCCGATTGCATTTCCTGCACGATCGTTCCGGCTTCGTGCTCATCAGTGGGGATTTCCATCATCGCCTGATGCTGGTTGGGATCAAGCGGCAGGCCGACCGAAGCGATCCGCGTGATGCCGTGCTGGCCGAACACCTTGGCCAGTTCGCGCTGGGTCGCCTCGATCCCGGTGACCAGCGCCTTCATCTTGTCATCTTCGCGCAGGGATTGCGGGATCGCTGCTATCGCTCGCTCGAGATTGTCTGACACGCTCAGCACGTCGCGGGCAAAACCGGTCGCGGCATAGGCGCGTGCGTCCTGAATATCCTTTTCCATCCGGCGCCGGACATTCTGCGTCTCTGCCTTCGCGTAGAGCACTTCCTGCTTGGCCACCTCCAGATCCTCGCGCAGGCGATCAAGCGCCTTGTCGAGGCTGCTGGTTTCTTCTTCTACGGTTTCAGCATCCGACTTGTCGAGGAACTCCTCGGGTACGCCTGCCAATTCTTTTTCCACCGCATCGTCCTGCGATTTATCGTTATCGATCATGTCGTAATGTTCCAAAGCTATCCGATAAGCTTGCCCAGTGAGCGGGCGGTCAAATCCACCATGGGGATCACGCGCGCGTAATTCAACCGCGTCGGCCCGATCACCCCCAGCACACCCACCACTCTGCCCTCGCGATCGCGATAGGGCGAAGCAATCACTGAAGATCCCGAAAGTGCGAACAAGCGATTCTCGCTGCCGATGAAAATCCGTGTAGCCTCGGCCTCACGCGCGGTTTCCAGCAATTCGGCGACCGATTGTTTGCTTTCAAGATCCTCGATCAGGCTGCGGACGCGCTCGATATCGCCGAGTGCAGCCTCGTCCAGAAGGTTGGCCTGGCCGCGCACGATCAGGACCGGGCGTTGCGAGGCATCCTTGCTCCAGATCGCCAATCCGCGTTCAACCAGCTCGCGGCTGGCGTCATCGAGTTGCGTCCGGCCCGCGGCAATCTCGCGCGAAATTGCCCGCGCAGCTTCAGCCAGCGTGCGCCCCGCGAGCCGCGCGGTAATGTAATTGCTTGCCTGCTCTAGCGTTCCGGGTGTTAGCGCCCCACCCAATTCAAGCACGCGATTCTCGATCGAGCCATCTTCGCTCACCAATACTGCAAGCGCCCTTCCTTGCCCCAGATTGACCAGGCTGAACTGCGCCAGG
>LOET01000090.1 GCA_001515985.1 Sphingomonadales bacterium BRH_c3 | reverse complement strand
AACTTGCCATCAGCATGATCAGTGCCAGCACCATGGCCTTCGCCTAGCAGTGCTGCGCACCTGCCGCCATTACCCTTGCCATTCACCAATTGGGCAGGCGATATGGTTCGCAAGGCGGCTTAGTATGCCGCCTGGCACGGAAATCGGCAGGAGCAGGCAATGAAACTCGAAGCAGGGATGGCAGCGGTGGTGACAGGCGGGGCGTCGGGCCTTGGCCGGGCGAGCGCGCAGGCGCTGGCGGATGCCGGGTTGAAAGTCGCGATCTTCGATATCAATGACGCGGAAGGCGAAGCCCACGCCAGGGCCATTGGCGGCACATTCCACCATGTCGACATCATGGACGAGCAATCGGCCGAGGATGGTTTTGCCGCCGCGCGCGCGGCCAACGGGCAAGAACGAGTGACGGTGCACTGCGCCATGGCCAGCCGCCGCGGCAAGACGCTGGCCTGGGACAAGGAAAAGCGCGGCTACAAGCGCCTGCCGACCGAGGATTACGAATTCGGCGCGCAGGGCATTCTGGTCGCCAGTTACCGTATCGCCAGCATCTCAGCGCTGGGCATGGCCAATGCCGAGCCGCTGAACGAGGATGGCGAGCGCGGCTGCATCACGCTGACCGCCAGCGTCGCCGCGCAGGACGGGCAGATCGGCCAGGTCATCTACGGCAGTTGCAAATCGGGCGTGAACGGGTTGGTGCTGCCGATGGCGCGCGATCTGATGGATATCGGCATCCGCGTGAATTCTGTCATGCCCGGCATCTTCGCCACCCCGCTGATGCTGGGGATGAAGGACCGCAATCCGGCGATGTGGGCGCAGCTCAATGCCAGCGTACCCTTCCCCAAGCGGCTCGGCCATCCAGAGGAATTCGCTTCGCTGATCCTGGAGATTGCGCGCAACAGCTATATCAATGGGCACCAGTTCCGGCTCGATGGGGCGATCCGCATGCCGCCGAAGTAACGACCCCCCCCCGCGTCATCATTGCGAGGAGCCGCAGGCGACGCGGCGACCCATGGCGCAGCGCACCGCCGCCGTAATTAATTATGCTGCCCCCGGCTTTCCTTCAGGATCACACTGAACCTGCAAAGGAAAATACCCTATGAAGCGCTTCGCGAATGGCTATAGCCGTATGCGGTGAATGTCTCGCCAGTCAATCGACGTAACAACGCCAGATGGTCGCAATTACCACTGTTCGATAGAGAATGAACGCATCGGGCGAATGGAGGTTAATACATGAAAAACAATAGAATGAGGTTCCGTAGCTGGTTGGCCGGAACAACGGCAGCCCTTGCTTTGGGTGCCATTCCAAGTGGCCTTTTGGCCCAAGAGGCACCGGCCGATGCCGACGAAGCCGCATCAGGCAATTTCGACACAATTATCGTGACCGCGAAACGTATCGAGCAGAACGTCTATGAGGCGCCTGTTGCGGTAACGGTTTTTGGTCCGGAAGCCCTGGAGCAGCGCAACGCCGACAATATCATCGATATTGGCAAATATGTTCCCAATCTGACGGTCACAAATTTCGGGGCCGGTAACCCCAGTTCGCAATTCCCCAGCATCCGCGGGATCGGTTTCCAGGATCACCTGATCGTGATCGACCCGACAGTGGGCGTGTATGTGGACGGCGTATATCTCGGCCGTCAGATCGGCCAGAACCTGAGCTTGTCCAATATCGAGCGGTTGGAAGTCTTGCGCGGTCCACAAGGCACTCTGTTTGGCCGCAACTCGATTGGCGGTGCAATCAACATAATCACACAGCAGCCTGGAGATGAGGAACTTGCGACGATCAATTTGCAAGCCGGCACACGTGGCCGACTGGCTGGTGACGTCTATGCCAACACAAGACTGACCGATACGCTGGCAGTTTCCGTCAGTTTCGGGATCGACAAGCGGAATGGAATTGGTGATTTCCTCAACATTCCAAATCCCGAAGCGCGGGTTGGCGAACTGCAGGATATTTCAGGCCGCGTGGCGCTGAAATGGACTCCGAATGACCGGCTGTCGATCAGGCTTACAGCAGACGGAAATGACGGAAAGAACGGCCAAAGCCCTTTCACCACTACGATCAAAGTCCCGCCTGGTGGTTGCACGGCGGAAGATATCGCTGATCTTTTCGGCCCGTTTGCTCTCGCCTGTGCAGGCGGGTTGGACCCGGTTACCAGCCAATCCGAAGACCCGTTCGATTCAAATTCGGGGCAGGCCGATTTGGCGCAGGCGACAAATTCCGCCTACGGGATCAGCGGCATTATCGAATATGCGCTGGCCGATAATCTCGATCTGAAGCTGATCGGCAGCTATCGCCATTCCGAATATGAGGGCGGCCTCGATGATGATGGCGCCGAACTGGATTTTCTTTCATTTCCCGAAGTCGGTGAGGCTGAGCAATATTCGTTCGAGCTCCAGCTAAGCGGGCAATCCGGCATCTTCGACTACGTCGGTGGTTTATACTATTTCGACGAGGAAGGGTTCAATTTCCAGCAGCCGACAACGTTCAACAGCTTTGGTGGCGGACTTTTTGAACAGACCCAGGAAACGCGGAGCTATGCTGTCTTTGGCAATATCGGGGTTCAAGTGACCGATGATTTGCGCGTTTCCGGCGGCATTCGCTATACTGATGACAGCAAGGAAGCGACCGCAGACTTGGGCTTTGCGCCGGAATTCGGGGGCTCGGCAGACTTCAGCGAGGTGACATGGGAGGCTTCCGCCACCTACGCACTGGCAGACGATCTCAACATCTACGGAACGGTTGCGCGCGGCTATCAGTCCGGGCAATTTCCGGCGCGACCGTTCGGCGGCGCCGCTACATTCTTTGCCACCGATCCGGTAACAGCAACCAACTATGAAGCTGGCATCAAGGGTGAACCATTCTCCTGGCTGCAAATGTCGCTTTCAGGTTTCTATACGGAGTACAACTCTTTCCCCGCTCAGGTCAGCACGATTGGGCCCGACGGCTTTATCACGGTGACGGACGATGCAGGTGATCTGCGATCGGTCGGCGTAGAGTGGGAAGGGAACATCAGGTATGGGAATTTCTCTCTGAATACATCGATTGGCTACATCGATTCAGAGTTTGAAAACGTCGAAGAGGGAAGCAGCATTGCAAACGGCAATCGCGCTGCGCTGACGCCAAAATGGACCATTGCCATCGGCCCGCAGGTTGGATTTGACCTGCCGGGTGGCACGGTCACCACGCGGGTCGATTACTCATATCGCAGCAGCATGGAGGGCCAGCCCAACAATGCAGCCACGGCATTCATCGAAAGCCGCGATCTGCTGGGCTTCAATATCACCTATGAACCGACAGATGCCGATTGGTCGATCTCTGCCTATGGCAAGAACATCACCGATGAACGTTACACTCAGGCGGCCTTGGATGTGGGGCCATATGTCCTCAATATCCTGAGCAACGATGCGAGCGAGTTTGGGATCAAGTTCTCGCGAACATTTCGATGATCATGACGGGCGCTTCACCTATTTGGCAATTGGTGTTCCCCGTCAGCACCTATGACACAAAATAGGGGTTGTGATTGAAGGAGGAGTTGGCTCTCGCCGTAGTGACGAGGGAACGAAGATGAGAGCCAACTCCTCAAAGCCCAAAGCCAGTGCTGAGCGAGTGCTGAGCGAGTGGTCAAAGACATCCGCCGTGCAACCCGGCGGCACTTCTCAGCCGAAGACAAGATCCGGGGAATTTCCTGTATTTATTGGCGCATAGCCGCATCAAGGAGCTCCGCCAGCAATTCGGCAGTCTGCTCAACCGGACGGCGGCTGCGCTCCACCCGCGCCTGGACCAGGCTGCCCTGAATGGCGTTGGTGCATAGCATCGCCAGCCGCTCTGCATCTTCGGCGGAAAATCCATCGTCGCGCAGCTTTGCAGCGATCACTTCCCGGCGTGCGGCGAAGGCGCGGCGGCCGGCTTCTGCAACCTCGACATTGTCCGGGGCCAGTTCGAGCAATACCGTTGTCATCGGGCAGCCATCCCTGAAACCGGATTTCTCCATCCAGCCGGCCAGCAAACCGGCGTGGCCACGCACAAGCTCGCCGGTCGAAGCGGACTTTTCGGCCAGCGCTGCAAGCGTGTCGACCACCCGGCGCCCTGCCTCTTCCACTGCAGCCACGGCGATCGACGGCTTCCCCTCGGGAAAATAGTGATACATCGAGCCTTTCGGCGATCCGCTCTGCTCGACCAGCTCGTTGAGCCCGGTCGCGGCATAACCTTGCTGCCGGAACAGGCGAACCGCCGCATCGATGATCGGCTGCCGGTGTTTTGCCTTGCCTGCCATGCGCTCTCCTGCCCCGATTGAAACTAGCCCTGCGCGAGAGCGGCTTCGCGGTCAAGCCAGCGCCATCCACAAACCCGCTCTGTAAAAATATATTGACTGGTCTATATCATTTCGGCAGATCGGCGGCAAGCGGCCAGGGAAAATCGGCAATGACAGACACAGTGACATATGATTACCGGGACGGGCGGGCGACCATCACGATAGATGATGGCAAGGTCAACGTGATGACTGCCGACCTGCTCGATCAGTTCTGCGCGGCGGTTGACCAGGCACAGGCCGACAAGGCCATGATCGTGCTGCGCTCCGGACGGGAAAAGGTCTTTTCCGCCGGTTTCGACGTCAAGCCGCTGGCAAGCCGGGATGTCGAAGCCAGCCGCAAGCTGCTGGAAGCGGGGGTCAGGGCAATCCTCGCCCTGCTTCAGCATCCCTTCCCCGTTGTGGCCTTGTGCCAGGGTCATGCCTACCCAATGGGGGCATTCCTGCTGCTTGCTTCCGACGTCCGAATCGGAACACAGGGAGACTACCGGATCGGCATGAACGAAGTGGCGATCGGAATTGCCGTGCCCGATTTTGCACTCGAGCTGGCGCGGCATCGCCTGCTGCCTTCATGGCTGCACCGCACGGCTGCGCTGGGGCAGATGCTGCTGCCCGCAGAAGCGCTGGAAGCCGGATTTCTCGATGCCCTGGTCGAACCGGCCATGCTCGATAATGCGGCCGAGCAAGTCACCGGGCAATTGCAGCAGATCGACATGGCGGCCCATGCCTCGACCAAGCAGCGCCTGCGCGCCGGAGTGGTCGCGGCAGTTGATACAGCCGCACGTGAACGATTGATGGCAAGTGCCTGAACTGGTCCGGAGCTACCACTTGAAGGTCGCCGCCATGCCCTTCGGGTCGCAGGCAGCTCCGGATTCTTTCGAGGATTGAGCGATGGATCAACTTACAGCCGCAGCCGGGCTTCACGCGCAGGCGGAAGAATTCTTCCGCGCAATGTCCAGCCAGCCGCCGATCATCCTGCCCCAGCGCGAGGCCGATGCGGCGACCCTGGCCCGGGCCGAGGGCTTTCGCTTCGGGCCGCACGAATCGCTCGCAGCATGGCGGTTTGGCGCCGGCGAGGGGCCGGTGGTGGTGCTGGTGCACGGCTGGGGCGGCCAGGGAACCCAGTTCCTGCGCATGGCCAACGCCCTGGTCGACTTCGGCTTCGAGGCCATCGTCATCGATGCGGGCAACCACGGTTCCTCGGCCCCCGCGCCGATGGGATTCGATCGGTTCATGCTTGATGCGCGCGCGCTGGCAGATCACCTTGGCACCATGCCTTTCGCCTGGATCGCGCATTCCGCTGCGGCTCTGGCAATCATGTCGGCGCGCCGCACCCACGGGATCTCGGCGCAGGCATACGTCGCCCTGGCGGCGCCTTTCGTGCCTTATGTTCCGCTCAACCGCTTTCGCCAGATGGGCGCAAGCGAACAGGCGGTGGACCTCGTCAAACCCATGCTCGCCCGGCAGTTCGATGCCGAGTGGGAGGCGCTGGAAGCCGGGCTGGCGTGGCGGGGCGAACCCGGTTCGCGCCTGCTTGCGATCTATGATCACGATGACACGATGGTCCACGCCGGAGATGCCGAGCGGATTCGCCAGGTCTGGCCGGGCTGCCGCACGCTGCAGACCCGTGGATTTGGGCACAACCGGTTGCTTGGCTCGAGCGAAGCCATCGACCAGACGGCCCGGTTTCTCATTGACGTGGCCAAGTCCGAAACCCGCACAGCGCGCTGAAGCACGCCATACCATAACCGAAGGGGTATTATGAAGCGGGCGCCCAAGCGACGCCGCCTGTTTGCGTGGAGCGGGTGAAGGGATCACAATTGGACCAAATTAACTTCTATATTTCTGTAAGTTAAATGCCTATTCTATGAACTGGCCCCCAAACTTATCCCGGGAACAATTTGCTGCAGTTGGACGTCGCTGGACGCGGAATCGAGAAAGCAGATAGGGTGATTCGTGTTCTTTCCCACATATGGTTTATGGGTACCGTGCCTATTCTGATGCTGGTCAATTCATAAGGCACTGTCCAGCAAGAGAACGGACGGGTATCAAATTAGGCTGTACAGCCCACAATCGGGTACTCTTGCGACGCTCATTGCTGGCGCAACACCAGGCTGAGCGGCGCGCGCTCCTGCAGGACCGCGAGGTCCCAGTCCCTGCGCTGCAGAGGCAGCGCGCCGAGCGTGGGCCGATCCGGATCAATAACCGCAATTTGCAGAACGTGGACTCCGTCATAGCCGCGCCCCTTCAGGTCGCGAGTTATGGCTAGGACATCGTCCTCATCCATAAGCGCGTCGTGGACCGTCGTGCGCACTTCGAAGGGGATTTCGCCTTGCGCGCAAAGCAGGTCGAGCGTGGCTGAGAAGCGCTGCCATGCCGTGACGCCTGTCACATCGCGAAACTTTGCCCGCGGCGCCTTGTAATCGAGCGCGATACTGTCGATCAGGCGCCGGTCAAGAAGTTGCGTGACCACATCTGGTCGCAATCCGTTGGTATCGAGCTTCAGCGCAAAGCCCATCGCCTTCACCTCTTGAGCAAAACCGACCAATCCGGGCCATGATGTTGCTTCCCCGCCGGACAGCACCACACCGTCTAGCAATCCCTTGCGGCGGCCGAGGAAGTCCATGGCCTCCTCCTCCCTGATCGTCCCCTTGCCCAGGACGATTTGCGGGTTGTGACAGTACCCGCAGCGCATGTTGCATCCCGCGATCCAGATGATGCAGGCCGTGTGGCCGGGAAAGTCGAGCATAGTGAAGGGAGTGATGGCATAGAATGGGGTGGCGGCACGATCTCTCCCCTGCCACCTCGTCTGCGGAAGAGTTGCGACTTCTTCCATCTCCCAATCAGCGTACCGGGGTAAACAGATCACCCACCATGGCCGCGTCCTCGGTGAAATGGCGGCGTTGGCGATGCTCGCCCTGCTTGCCCTTGTTGAAGCTGTCGACCGGCCGGAAATAGCCCATCACGCGGGTCCACACCTTGGTCCGCTCACCGCAGGAGGGACATTCTGGCTGTTCGCCATCAAGATAGCCATGCGTGTCGCAGACCGAAAAAACCGGGGTCAGCGTGACATAGGGTAGGCGATAATTGGTCAGCACCTTTTTCAGGAAATTGCGCGCGGCATCCGCGCTGGAAAGTTTCTCACTCATGTAAAGATGCAGCACCGTGCCGCCGGTGTACTTACACTGCAATTCGTTCTGCAGTTCCAGCGCCTCGAACGGGTCGTCAGTATGATCGACCGGGATTTGCGAGGAGTTGGTGTAGTAAATGTTCTCTGCCGAACCGGCCTGGATGATGTCTGGAAAGCGCTTGGCGTCTTCCTTGGCGAAGCGGTAAGTAGTGCCTTCGGCAGGCGTCGCCTCGAGGTTGTAAAGATTGCCGGTCTGCTCCTGATAGTCAACCAGCTTTGTCCGCATGTGATCGAGGATGCCCAGCGCCATTTCGATCCCGTCCTGCCGGGTCAGATCGGACGTATCACCGGTGTAATTGCGCACCATCTCGTTCATGCCGTTGACCCCGATGGTCGAGAAATGGTTGCGCAGGAACGGCAGGTAGCGCGCAGTGTAGGGGTAAAGCCCGCGATCATACATGCTCTGGACGAAGGCGCGCTTTTTCTCGAGCGTTGAGCTGGCAATGTCCATCAACCGGTCGAGTTCGGCCATCAGGCCATCGAGGTCGCCTTTGAATCGGTATCCCAGCGCCGCCATGTTGATCGTGACGACCCCCAGCGATCCGGTCATCTCGGCCGATCCAAACAGCCCGTTGCCGCGTTTGAGCAATTCGCGCAGATCGAGCTGCAACCGGCAGCACATCGATCGCACCGCTCCGGGCGAATAGGCTTCGGGATTGGGGCGGCGTTCACCCGTCTTCGGATCGCGGATATACTGGCTGCCGATGAAATTCTGGAAATAGGACGAGCCGACCTTGGCTGCATTGTCGAATATGGCGCTTGCCACCTTGCTGTCCCAGTCAAAATCTTCGGTGATGTTGACCGTCGGGATCGGGAAAGTGAAGGGCTGACCGGTGGCATCGCCTTCGGTCATGACCTCGTAATAGGCGATGTTGATCAGCTCCATCTCGGGCTCGAAATGGGCAAAACTCATATCTTCAAGACTGCGTAGCCCCATATCGCGCGACCGAGCCCGGTCGAGCAGAGCCTGATTGTCGATGCCCTTGAACAGATGTTCGTCGCGGTAGGTCGGATAGAGGTCGCGAAGGTCGTCGGGCACGACGATATCGAGCGTAATATTGGTGAAGGGGGATTGCCCCCACCGCGCCGGGACATTGAGATTGTAGACGAACTGGCGGATTGCTTTCTTGATCTCTGCAAAGCTCAGATTGTCGTAGAAGACATAGGGCGCAAGATAGGTGTCGAAGCTCGAGAAGGCCTGCGCGCCCGCCCATTCCGATTGCAGAATGCCCAGGAAGTTGCTCATCTGCCCCAGCGCTTCGCGGAAATGGCGCGGCGGGCGCGAGGAGACGCGGCCCGCCACCCCGTTGAAGCCGTCGTTGAGCAGCGCGCGCAGCGACCACCCGGCGCAATAACCGGTCAGGCAATCAAGATCGTGGATGTGGATGTCGCCGCTGCGGTGCGCCAGCCCCTCTGCGGGCGCATAGATTTCATCGAGCCAGAAATTGGCGATCACCTTGCCTGCAACATTGCTGATGAGACCGGCATGCGAATATCCGACATTGGCATTGGCCTTGATCCGCCAGTCCGCGCCGGAGATGTATTCGCCGACAGTGTCGGAACAATCGATTTTTCTGCCCGCCCAGGGCGCACCTGACATTGGCTTGGCACTGTCCAATTGATCGTTAGCCGCAATCGTTTCGCCAAAGTCTTTTTCTTGCAGTTCCAGCGACATAATCCCTCATCCTCCTGACGGTGGTCGGCGGCGGATAGTGCGCCGTACCACAAGATATTGTGTGACGTGGACCTTGCTAAACACAACATGGAGAAATTTATTTGATAAATGTCAAACGGGGGAACTTTTGAGCGCTCCGAACGAGCCGTCGCCATCGTGCTTTGACCGTTATCAATGAAAGCGGGCCAGCTGCTCGCCATGGCTCGGATGAATCCTGCATCTGCAGGCCCACCAATAACCGGGGAACCGATTTGTCCGAAACACTGGCCACGGTACTGCTCTGTGCCTTGAAGGAACGCGGTGCTGCCAGGATCTTCGGCATCCCCGGCGATTTCGTCCTGCCGTTTTTTCGGGTTATGGCCGACAGTGGAATCCTGCCGTTACACACGCTGAGCCACGAGCCCTCTGTCGGCTACGCTGCCGATGCTGCAGCACGGATTGGCAGCTCGCTAGGTGTGGCAGCGGTGACCTACGGTGCGGGCGCTCTCAATATGGTGAACGCTGTGGCGCAAGCCTATGCTGAGAAGTCTCCCCTTGTCGTCATATCGGGCGGGCCTGGGGCCGACGAGGGCAAGCTCGGATTTAACCTGCATCACCAGGTCAAGACATTGAGTTCGCAGTTCGAGATCTTTCGCGAACTGACCTGCGCTCAGTGCATTCTGAATGACCCCGAGACCGCTCCCTCAGAAATCGCAAGAGTGCTTGATACGGCGCTGAGTCTGTCACGTCCGGTCTATATCGAGATACCGCGCGACATGGTCGACATACCTTGCGCGGCGGTGCCTCCCATGGCTTTGCCGGAGCCTGATCGCGACGCCGCGCGAACATGTGCCCGGGACGTCCTGGACCGATTGCGTGCGGCCACCTCTCCGGCAATCTTGGTGGGTGTCGAGGCGCGTCGATACGGCCTTGAGGGCAAGATCGCGGACCTTTGCCAGGTCTTGAGGCTGCCGGTCGCGACCAGCTTCATGGGTCGCGGCCTTTTTGCTGAGCGAAAGCTGCCGCTCGTGGGGACATATCTGGGATCGGCTGGTGAAGACAGAATTGCGACCGCGATCGAAGGTGCCGACTGTCTCTTGATGTTGGGCGTCATCGTTTGCGATACGAATTTCGGGGTGTCCGGCCACACCATCGACATGCGCGGATGCATCCGTGCATTGGATCGCACGGTAGTTTTTGGCCATCACCTCTATCCAGAGGTTTCTCTGGAGGCGCTGATAGACGCCATGGCAGAGATTGCTGAACCAGTGGGCGATTCCAAAGTGCAGACCCAAGCGACCTATGCCACGGTTTTGCCCGATGACGACACGCCTCTGGAGCCTTCGCATGTTGCAATCGCCATCAACGACCTCTTCCAGGTCAAGGGAACGATGCCGATCGCTGCCGATGTCGGCGACTGCCTGTTTGTCGGTCTCGAAATCGCGGACACGGCACTTGTCGCGCCCGGATACTACGCGTCCATGGGAATGGGCGTGCCCGCCGGGCTGGCCATCAATGCCGTCACCGGGCGGCGCCCGATCATTCTGGTCGGAGACGGCGCATTCCAGATGACGGGCTGGGAGTTGGGCAACTGTCAGACTTATGGGTGGGCACCGATCGTAATCGTCTTCAACAATCAGGGGTGGGAGATGCTCCGCGGCTTTCTACCCGGACAGACTTTTCACGATCTCGCCGACTGGCACTATGCCGACATCGCTCCGTCTCTCGGCGGTAAAGGGGTCCGGGTCCATACCTGCTCAGAGTTAAAGCGTGCACTGGATCTGGCCATGGGAGACGATAATTCTTTCCAGCTGATCGAAGTGATGCTGCCGCGTGGCAGGACCTCTGACTCCCTCCAGCGTTTCACACAGGCGATACGCAACAACTTGGTCCTGAAGGACGAGTGCTGACGACGACGAGGTACCTGTCAATCTATTGCTGGCATCGTCCGTTCGATGATTGCGCGCGTGTCCACCACCGCGTCCGATCCGCCATAGGGCAAGACTGGCCGCTCTAGCCGCAACCGGCAAAAGGGTGCGGTCAGCCCAGCGCCAACCCAGCTCAGCCGCCCATTTGACTTGAATCGCAATTATCATCCCGGCATTCCGATTACCGGATTTGCGTTTCCGCTGACTTCCTGAGCTTTCCCAGCTCTTTCCACTCGACTTCCTGCTCGTTCTAAGCATTCATGTGCTTACTGAATCGCGGCTGTGAGCGACCGCTGCCCCACCGCTTGACGCGTATCGGGGCCTTGGGTGGTGGAAGCAGTAATCACGCTGCTCTGGAACAAGGAACACCACCATGGGAGCTGTCAGTCAAACGCCAAATGGTCTCCACTTGCGGCGCTCAGCTGCTTAGTTAGCTGCCATGCTGCCTTCGCGCGCTAAGTTGAGCTACCGTCGCGGCGCCAACGCCACCACAATACTGGCAGCTATCGTATCCTCGGCCCTATCGCGATGCTCCGGCACCTTTGAAGCGAGCTTGCGGTTGGTGCCGTTCGGAACCCTGGCAAGCGCTGCCAGGACCACGGCGTGAACGAGATCGGGGTGCATGTTTATGCCTCCGAGCCTTGGGCCCGCTCACACGGCTTGCGCCTTCTCTCGACCAGGCTCTTCAAGCTCTCGGTCAGCACGAGGGTCGAACTGCCCAGCTTGATATACTCGATCTCACCTTCGCCGATGAGGACATAGAGCGTGCTGCGCCCGATCCCGAGATAACGGCAGGCCTCCGGCACACGCATGGCGACAGGTTCGATGGCGGGCTGACGTTTTGGGCTGCTGCGAAGCTCGCTCGTGTCTGCTGATGACATGCCGTTCGGTCCTTTCATCTTTCGGGTGATGACGGACCGACCTGGGGCTGGAGTTAGGTGAGCAGACCGGCCCGCCATCGATACACAGTATCGGTCGATCCGGCCTGATTGCGCCACATGACGTTTTTACGCTCAGACCGCCTTTTCTGCGCTGACGCTCCGTCGATGATCGCAACAAGCATGCTTTGCATCCGGGCACATTCCTTCGAACGGCTGCGGACCTGCTGTTCCAGGCATATCAGGCAGAGATCAGTACCAACTCGGCCATGCGGCGTCGCATCTTGCTTTGAAGATAAACAGCTTTTCGGATGGACCGCCAGCCGGGCCAATTCAGTGCTGTCGCAAGTTGCTGAGCAAAACCAACCACCTGCGAGCCGACCGACGGCGCTGCTTTTATCTCGCCCTAGATTCCTCGCTTTAAATCAGACACCTACGGACACGTAGTCCTATCGCCAAGCCCCTGCAAGGAGCGTGCTTCCCAGCTGCAATCGCAAAGGATTCCCGCTGCATCGTCAAGGCACAGACACCACCTCCAAGGTGCAATCAATCGGCAACGTTGCCGTCGCAGAATGCGCTAGTCATCTGCACCAGCTCTGCTGCGATGCGACGCGCCGGGGATGAACGATGAACTCTCCCCGCGCATTCTCGCTGCACTTGAGCGCACGTAGGACTGGCTGTGTCGTGACCTGTTGAGCAAGGACACTGCTAACCGACAGCGAGCGGAAGAGGCGTTCTCAACCATCATTGCCGCCGCGCTCGGCGAGCATACGAACAGCTGACACTCATGCATCCGCGTCCGCTTTCGGAGATCAAACATTGCGCACTGAATGGCTGAAACTCGGTGGGAAGCGGACTTGAAGGGCTATCCCGATTAAACAGAGCTTCGGACTCTTTCGATACTCTCCGCAAACTTGGCTGCCCCGTAACATCTTAGGCTCCAAGTGGCCGTGCGGGTCTCCACATCGATAATTTTGGTGACGAAGCCCCAACGCACCTGCACGCCTGTGATGTCTTCCAGCGAAATGCGCAGATGCAAGTTTTCTGGCTCCTGATGAAGCGCGGAGTTAAGCGCATTGGGCGTAAACACCAATTCAGTGCTGGTGAGCACTGCATTGCCGCCGACCCACAGACCTCCCAATAATCGACGGAAAAACTTCGTCAGCCACCGCATACTGTTAGGCATTGCTCCCACCTGCGGGGCAGCATGTGGTAACAACGCATTTACAACGCGGGTGTCGAGAGCATCAGAAGCCGCCATCCGAGCGCTGTATCGGTGTGTTGCTATGTCGGCAACGGGGTCGCTAGCCGACAGGCTGCTTTTCTCGGATCGAGTGGCAAAGCTGCCAGACCGCTTTCAGAATACCGCCTGCGAACGATTAGAGGCAACTTTTGGGTGGAAAACGGTCAGCGTCCAGCTGGGTCTAGGAGGGAGTGCTGCGAATTAGCCTCAAGAGCATTCTTACTAGGAATTTGATAGAATGCGACCTACTCTGCGTAGCTTTTGGGACGCAATATCTAAGACTTGCAGTTTATCGAGATAACTCGAAATGATCACTGGGTCCTCGCTCATCTGGTCGGCCAGGGCATCCAGCATATCGGCAATCCCTTCCAGCTCATCTCGTGTGGCCGGACTGGAAGGCAGTGCGCTTGCCTCAGCGCGCGAATTGCCCGAAGGAGGTCCGCCTTCGACGATGGGCTTGATCGTCTCAAAAGCAGTGTCGACCATCAACTGTGAGCGCGCTTTGTTTGGCAACCAATCCACTGGATTTATCGGGCGCTCAAGGCGGATGCCAGCCTGCCTGCCTTCGCGGCGAACTACCGCGCCGATGGCGCTCAGTTCGCCCTTACGGAGCTTCACTCGCTCCCCTATAGACGGTAACTCGTCAGCTTCCACTAGCACACCTGAAACCGACATATTTCGGACGCGCACATTGCCAGTCATAGCCGCTGACGAAAGGCTCGCCATGACGAACATTTGCGTACGCTTATTCGTACGCTGCGACGCGTGGGGCGTATCAGGAGAGGCGGGTAAGTGCATCATGGTTTAATCAATGACGGCGTGTCGCATTTTATGGCTAACATTCCTTTAATGCCCAGTTGTCCAAACCCCGGCGCGGCGTGACGGCGCAACCTAAAGCGCTGAGGAGCGGCGCGCCGGGGTTTGGACAATGGGTCACCGCGTTGCCCGCCGCCTGATCGGCACGACCTCAGCACCGCCATCGCGCAGCTGGACAAGATAATCGCTCCACCATTGCATCATCTCGACGCGCTCATCCCAGTGCGCTCCGCGATGATAGGCCGCACGGACCTTGTCGGCATCGCCATGCGCCAGCGCCCGCTCGATGGCATCGGGATGCCATTTGCCGCACTCGTTGAGCAGCGTGGAGGCCATGGCTCTGAACCCGTGGGCGGTCATCTCGTCGGTTGAATAGCCCAGACGGCGAAGCCCGGCATTGATAGTGTTGTCGCTCATTGGCCGGTTGCGGGTACGGATCGAAGGGAACACATAGCCCTTTGGACCGGTAAGGGCATAGGTCTCCTCTAGGATGGCAATGGCCTGCCGTGACAGCGGCACGCGGTGATCCTTGCGCATCTTGGTCTTGCCTGCCGGGATGGTCCATAGCGCCTCTTCAAGATCGAACTCCTGCCACTCGGCGTGGCGCAGCTCGCCGGGCCGAACGAACACATGCGGCGCAAGCTGCATCGCAAGGCGCGTGATTGGCTGGCCTTCATAGCCATTGATTGCGCGCAGCAGTTCACCCACCCGGTCCGGATCGATGATCGCGCCATAATGGGTAACCGTCGGCACGATCAGCGCGCCGCGCAGGTCGCGCGTGGGATCCGAACGCAGCCGCGCAGTTGCCACCCCATAGCGGAACACCGCGCCCGCCAGCTGCATCGTGCGCCTTGCGCTCTCATGCTTGCCCTGCCGCTCGATCCGGCGCACCGCTTCGAGCACGTCAATCGGATCGATATCGGTAATCGGCAGCTTGCCGATTGATCCCGACAAAAGCGAGATCAGATACTCGCACCGCCGAGCGGTGGCCGGTGCCCAGGCGCGTGCGCCATCGCGTTTGCGCTTCTCGCAGTACTCCTTGGCAATCGCCGAGAAGGTGTTGTTCGCTTCCAGCTGCGCCCTTAGCTTCGCCCGCTGTTTCTCGCGCGCCGGGTCAAGGCCATGGGCCAGCTGCTCGCGCGCTTCGCGCATGCGGTTGCGCGCTTCGGCAAGGCCGACCTCGGGATAGATGCCCAGTGCCACCTTCTTCTCGCGTCCATGGATGCGGTACTTGAGGCGCCACAGCTTGCCGCCAGAGGGCTGCACCAGCAGGAACAGGCCATGGCTATCGCCCATCTTGTAGGGCCTGGCGCGCGGCCTGGCATTACGAATCGCAACGTCTGTGAGCGGCATGAACCGACCTCCTTTGTCTCTCCTGGCCCCGTGATTGGGGGCCATGATCACACAGTCGGGCTCATTTTGACCCAGGATGGCCCCCGCGCAGGATGGATGCGGGCGGAAATCCAGAGATTTGAGCGGACGACTGAGAGCGAAAAACCCTCGGTTTTCCAAGAGTTTTATAGACAAATGAGGATGTTGGAGGAAGAGGTCGATGGAGCGGGTGAAGGGAATCGAACCCTCGTCGTCAGCTTGGGAAGCTGCTGCTCTACCATTGAGCTACACCCGCGAGCTGCGCTGCGGCAGGGCGAGGCCATTGGCACAATCGGCAGTGGCGGGTCAATCGCATTCGCCTATGACGGCGCCTGTGGCGGCTCCTGAGGCAGGGCAAGAAAGGGCAAGACTGCCTGATGCCCTTGCCATGGGCGTCCCCGCGCGCCATGTGGGCAGCGCGAAGGAGAGTCAGGAATATCATGCGTCAGATCGACCATTTCATAGTTGGCGACAGCCCCGCCCCAACCCGCAAGCACCAGGTGTGGAACCCCTCGACCGGTGAGATCCAGGCCGAAGTGGCACTGGGCGATGCGGCCCTGCTTGAAAAGGCGATGGCCACCGCGCGCAAGGTCCAGCCGGAGTGGGCCGCCACCAATCCGCAGCGCCGCGCGCGAGTGATGTTCAGGTTCAAGGAATTGGTCGAGGCGAACAAGCAGGCGCTGGCCGAACTGCTGTCGAGCGAGCACGGCAAGGTGATCGAGGATGCGCATGGCGATATCCAGCGCGGGCTCGAAGTGATCGAGTTCGCCTGCGGCATTCCGCATGCGCTGAAAGGCGAATATACGCAGGGTGCCGGCCCCGGCATCGATGTCTATTCGATGCGCCAGCCGCTTGGTATCGGCGCAGGGATCACCCCGTTCAACTTCCCCGCCATGATCCCGATGTGGATGTTCGGCATGGCGATTGCGGCGGGCAATGCCTTCATCCTCAAGCCTTCGGAGCGTGACCCCAGCGTGCCGGTGCGGCTGGCCGAACTGTTCGTGGAGGCGGGCGCGCCCGAAGGGCTGCTGCAGGTTGTCCATGGCGACAAGGAAATGGTCGATGCGATCCTCGACCATCCCGATATCGCCGCGATCAGCTTCGTGGGCTCGTCCGACATCGCGCAGTACATCTATGCCCGCGGCACCGCCAACGCCAAGCGCGTGCAGGCCTTTGGCGGGGCGAAGAACCACGGCATCGTGATGCCTGACGCCGATCTCGACCAGGTGGTGAACGATCTCGCCGGCGCGGCCTTCGGTTCGGCGGGCGAGCGCTGCATGGCGCTGCCGGTGGTAGTGCCGGTGGGTGAGGATACCGCGAACAAGCTGCGCGAAAAGCTGATCCCGGCCATCAATGCCTTGCGCATCGGTGTGTCTAACGATCCCGATGCCCATTATGGCCCAGTGGTCACGCCCGAGCACAAGGCGCGGGTCGAGCAATGGATCACCACAGCCGAGGAAGAAGGCGGCGAGATCGTGATCGACGGTCGCGGGTTCAGCCTTCAGGGCCACGAGCAGGGCTTCTTCATCGGCCCGACGCTGATTGACCGCGTCACCCCGCAGATGAAGAGTTACCAGGAAGAAATCTTCGGCCCCGTGCTCCAGGTCGTGCGGGCGAGGGATTTCGAGGATGCGCTGCGCCTGCCGAGCGAGCACCAGTACGGCAATGGCGTGGCAATCTTCACCCGCAACGGCCATGCCGCGCGCGAGTTCGCCAGCCGCGTCAATGTGGGGATGGTCGGCATCAATGTGCCGATCCCGGTTCCGGTCGCCTATCACAGCTTTGGCGGATGGAAGCGCTCTGGCTTTGGCGACATCGACCAATACGGCATGGAAGGCCTCCGCTTCTGGACCAAGACCAAGAAGGTGACGCAGCGCTGGCCCGATGGGGGTGGCGACGGTTCGAACGCCTTCGTCATCCCGACGATGGGTTGATGATGATGCGCACAGCCCTGCTCCCGGCATTCGCCCTGACCGTCACCGCCTGCGCGGCGCCGCAGGCCGCCGAACCTGCACCGCCCATGCACAAGCCGGTTGAGAAGATCTGCGACGCTTCCGCGCTGCAGGAGCATATCGGCCACAAGGCTTCGGAAAGGTCTGGCGCGATCCTGCTGGAACTTTCCGGTGCCCGCACCTTGCGCTGGGTCCCGCCGCGCACTGCGGTTACGATGGACTACCGCCCCGATCGATTGACCGTGTCCTATGACGACAACTATGTGATCGAGCGGATCAGCTGCGGCTGAAGTGGGCGAAGGGATAGCACATGTCAGGACAATTCCAGCTTAGCGATGACCAGCTCGCGATCCAGGAGATGGCGCAGCGTTTCACTGCTGACAACATCACCCCATTCGCCGGGGAATGGGATGAAAAGCACCACTTCCCCAAGGATGTGATCAAGCAGACCGCCGAACTCGGCTTTGGCGCGATTTATGTGTCCGAGGAATCGGGCGGGATCGGCCTGGGCCGGCTCGAAGCCGCGCTGATCATGGAGGCGATGGCCTATGGCTGCCCGGCAACCAGTGCCTTCATCTCGATCCACAACATGTCCGCCTGGATGATCGACCGTTTCGGCGGCGATGAGGTGAAGGCCAAATTCCTGCCGAGACTGGTGACCATGGAGCATATCGCCAGCTATGCCCTGACCGAACCGGGATCGGGATCGGATGCGGCGGCGCTCAAGACCACCGCCAGGCTGGATGGCGATCACTACGTTCTCAATGGCACCAAGCAGTTCATTTCGGGCAGCGGTTACAATGACATTTATGTCGTGATGGTGCGCACCAGCGAACACAAATCAAAGGGCATTTCCTGCCTTGTAGTCGAAAAGGATACTCCGGGCGTTTCCTTCGGCGCGCCGGAGAAGAAGCTGGGCTGGAACGCTTCGCCCACCGCGCAGCTGATCTTCGAGGATGCGCGCGTGCCCGCCGCCAACCGGGTTGGCGGTGAAGGTGAAGGCTTCGGTTTTGCCATGGCCGGGCTCGATGGCGGCAGGCTCAACATCGGGGCCTGTTCACTGGGCGGGGCGCAGCGCTGTCTCGATGAGGCAATCAAATACACCAAGGAACGTCAGCAGTTCGGCCAGCCGATTGCAGATTTCCAGAACACCCAGTTCATGCTGGCGGACATGGCGACCGAGCTGGAGGCGGCGCGCGCGCTGCTCTATCTCGCGGCCTGCAAGGTTACCGCCAATGCCCCGGACAAGAGCCGCTTTTCCGCCATGGCCAAACGACTCGCAACCGATAGCGGTTCGAATGTCGTCAACAACGCGCTCCAGCTGTTCGGCGGCTACGGTTATCTCAAGGATTACCCGATCGAACGCTTCTGGCGCGATCTGCGCGTGCATTCGATCCTCGAAGGCACCAATCAGGTGATGCGGATGATCGTGGGAAGGGATTTGCTGAGGCAATGATGAAGAAAGCGACTTTGTGTGTTGGGCTGATCGCTGGCATCCTTACGGCCAGTTGCCAAGCGCCAACTGAGGCACCGCAGATCGCAACCCTGTATCGCAACGGCAGTATAGCAAAAGACTTACGCTTGCATTTCGCGTCCTTTGACGCCGAAGGTGAAGCAAATGATTATAATATCAACAATTGCCAAATGACCGCACGCCTCTTGAATGCCAATGTCAGCAAACAGTGGACCGCGCAGGGATTGCCAGACGTTGGATTTTGGTGCGAACCGGGTCCCTATCGAGAGGAAGGGTTCGCTCCAGCAGTATTTGACGCGGAGTATCCCACAGATGCTCAAGGATACGCTGCTCCATGACCGACGAAGTTCTGAGTTCGACCGAGGGTGCGGCAGGCAGGCTGTCGCTCAACCGGCCCAAGGCGCTGCATGCGCTGACGCTGGAGATGTGCCATGCGATGAGCGCGGCGCTCATGCAATGGGCGTCGGACGATGCGGTGAAGGCCATAATCGTCGATCATGCCGACGGGCGCGGCTTCTGCGCGGGCGGTGACATCGCCTTTCTGCGCAATTCGGCGCTGAATGACGGCGGGGTCTCGGGCCGCAAGTTCTTCCACGACGAATATCAGCTCAACCACCAGCTGTTTACCTATGCCAAGCCGGTGGTGGCCTTTGTGGACGGCGTAACCATGGGCGGCGGCGTGGGCATTTCGCAGCCCGCGAAATATCGCGTCGCAACCGAGAATACGCGCCTTGCCATGCCCGAAACGGGGATCGGTCTGTTCCCCGATGTGGGGGGCGGTTGGTATCTCTCGCGCCTGCAAGGGCGGCTCGGGCAATTCCTCGCACTCACCGGCGCGCGGCTCGACGGTGCCGAATGCCTGTGGGCGGGGCTTGCCACGCATTATTTGCCATCGGAACGGCTTGAGGAAGCCAAGGCGCGCATCGCCGCAGGCCATGAGCCGGGAGGCGTGCTTTCAGCGCTTTCGGCATCGCCGCCCGAAGCGCGGATAGAGAACAATTACAGCGCGATCCGCAAGCATTTCGCCTCTGACCGCTATGAAGACATCCTCGCCAGCCTCGAGGCCGATAGCAGCGAATGGGCGGCTAAAGAGCTGGCGACGCTATCCACCAAAAGCCCGCAGACCTGCAAGGTGGCGCTGCGCCAGCTGGCGGAAAGCGCCAAGTTGACCGATTTCGCGGACAATATGCGGATGGAATACCGCATCGCCAGCCGCGTGCTGGTGCGTCCCGATTTTGCCGAGGGCGTGCGCGCGGTGATCACCGACAAGACCAATGATCCCAAATGGGATCCGGCAACCCCCGAAGGCGTGACCGAAGATCTGCTCGACAGCATCTTTGCCCCGCTGCCCGAGGGCGAGGAGTGGGTGCCATTACCAAGTTAGGCACTCGTCATTGCGAGCGTAGCGACGCAATCCAGCTTCTGCGCTATCTGGATCGCCGCGTCGCCTGCGGCTCCTCGCGATGACGAATTAGGAGAGAACCTTGACTTACGAAACCATCATCGTCGAGACTGATGCCCAGGGCAACCGGGGCGTGACGCTGATCACGCTGAACCGCCCGCAGGCGCTGAACGCGCTCAATTCGCAGGTTCTGGCCGAGCTGATCGCGGCCTTTGCCGCCTATCAGGCCGATGGCAGCCAGCTGTGCGCGGTGCTGACGGGCAGCGGCGACAAGGCCTTTGCCGCAGGTGCCGACATCAAGGAAATGGCCGACAAACCGGCCGCCGATTTCTACCTCGACGATTTCTTTTCGCCCTGGACCAGCGAGATCGTGAAGAAGACGCGCAAGCCGTGGATCGCGGCGGTGAACGGCTTTGCGCTGGGCGGCGGGTGCGAACTGGCGATGATGGCGGATTTCATCATCGCGTCCGACAAGGCGAAGTTCGGCCAGCCGGAGATCAAGCTGGGCGTGGCCCCCGGAATGGGCGGATCGCAGCGGCTGACCCGCGCGGTGGGCAAGTCGAAAGCGATGGAAATGTGCCTGACGGGCCGGATGATGGGCGCGGAAGAGGCTGAACGCAGCAATCTGGTGGCGCGGGTGGTGCCGCATGAGGAATTGATCGCCGAGGCGCTCAAAACCGCCGGGCAGATCGCCGCGATGCCGCCGATGGCCGCGATCGCCAACAAGGAGATGGTCAATTCGGCCTTCGAGATGACGCTCGACCAGGGGATCATCGTCGAACGCCGCATCTTCCAGATCCTCACCGCGAGTGAGGACAAGGCGGAAGGCATGGCCGCCTTTATCGAAAAGCGCGAAGGCGTGTGGAAGGGGCGGTGATCTTAAGCCCTCTCCCCTGAAGGGGAGAGGGTTGGGAGAGGGGGCGTCAGCCACCGGCGCACCGCCCCTCTCCAACTTCGGCTAGCGAGCAGGCTCGCAAGCCTGCGTATCCTCTCCCCTCAAGGGGAGAGGGCAAAGGGAGAAACATATGAAAATCGCCTTTATCGGCCTCGGCAACATGGGCGGTGGGATGGCCGCGAACCTCGTCAAAGCGGGGCATGAGGTGCGCGCCTTCGATCTTTCCGAAGCGGCGCTGGCTGCGGCGCGCGAGCACGGCTGCGCGACATTTTCCAATGCCGCCGAAGCTTGCGAGGGTGCGGAAGCCGTCGTCTCGATGCTGCCCAATGGCGCAATCGTGAAATCGGTCTATACCAGCGACGTGATCGGCAAGGCGCCCAAGGGAGCCGTGTTGCTCGACTGTTCGACCATCGACGTCGCCACCGCGCGCGAGGTCATTTCACAAGCTGAATCAGCGGGTTATGACATGGTTGATGCCCCGGTTTCGGGCGGAATCGCGGCGGCGAATGCCGGCACACTCACCTTCATGGTTGGCGGCACAGAAAGCGCCTTCAAACGGGCAGAACCGATCCTGAGCGCGATGGGTAAGGCGGTGATCCACGCGGGCGATGCGGGCAATGGCCAGGCCGCCAAGATCTGCAACAACATGCTGCTGGCGATCCACATGATCGGCACTTGCGAAGCGTTCGAGATGGCGAAGAAGCTGGGGCTCGATCCGCAGACCTTCTATGACATTTCCAGCGTCTCCAGTGGCCAGTGCTGGTCGATGACCAGCTATTGCCCGGTTCCGGGCGTCGGGCCGCAAAGCCCCAGCGATAATGATTACCAGGGCGGCTTCGCCACCGCGCTGATGCTCAAGGATCTGAAGCTGGCGATGGAAGCGGCGCAGGCTTCCGGCGCCTCCACCCCGCTGGGCAAGCATGCGCAAGAACTTTACGAGGCGTTCGCAGAGCAAAACGGCGGGCTGGATTTCTCGGCGATCATCAAGACGCTCTGATCTCGTCCAGAATCCCTGCCAGCCACTCGCGCGGTGGCTGCCGCCGCCCGATATCGGCGACGAATTCCTGCCCGCGGGCCACACTGCGCAGCCTGCCGCCGGGCAGCCATCGTTCCGGCTTGTCATGATAGCTTAGCCCGCCGCGCCTCAGCCAGCCGGGGCGCCGCCACAGCGTTACC
>LOET01000089.1 GCA_001515985.1 Sphingomonadales bacterium BRH_c3 | reverse complement strand
GCGCTGCTGCGCGACGCGCCGATCCTGCTGCTGGACGAAGCGACCAGCGCGCTTGATGCGGAAAGCGAACAATTGGTCCAGCAGGCGCTTGACGGGCTGATGAAGGATCGCACCACGCTGGTAATCGCGCACCGGCTGGCGACGGTCAGGGCGGCGAACCGGATTGTGGTGCTCGATAGCGGCCGGATTGTGGAGCAGGGCACGCATGATCAGCTTGCCGGGGCGGGCGGGCTCTATGCGCGGCTGGCAAAGCTGCAGTTTACGGCGGGCGAGGCCGCCTGATCCGCTGGTTTGCGCTGTAACTATTCGACGAACTGCAACTTCAGCCGACTAATGCCGCCTGCCGGGTGGCCAGATAGTTTATGCCCACCCGCATGGAGCGCGCGCAAGCGCCGGTCGCAAACACGCATTAGGGACGCATTCACATGATCAAGACACTGCTTGCCGCAGGTGGCAGCGCGATCGCGCTGGCGCTCGCTACACCTGCATTCGCCGATGACCAGGGCGATAAGGGTGCACAACAACCCGCCGCCGCACCGGCGATGGACTTCGGCTCCTGGGGGGTCGATCCGGAAATGCTCGATGACAGCATCGATCCGGGCGATGACTTCTTCGCCTATGTCAACAAGAAGTGGCTCGATGCCAATCCGCTGCCGCCCGAATTCAGCTGTTTTGGTGCGTTCAACCTGTTGCGCGAGAAATCGACCAGTGATGTCAAGGCGCTGATCGACGATCTGGTGGCCAAGGATGTGGCAATGCTCAGCAGTGACGAGAAGCGCATTGTCGATGCCTACAACGCCTATCTCGATGTCGCGGCGATCGATGCAGCGGGCATGTCTGCGGCGCAGCCCTATCTCGACAAGATCGTGACCGCGAACTCGCTGGCTGACCTTGCAATGCTTTGGGCGAAACCGGGGTATCCCGGCCCGATCGGCGGCTTCGTAAGCGTCGATGCCAAGCAGCCGGACCGCTATGTCACCTATCTGGGCAGCGGCGGGCTTGGCCTTCCTGACCGTGATTACTATCTCGATGAAACCGACAAAGGCCGGGAAATCCAGACCAAGTACCGCGAATATCTCACCTTCCTGTTCGGCGAGGCGGGTTATGCCGATCCCGCCGCCGCCGCGGTGGCGGTATATGCCTTTGAGGACCGAATTGCGCGCGAAGTGTCTTGGGCGCGTGACGTTCAGCGCAACCGCGATCTGACCTACAATGCGCTCACCGCCGATGAGCTGAGCAAGATGGCGGGCGACCTGCCCTTCGCCGCGATGATCGAGGAACTTGGCTGGACGAAGTCGCCGATCTTCGTGGTTAGCGCGATCCCGCCCAGCGATGAACGGGCCAAGGAACTGGGGCTTACGCCCGAAGTTCTGGCGAAGATCGGCAAGGGCCTGCCCGGTATGCTGGAGCTGATCAATGAAACGCCGCTAGCGACGTTGCAGGCATGGACGATCAAGTCATTCCTGTCGAGCCATGCGGATGTCTTGCCGAGCCGTTTCGACGATGCGCGGTTCGATTTCTTCAGCCGCACCTTGCAGGGCGTGCCAGAGCAACGCCCGCGCTGGAAGCGCGCGGTTGATGCCACCGAAGGCGCGCTGGGTGAGCTGATCGGCAAAAGCTATGTCGCGCGCTATTTCCCGCCTGAAAACAAGGCCGCGATGACGCAGCTGGTCGCCAACCTGCGCCGCGCCATGGCGCAATCCATCGACGAGATCGAGTGGATGGGCGAGGAAACCAAGCAGCAGGCACGCGCCAAACTGGCAAGCTTCGATCCCAAGATCGGCTACCGCGACAATCTTGAAACCTATGAAGGGCTGGCGATCACCCCCCATGATCCGCTTGCCAATGAAGTGGCGGCGCAAGCCTGGCAATCAGCCGATAATTCCGCCAAGCTGGGCCAGCCGATTGACCGCACCGAGTGGTTCATGCTGCCGCAGACGGTCAACGCCTACTACAATCCGACCAAGAACGAGATCGTATTCCCGGCCGCGATCCTGCAGCAGCCATTTTTCGGCATCGGCGCCGATATCGCTGTCAATTACGGCGCGATCGGCGGGGTGATCGGCCACGAAATGGGGCACGGTTTTGACGATCAGGGCTCCAAAAGCGATGCCGCAGGCCAGCTCAGGAACTGGTGGACAGACGAAGATCGCAAGGCCTTCGATGCGCGCGGCGATGCGCTGGTTGCCCAGTATAACGCCTTCTGCCCGCTCGATGAGGGCAAAACCTGTGTCAACGGCCGGCTAACGCTGGGCGAGAACATTGGCGATGTCGGCGGACTTAGCATGGCTTACCGTGCCTACAAGCTTGCAACCGAGGGACAGGACGTGCCGGTGATCGACGGGTTTACAGGCGATCAGCGCTTCTTCCTTGCCTGGGCGCAGGTATGGCGTTCGGCTCAGCGCGAGGACGCCTATCGCCAGCGGTTGCGGACCGATTCGCACAGCCCTGAAGAGTATCGTGCCAATGGCGCGGTGCGCAATTTCGATCCGTGGTATGAAGCATTCAACGTCACAGAGGACGATGCGCTTTACCTGCCGCCGGAGGAACGCGTGCGGATCTGGTAAACAGCAACAGGTCAGTATTATTTGTTGGGGCAGGGCAGGTCGCTTGACTTGTCCTGCCCTTCGCTCAAGAGGCGAATTCCATGACCTTGTTCCAGCAGCTAATCATCGCCATCGTCCAGGGGATCACCGAATTCCTGCCGATCTCCTCGTCAGGCCACCTGATCCTGATCCCCTATTTCACCGAGTTGCCCGATCAGGGCCCGATGATCGATGTCGCGGTGCATGTCGGGTCACTGCTGGCGATCATCATATATTTCTGGCGCGATGTGCTGGGGCTGGCGCGGGGCGGCTTTTCGGCAGTCGGAATTGGCAGCGATCCGCTTCAGAAGCGGCTGTTCTGGTGGGTGGTAATCGGCACGATCCCCGCAGTCGCGCTGGGGCTGTTCTTCAAGCTCAACGGCTATCTCGAAAGCTTCCGCAGCACCGATCTCGTGGCGATCAACCTGATCGTCTATGGCGTGCTGCTGGGTCTGGCAGACCGGTTCGGCAGGCAGGAAAAGCGTTATGAGGATTTAACACTGCGCGATGCGGTGCTGGTTGGCATGGCGCAGGCGTTGGCGCTGATTCCCGGCACCAGCCGTTCGGGGTCCACCATGACCATGGCGCGCTTCCTGGGATATGGGCGGGTTGAAGCTGCACGCTTCTCGTTCCTCCTCGCGATCCCCGCAGTGGCGGGCGCAGGTCTGCTGGCCGTGCTCGACCTGGCTGAAGCAAGCGCGCAGATACAGTGGGACGCCTTGCTGACCGGCGCCTTCACATTCATTGCCGCTTTCGCGACCATGGCCTTCCTGATGAACTTTCTCAAGAAGGCCTCGATGATGGTTTTTGTGGTCTACCGGGTGCTGCTGGGGGCGGGGCTGTTATATTTCTTTTGAACCGCCGGTTTGGAACCATTCGTCTTGTGTGCTGTTCAAGGGCATAGAGCGCAGGAAAGTGAACTGGCCCGAGTATATGTACGAATGTCGATAATCATCCTGATCCTGATCGGTGTGCTGATCGGCTGGTTGGCCTCGATCCTGACCCGGGTCGAGGATGTTCCGGGCATTCGCCGCGACATCGCGCTGGGCGTGGGCGGCGCCTTGATCGGCGGTTTGGTTGCCAACAAGGGCGTGCTGCTGGGCGGGCTGAACTGGACGGCGCTGATCGCTGGCATTGCCGCCGCAATGCTGGTGCCTGCGATTTACAAGTTTGTGCAGCGAAGAGGCACTTCCTGAGCCGCTAGACCGGCTTGGCGCCGCTGCCGCGCCCGCCGCGCAGGAGATATTCCTGCGTTCCCTGATGGATCACATTGTCGACATCGATCACCGCCGTATTGGCATAGGTGAAGCTGGCGCCAAGGCTGCGATAAAGCCGGTCGAAATCGCGCTCCACCGTCTGACGATAGAGGTCCTCGAAGCTCTCGATCACGAAATAGGTCGGCTGCAGATCGCTGATCACGTAATCGGTGCGCATCACCCGGTCGACATTGAGCATGATCCGGTTGGGGCTCTGCGCCTCGACTGAAAACACCGCTTCGGTGGGGCCTGACAATATGCCCGCGCCATAGGCCCGGATATCTCCCGGCGCCTCCTCGATCAGGCCGAATTCCACCGTGTACCAGTAGAGCGCACCCAGTGCCTTCAAATGGTTGTAGCGCATCGCCTTCCACCCGGCGCGGCCATATTCCTGCATGTAATCGGCGAACACCGGATCGGTCAGCATCGGGGCATGGCCGAACACATCGTGGAACACATCGGGTTCCTGGATATAGTCGAATGTCTCGCGCGTGCGGATGAAATTGCCGGCGGGGAAGCGGCGATTGGCCAGGTGCCAGAAGAACACGTGATCGGGGATCAGCATTGGCACCGGCACCACGCTCCACCCGGTCAGCGCCCCGAGTTCTTCCGATAGCTGGCCAAATTCGGGCACTCCGCCGCGCCCCAGATCGAGCTTTTCGAGCCCGGCCATGAAGGCGTTTGCGGCGCGGCCGGGCAGCACTTGCATCTGGCGGGCGAACAGATCGTCCCAAATCGCGTGGTCTTCGGCAGTGTAATTGGTCTGTTCGGGCTCGAGCCAGTCGTCGCCGACATGCGCGGGTTTTTTCAGCGGAGCGGTAAAGACATCCGCCGGCAAATCGGGCAGGATCGAAAAGTCCTGCTGTGGTTTTGCGATCGTAGCCATAGTTTCAAATGCAACTATATCACGTCACCGCGCGTGGTGCAAACGGGAGGTGCGCTTGGAAACGCTCAAACGCAAGCAGTATGAGGAGCTGCTCGAACCGCTCGAGGAAGAGCTGGTGGCAATGGCGCGTTGGACCAAGGCTATGGGCGCGCGCATTTGCGTGCTGTTCGAAGGGCGCGATACCGCGGGCAAGGGTGGAGCGATCCGGGCAATGAGCGGGCAGCTCAATCCGCGCCAGTGCCGCACCGTGGCGCTGTCCAAGCCGAGCGATGACGAGCAGACCCAGTGGTATTTCCAGCGCTACATCAAGCACTTGCCCAGCGCGGGCGAAATCGTACTGTTCGACCGCAGCTGGTACAACCGCGCCGGGGTCGAGAAAGTGATGGGCTATGCCGGCGAAGAACAGGTTGAGGCATTTCTGAAACAAGCGCCGGTGTTCGAAAAGCAGCTGGTCGATGACGGTATCCTGCTGTTCAAATACTGGCTCACGACCGACCAGGTCCGGCAGGAAGAGCGGCTGGCAGAGCGGTTGGCAGACCCGCTCAAGCGTTGGAAGCTCTCGCCGATCGACCTCGCCGCGCGCAGCCATTACGATGCCTATACCGAGGCGCGCGAGGCCATGCTCAAGGCGACCCATAGCGCATGGGCACCGTGGACACTGGTTGACTTCAACGACCAGAAACGCGGACGGCTGACGCTGATACGTGACCTGCTTGACCGGCTGCCCGATACCAGGATCGATCCCCCGCCGATTGATTATCCCGAGCTGGGCCGCCAGCCGCAACCAGAGAGCTATTCAGTGCTGCGGCCGATTGCCGATTATCCGGTTGCGCAAGAGTGCTAGGTGCTGGCAGTCGCCTTCACGCACTGGCGGCCGTCACTGGCGAAAGTACCCAGCTCATATCCCTCATCGCCCTGTCGCAAGGCAAGATGCAGCGGCTCATCGGCGATGGCCGGGCTCACGGCGCGGAAGGAAAATCGCTTCAGTCTGTTCTCGCCCAATTCACGCGCCGCCATCTGCAGCAGCAGGCTCGCCATTAGCGGTCCGTGGACGACGAGGCCGCGATAGCGCTCGACATCGCGCGCATAAGGCAGGTCATAATGGATGCGGTGCGTGTTGAAAGTGAGCGCAGAAAAGCGGAACAGCAGCCGCGGATCGGGCGTGATGACATTATGCACGTCCCAGCCCGAAGGATCGAAGGCGCCATCGCCCGGTTCCGGCGGGCTTAGCGGCGCATCGGGCGGCACCGCGCCACGATAGACCAGCGTTTGCACCTCGCGGATCGCCGCCGTGCCATCGGCATGCGTGACATGCTCCACATCGACGAAGCCGAGCTTACCGGTCGATCCTTCCTTCTCGGCAATCGAGGCAATCCGGCTGATCCGTTCGATCCGTTGACCGATGACGAGCGACTTCAGGAAGGCGATATCGCTCGCCGCCCACATGCGGCGCGGCAGCGGGATCGGCGGGAAGAAACTGTCTGCGCTGTTGCCGCGTGCCGGATGCCC
>LOET01000088.1 GCA_001515985.1 Sphingomonadales bacterium BRH_c3 | reverse complement strand
CCGTGCATTTCATAACGTGTGTGCCCACCGGCTCAACAAGGTCGTGTGGAATGAATCCGGCGCCTGTCCCAAAAAGGGCATTCAATGCACTTTTCACGGGTGGCGCTATAAGAGTGACGGTAAGCTCGCGGGTGCCCCAGACCGCGCCGAGTTTCCCAATTTCGACGCATCTGCCAACGGTCTAACCCCTATTGATTGTGAGACTTGGAACGGGTTTGTATTCATCAATCTCGATCCTCAGCATGAGGTGGGCCTTCGGGAATATCTCGGTGAGTTTGGCGACATTTTAGAAGAATATCCGTTCGAAAAGCTCGTTCCAATGAGCAGTTACAGGATTGAGATTGAAGCTAACTGGAAGGTAGTATTAGATGCCTTCTCTGAAGGTTATCATGTTCCCTTCACTCACGGGCCCACACTGCCGGATTTCATCGACACAAGCCTATATCACATGCACCAGATCGGACTCTTTGAGCGTCATCACTACGGAAGCACGCCCGCTAACCCCGATTCCCTCTATTCGAATTCAGCGCTGCCCTATCTGCCGCTCGATCCAAAGGTCGAAGAAGCAAGACCGGAAATGGAGCGTATTATGTCAGCTTTTTCTCGCTCCAATCCAGCCCCGGAATTCCACCCGGACAGGCTTCCCGAAGGGGTTAACCCGACAAAGACCAAGCGCTTCGGCTTCGACCTTTGGACATGCTTCCCCAACGTCGTCGCCATTGTCTCGAGTCGCCTCATGACCCACCATTTCTGGCCGATTTCTCCGACGCGCACGGTTTTAGAGTCCAAAATTTATGCTCCTGATGTGGCCGGGATCCGAGATTACCTTTTTCACCAGTTCCGGAACATCGTTATTCGTGAAGCGGTGCGCGAAGATGTGAAGAACCCCGAGGAAACTCAGCGTGTGCTTGATTCGGGCGCTCGATCTCACATGCTGCTCTCACGCCAGGAAGCATTAATTCAGCATTTCGCCTGGGTGCGAAGTAAGTATGTCGACAGTGCCTCCGAAGGGAACCCGACGCCAGGGACCGATCTGCTCAAGAGCGTTGCCGCCTAGGCCGTAGATCTGTAATTTGCAGTCGCTTGGCGGTTGTCCCTTGAGGGTCTCTCAAGGATCTGTCCGCACTCGCCGTCCTGGAGGTCGGTGGTGCTTGACGTGACCCCCTGATTTCCGTCCAGGAATGATTAGAGTCCGGACCTTTCGAAGGGACGGACGATGAAGCGAACGGGCGTGCGGACGGTGATCGATTTGCCGTCTTTGGTCAGGGTAGCGATCTGCATGCGATCAAGATCGCGCAGCAGCGGCTGCCATTCGGGTTTGACGCCGGCGGCCTCGCAGTCGCGTGCGTGTTTCGCAAATTCCCGGACACGGATTTCGGTAATTCCCGGACAGTGATTTCGGTAAATACGGGACAGCGATTCCGCTAATTCCCGGACAGTGTTCGGGGCGGGGATGAGGTTCGTCTTTCGGGCGCGCCGGACTGGTATGGAGCCCTTTCATGATGTGATGGGAGGGATGATGCCGAGACGGAAACAAGCGAGACGAACGAACGTGAAGGACATGCGATCGATCCTGCGCCTGACCTATGGCCAGGGGCTGTCAGTGCGGGCTGTGTCGGAACGGCTGAAGCTCAGCAAGACGACGGTATCGACCTATGTGCTGCGGGCCCGCGAGGCGGGACTTGCGGCTTGGCCGTTGCCGCCGGGCTATGACGATGACGCGGCGCTTGAGCAGTTGCTTTTTCGCCGTGTCGGACGGCCTCCGCAGGATCTGAGCGAGCCCGACTGGCCGGTGGTTGCGCGCGAGATCAAGCGCAAGGGCGTGACGCTGACGCAAGGCAAGATCGAACGCTGGCACCAGACCTTGAAGAACCGCATCCTGCTGGAAAACTACTTCCTGCCTGGCGATCTGGAAACCCAGATCGAGGCGTTCGTCGAGCATTACAATCACCGGCGCTACCATGGACGCCTCGCCAAGCATGACGACTGGCGTTCAAAATGGGCACAGGAACTGCAATCAAGAGCAGGTCACAACAAGACACTCGTCGCCATGGCAAACAAAACCGCTCGTATGGCATGGGCGATGCTGCGCAGTGGCGAAAACTACAAGATAGCCTGACCGCACAGCAGCAGTTGCAATCAGGGTAATGGTCTCGAATGCGAGGTGAAGTTTTGATGGTGTAACGGCACGGACCGCCGCTTCACAGCCTGAAAGGAACGATGGCCAAAAAGGCCGCTCATCTTAAAAGGCACTGAACCGCGCGGATTCCCATCATGGCCAGAGGCAAATCTGCCTCAATCAACAGGTCGGATAGATTCACGCATCCAATGCCAAAGCACTATCGAAATCTACCTTGCGCGGGAGGCGTCCATAGATTCGTTCCTTCGTCACTACGACGAGACCCAAATCCTCCTTAAAACACGACCTCAATTTTGTGCCATAGGTGCTGACGGGGAACAGACACTGAGTACCTCGGGCATCTTGTACGGACGCTTTGTCGCGACCAGGCTGCGGGCGAGGTCCCGTCTCCGCAGCGTCACGGTGTACAGGAAGCGCAGCGCCGACACCGCGCCGTTGATGGTCGGCACGCTCGCGCCGGCCTCATGCTGGTGGATCTGGAAGCGCCGCAGATCCTCTTCCGTCGCGGTGTCGGGAGGCCGGCCAAGGAAGGACGCGAGACGCCGGACGTGGCGGATATAATCCCGCTGCGTATGCGGCCCCAGACCGCGCATCATCATGTCGTGCTGCATGCGCTGGCGCAGCTGGCTGATCGGGGTGGTGGTGGTCGATGTCGTGGTAGATATAGACATGGTTGGCTCCTCTTGTTGAAGGAACTCCATGGTCGGTGGCGGCCTATCCCAGCGCAAAACCTATGAATATCACGCTACATCACCCCACGCGACACTCCCGCGCGAGCGGGTTCGTACCTGTTGGCGAAATCGAACATCAAGACTGTATTGCCCGCGCAGCACAAACCAGATCACAGATGGATCGTGCAGCAGCATCCAATTGCGCGAGGGTGACCAGCCTGTCCACTTCGCTTTGAGAGCCGATGGTCAGCGCAATTATGCCGGCATCTTCCATGATCATACCGATACGGGTGCAGAGACGCGCAGTGAGCTCGGCGGTGTCATCGTCCATAGCCGGACGAAGCCCTAACTGACAGGCGAAGTCCATATGCAGCTTTGCTATCGTTTCACATTCCATTCGACTTAACTGTGAAGCTGAGCATTGGTGTCTGAGTGAATCGCGGCTGGTTTGCTCAGGCGCTGCCCTGACCGATGTGATCGGCAGGGCTCTGGGTGGTGGGACCTGCATGGCGCTGGTCCTTGAACGGAGAACCACCCATGACTGCATCACCGAAAACATCGGCGACTTCCGCCCCGCCGAGCAAGATCGAGCAGGTGCTTGCCCTGCTGGGCCAGGAGCAGGGCGCAACGCTGGCCGAGATTACCGAACTGACCGGCTGGCTCCCGCACACGGCCCGCGCGGCGCTGACCGGTCTGCGCAAAAAGGGTCATACCATCACCAAGGGCAAACGCGACAAGGTGACCTGCTACAGCATCTCAGGGCAATCCTGATGGCCAAGGGTAGCAATCGCCTCGATGCGGATTTGGTAGCGCTGGAGAACATGCCGTCAGCGCAGCTGCAGGCACAATGGTTGACAAGCGGGGGCGGGTCGTCGCCATCGGTTCCCGCGGCACTGCTGCGCCGCCTGCTTGCTCAGCGTCTGCAGGAACGCCGCCACGGCGTGCTGCCGGTCATGGTGGCGCGCGAGCTCGAGAGAATGGCCAGCAAGGAACCGGTGACTGCATCAGCTGTCCAGCGACCCGTACTCACCAACGGGACACGGCTGATCAGGGAATGGAACGGCCAGACCATCGCCGTGGAAGTCGTCGAAGGCGGGTTCGTCCGGGATGGCCGGATGTATCGTTCCTTAAGCGAGATCGCCCGGGAGGTAACCGAAGCTCACTGGTCGGGACCGCGCTTCTTCGGTCTGACCCGCCGTGGCTGAGAAGGTGTTGCGCTGCGCAGTCTATACCCGCAAATCGACCGAGGACGGGCTGGAACAGGAGTTCAACAGCCTTGATGCCCAGTATGAGGCCTGTGCCGCCTATGCCGTGAGCCAACGTCACGAGGGCTGGCTGCTGTTGCCGGATCGCTATGATGATGGCGGATTCTCGGGCGGGAACATGCAGCGTGCGGGTCTGCGGCGACTGCTCGCCGATGTCGCTGCAGGCAAGGTCGATATCATCCTCGTCTACAAGATCGACCGGCTGACCCGTAGCCTCGCCGACTTCGCCAAGATCGTCGAGGTGCTCGACAAGGCCGGGGCCAGTTTTGTCTCTATCACCCAGTCCTTCAACACCACCACCAGCATGGGAAGACTGACCCTTAACATGCTGCTCTCCTTCGCCCAGTTCGAGCGCGAGGTCACCGGCGAGCGCATCCGCGACAAGATCGCCGCTTCCAAGCGCAAGGGCATGTGGATGGGCGGGCCAGTGCCACTCGGCTACGAGGTCGAGAACCGCAAGCTGATCGTGAACGAGCAGGAAGCCGGCCTGGTTTGTCACATCATGCAGCGATATCTTGCGTTAGGCTCAGTGGTTGCTCTGGCCGTGGAGCTGGACCGCACCGGATATCGAACCAAAGTGCAGGCGCGGGCCAGTGGACCGCATCGGGGCGGCTGCCTCTTCCGCCGGGGCACGCTATACCACCTGCTCTCGAACCCGATCTACCTCGGCAAGATCGTGCACAAGGGCGAGGTCTTTGCGGGAGAGCATCCGGCGATCGTCTCGCAGGAGCTTTGGGACGACGTCCAGCACACCTTGAAGGCCAATGCATCGGGCACATCCCGCCGCCTCAAGGTGCAGCAGCCCAGTCTGCTGGTGGGCATGCTGCACGATGGGGAAGGCAGGGCCATGACCCCAAGCCATGCCACCAAGCCGGGCAAGCGCTATCGCTATTATGTCACCCGACCTGATCTGATCGATGGGTCTCCCGCATGGCGGGTATCGGCCTTCGATCTTTAACAGCTGGTGTGCCAGCGCCTCGCGGAATTGCTCAACGACCAGCCGTTTCTGTGTCGACTTGTTCCAGATACGGAGGCCGAGGCCATCCAGAAGGCCATTGCGGCGGGCGATCTTGCCGCAGCAACGCTGCGCAGTGGTTCCGCCCATGACCGGGCGGCACTCCTCGAGACCATCGTCGATCGGATCAATCTGGGCGATGGCGGGATCGAGATCATAACCCGCCCCGCGCTGATCCGCTGTGCGTTGGTACTGACCAGCGCCGGGGATGAACTCGACGAGCCCATCATCCTTGCATTGCCGGCAACGAAAGTTCGTCGCGGGCATCAGCTGCGGTTGGTCATTCCCGGGCCGGAGGACCTGAGCGCTACGCCCGCTCGGCGCGACGAGAAGCTGGTGGCGCTGATGGCCGAGGCTCATGGCGCACGGCGGCTGATCCTGTCGCAGCCGGACAAGTCGATTGCCAGCATCGCTGCGAGTATGGGCAAATGCCGCACCAGGCTGACCAGGCTCGCATCGCTGGCCTGCCTTGCTCCCGATATTGTCACGGCCATTGTTCAGGGGCGACAGCCTGCCTCCCTGAATAGCCGCACCATGCTGGCGGCCGAGCTTCCACTCGCATGGGCAGACCAGCGCCGCGCGCTCGGCTTCGCCTGAGGCCATTCTCACTGCAGTCAGAATTTTCGCGCCAGAGACGGCGGGTATTTTGCGCCGGGAATTCGCACTTGATGCACGGGTCTCTGACTGCACCTGTCCGAACCGCACGCGTGAAATCCGGCGGAACTGCGCCCAAAACCGGAACTGCCCAGATGGGGTCCCCTACTAGGGGAGTTTTTCAGGACTGTTTGGTGCTCTCGAGAAGACTCGAACAATATGACAAAATCGGCCCAACTTTTGTCATTCCATGATCCGGACGGATCATGGAATGCTCAATTGAAGCAATCGCGTGAAATTGGATCTATCGCTAGGCAAGGTCGTAGGTGCCTGGAACAGCCAGGTGATCGCCGACCGGATTCAGAAAAATATCATTCTATTACAAGAACTTAGGACTGTTTGGTGCGGTCGAGAAGACTCGAACTTCCACGGGCGTTAGCCCACAACGACCTCAACGTTGCGCGTCTACCAATTCCGCCACGACCGCACCCAGTCGTTCAAGGGAGCGAACGTCCCTTGCGAACAGGAGCGCGCCACTAGCAACAGCGGTGCGGCTCCGCAAGCAATTTACCGCAGGCTTTGCGGTCGTGCCGTTCAGGTGGGCTTCCAGCCGATCTCGACCACGCTGGCAGACCGCGGCACATCGACCATGGCTTCGCGTATTGTCACGGTTTCGCCGGGTGCAAGTTCGCTTTGCGGCGGGGCCAGTTCCCACGTGTAGACGATGCGGTCCTGCTCGTCGCGCAGCACGATCAGGATCGGTGGCACCGAAGCACCCGTGCGGCCGGTGTTGGTAACAGACCCGTTGACTTCGAAATACTCTGTGCCGTTGGGCAGGGTGCGCAGATCCTGTTGTTCGGCGGGGAAATCGAGCTGCAATTGCGGCTGCTCCATCCCGAAAGTGGGCCGCTGGATCGGCACCCAGGCGGGCAGGCCGTAATAATTGACCGCCACCGCAGCGCCGCTTGCGGCAATAAAGAACACCACCGCCGCCGCCGTCCACAGCTTGAGCGGGTTGCGGCGCGGGCGGAACGGCGGCTCGTGCTCGAACTGCGAATAATCGCCATCCGGCTCTTCGGTATAGCCGGGCGCATCATCTGCTTCGACATCGGGAGAGGTCGGCACTCCCGGCGCGGCCACAGGCTCGCTCACAGCGGCTGGTTCCCGATCCGCTTCACCCTCATCGGCTTCGGCCCCTTCGCGGCGATCGCTCGAGCGCCAGAAGTTGACCGAGGGCCGCGCATCGGGATCGGCGGGCTCCGCTGTATCGGGCGCCGCCTCATTATCAATCGGCTCGGGTTGATCTGCCTGCTCGGGCGCCTCGTCACGGGGCGGAGGCGCAACCTCTTCAGCGGGTGCCGGTTCGGCAGCGGTCGAGGGTTCAGGCACGGGGCCATCCTGGAACCAGCTGTGCTTGCATTTGGCGCAGCGGACCGTGCGTCCATCGATGCCGATGGCCGTGTCAGGCACAACATAACGTGTGCGACAGGCTGGACAGGCGATGATCATGGCAAACAAAGCCTTACGCGGCGTGGTATGGCGCTAGCAAGAGCGCGTTACGCGCGAGAGGGCGAAAGCCGCCTTTTTTCCACACCGAAGCCCCGCTATAGCCCCCCGGTGGCGATGATTGACCTTGCACTGCCCCGATCTTGGGATAGAGCCGCGCGATGACCCATGGGGCAGGCGAAATCGTGACCTTCGACAATGTCGGGCTGCGGTATGGCACCGAACCAGAGGTGCTGCGCGATCTTGCCTTCACGCTATTCGCCGGGCGGTTCTATTTCCTCACCGGTGCCAGCGGCGCGGGCAAGACCAGCCTGCTCAAGCTGCTCTACCTGGCCCAGCGCCCCTCGCGCGGGGCGATCCGCATGTTCGGCAATGACATGATCACCTTGCCGCGCGACCGGTTGCCCATGTTTCGCCGGAAGCTGGGAGTTGTGTTCCAGGACTTCCGCCTGATCGAGCATCTTTCGGCATTCGACAATGTCGCGCTGCCCTTGCGTTTGGCGGGTGTGCGCGAAAGCGAGCTGGTCCGGCCAGTCAGCGAAATGCTGGAATGGGTCGGCCTGGCGAAGCGGATGGACGGAGTTCCCGCCACCATGTCGGGCGGCGAGCAGCAGCGCGTTGCCATCGCGCGTGCGGTGATCGGGCGGCCCGACCTGCTGATCGCCGACGAGCCAACCGGCAATGTCGATCCCGACATGGCGTTGAAATTGCTGCAGTTGTTCGAACGGCTCAACCGCCTCGGGACCACGGTGATCGTGGCGACGCATGATATCCATTTGCTGCGCCAGGTACCGGATTCGCTGATCATGCGGCTGCAGAAAGGCAGTTTGCTAGACCCCACAGGGGCACTGCGGTTTCCCCCGCGCCTGGCACCGCGGGCAAGTGAGCGGGGAAGCGAGGCATGAACGGCGAACCGGCTATCGGTCATTCGCTGGTGCGTGATCTGGTGCCGTTCCGCGGGCGGCGTGCGGCCAATCTGGTGCCGCGCAAGCTTGCCAGCGGTCCGATGCCCTGGGTGATCGCGATCATGATCGCGCTGACAGTGATGGCGGCTGCAGCAGGACTGGCGCTGGGCAATCTGGCAGACCGCGCACGGGCTGACCTGTCTGGCGCGCTGACAGTGCAGATTGTCGAGGCGAATGCCGAAATGCGCGCTGCCCAGGCGCAGCGTGCCGCCGAACTGCTGCGGGCTGACAAGGCGGTCGCGGGACTGCGCGTGATCCCGCAGGATGAACTGGCCGAACTTCTGGCCCCCTGGATCGGAGCCGGTGGTGGCGGCGGTGATGGTGGTTTCGATGCGGTGCCGATTCCGGCGCTGATCGATGTCCAGCTCAGCACTCTTGCGGATACGGCTGAAATTGCCCGGCTCAATGCGATGTTGGTGAGCGAGATACCCGGCGCGCGGGTCGATGCGCAATCTGATTGGCTGCGCCCGGTTTATGATGCGCTGGCAGCGCTGCAATATCTTGCGCTGGCACTGATCGCCTTGCTCGCCTTGACCAGTGCGGGGGCGGTGTGGCTTGCAGCGCGCAGCTCTTTCGCCAACCATCGCAAGACAGTGGAAATCGTCCACCTGCTTGGCGGTACTGATCGCCAGATTGCGCAGGTGTTCCAGCGCAGCGTGACGATCGATGCTATGGTAGGCGGTGTGATCGGCCTTGCCCTGGGCGCGCTTGCGGTCTGGCTGATTGGCGGCCAGTTTGCTGCAATCGATTCGGGCATGGTCGCAGGCGGAAACTTGCGGCGCCTTGACTGGCTTGTGCTGGCGGCAATTCCGCTGGCCGGGGTCTTGCTTGCCATGCTGACCGCGCGCATCACGGTGATGTCAGCCTTGAGGCGAATGTTATGATTTTCAGACTCCTTTCTACGATCTTCCTGGCCTGGGCGTTTGGCTTCGTGTGGTTCTTTGCCACGCTGCCTGCGCCTATCGGCAAGATTGAAACAGATGCCGTGATCGTGCCCACCGGCGCTGCCGGGCGGATTCAGCGCGGAATCGAAGTGCTCGACAAGGGCTGGGCTGAGCGGATGCTGGTCAGCGGGGTGGATCTGGAAGTCAGGCCGGATGAATTCGCGGCGGAGTTCGGGGTTTCGCAGCGGCAGATGCGCTGCTGCATCGACCTGGGCTTCGCTGCCATCGACACGCGCGGCAATGCTGAAGAAATCGCCAAATGGGTGGTGGAACACCGGGTCGGTTCGATCCGGCTTGTGACCAGTGACTGGCATATGCGCCGCGTGGCGAGCGAACTTAACCGCACTTTGCCCAGCACCGTTACCGTGGTGCCCGATGCGGTGCGCAGCGAGCCGGGTTTCGGCGTGCTGCTGCTCGAATATCACAAGCTGGTGGTTACCTATCTGACCGGCCTGGTCAAAGCCTGAGTTGAACGCGATGTCGGTGCTGCGCAGCCTACTCTATTACCCGCTGTTTTACGGGGGAAGCGCCGTGCTGGTTTTTGCGGCAGGTCTTGCCTCGTACCTAGGGAGCGAGACACTGCGCGCCGTAGTGCGCTGGTGGACCAACTGGCATCGCTGGTGCGTGACCTATATTCTGGGCATCGAAATACGCGTCGAGGGTAAAATTCCGGCCGGGCCGGTGCTGATCGCAATGAAGCACGAAAGCTTCTTCGAGGCGATCGATGCGCCCACCCTGCTGCCCTATCCATCCGTCTTTGCCAAGCGCGAGCTGTTCAAGATCCCGGTCTGGGGGCGGTCTGCGCGGGTCTATGGGTTGACCCCGGTCTCGCGCGACGAAGGTGCCCGGGCGCTGCGCCAGATGCTGAGCGCGGCGAAGCAAAGGCTGGCCGAAGGCCGCCCCTTGCTGATTTTCCCGGAGGGAACGCGCGTCCCGCATGGCAAGCCCGCTTCTCTGCAGGCTGGATTTGCCGGTATCTACAAGCTGCTGGGTGTTCCGGTGATCCCATGCGCGGTCAACAGCGGGCCGCTATACCACCGCTTGTGGAAGCGCGGCGGGGTGATCACCTATAAATTCGGCGATTTGATTCCCGCAGGGTTGTCGCGCGCCGAGGCCGAAGCCCGTGTACAAGCGGCGATCAATGCTCTGAACGAAGGGGGCTAGTGCTCCCGGCCAAAGTCGGGCCGCTCATCATCCTGCCCTTCCTCGATGATCCCGCGGCGGATTGCGCGGGTGCGGCTGAACAATTCGTGCAGCGTTTCGCCATCGCCCGAACGGATCGCACGTTGCAGCGCGGTGAGATCCTCGGTGAAACGGCCCAGCATTTCCAGAACCGCAGACTTGTTGTGCAGGAACACGTCGCGCCACATCACCGGATCGGAAGCGGCGATGCGGGTGAAATCGCGGAAACCGCCGGCCGAATACTTGATCACCTCGCTGCGGGTCACATCTTCCAGATCGCTCGCCGTGCCAACGATGGTATAGGCGATCAGGTGCGGGATGTGGCTGGTCACCGCCAGCACCAGATCGTGATGCTGCGGGTCCATGATCTCGATCCGCGCGCCCAGCGTGCGCCAGAATTCGGCTAGCGTGTCGACCGCGGCTTGCTCTGCGCCGGCAGGCGGAGTCAGGATGCACCAGCGGTTTTCGAACAATGTGGCGAATCCGGCTTCCGGCCCGCTTTGTTCGGTGCCCGCGACTGGGTGGGCCGGAATGACCGTGGCACCGGGAAGCGCGGCTGCAAGATCCTCAGCCACGCTCTGCTTTGAAGAACCGACATCACTCACGATCGCATGCGGTGGCAGAACATCGGCAATTGCCATGGCAGCTTCGCGCATCGCGCCCACCGGCACGCACAGGATCACCAGATCGGCCCCACGCACGGCTTCTTCGGCGCTGTCATACACCCTGCCCACCAATCCGCGTTCGGCAGCCTTGGCGCGCGCGGCGGGGCTGGAATCATAGCCACTGGTGGCAATATGCGGTGCGCGCGCTTGAACTGCCAGCCCGATCGAACCGCCCAACAGGCCCAACCCGATGATCGCGACCTTCTCGATATTCATGCGCCTTCGCCAACCAGTTCGCGCAGAGCGGCAGCGATCGCGCCCATCTGCTTGTGCGTGCCGATGGTGATGCGCAGCGCATGGGGCAGGCCCTGGCCCGGCAGGTGCCGCACGGCAAAACCTGCTTCGCCAATCGCCTCGAGCGCCTGTGCCGCGCTCACTTCGCCTTCGAACAGCACCAGCAGGAAATTGGCCTTGCTGGGAATTGGCCGCAGTCCGTGATTGCCGAGCGCCTCGATCGCTGCGGTGAAATGGGCCAGTTCCTCGGCATTGTGCTCACGGCTGCGGGCAACGAAACCCTGATCGCCCAGCGCGGCCAAGGCCGCAGCCTGCCCGCTGGTGGTGACATTGAACGGCCCGCGGATGCGGTTCAGTACATCGATCAGCTGCGGCGCTCCGGTGGCCCAGCCGATCCGCTCGCCCGCCAGCCCGTAGATCTTCGAGAAGGTGCGGGTGACGAGCACGTTTTCGTGGCGCGCAGCCAGCTCCATCCCGCCATCGTCCTCGCCTTCGCCGAGATATTCGGCATAGGCCTGGTCGATTACCAGTAGCACATCGGCTGGCAGCCCGGCGTGGAGCCGCTCGACCTCAACGCGCGGCAGATAGGTTCCGGTGGGGTTGTTGGGGTTGGCGATAAAGACCACCCGCGTGCGATCCGTAACGGCAGCCAGCAGCGCATCGACATCCGTGGCATAGTCGCTGTCCGGTGCTTCCACCGGCGTCGCGCCGCAACGCCTTGCAGCGATGTCATAGACAATGAAGCTGAAGCGGCTGAACAGCACTTCATCCCCCGGCCCGGCAAAGCCCTGAGCGGCGAGGTTGAGCAATTCGTCCGAGCCGGTGCCGCACACGATCCGCGCCGGATCGATGCCATGCAGCGCGCCGATGGCGGCACGCAGATCGCGCGCGTCGGGATCGGGATATTCGGCGCTGCCCGCAACCG
>LOET01000087.1 GCA_001515985.1 Sphingomonadales bacterium BRH_c3 | reverse complement strand
CGCTGCGGTGCATGTCAGCAGCGATGAGGAACGCGAAGTTCTGCTTGCAACCGGGCTGGGCCGGACTTCAGGGAAGGGCGGCATTCCGCGGAGCATGCGCGGGCTGGCGGTGCTCGAAGCGCTGGCGCTGCGCTCAATGCGGCGCGGAGGCAGGCCACTGATGGATGGGCGAAGTGCTGCGTTGATCGCATTGCGGGCGGGATTGCTAGGGCGCTGAAAAACGGTATCCTGCCGCGTGTGGCAGGAGGGTCGTATGTCGCGCATATTATTGGGACTTTTTCTGGGTCTCGCGCTTGCAAGCGTGGGGCTTTACTGGTGGGAGGGGCGCGCACAAGTCGAGGAGAAAGCGCCGCCACCGCCCAGTCCCGAACAGGTTGGCCCCTCGCCGGATGAATTACCGATCACCAACCCTGGCGACATGCAGGGCCCGGTGCCGCCGGAAGCGACCGAATTGACTCGTGAGCAGCGCCGCTTCTTCCGTTATGATCGCAATCGCGACCGGGTTATCACCCGCAACGAAATGCTCTCCACCCGCAGCGACGGGTTTCGCAGCCTCGACAAGGACGGCAACAACCTGCTGACCTTCGAGGAATGGGCGGTGACTACGGCAGAGCGTTTTGAAGGCGCCGATGCTGATGGGGACGGAAAACTGACACCAAAGGAGTTCGCTACAACCGCCCCCAAACCGGGAGCGAAAAAGGCATCTTGCCGGTGCTGACAGCTACTGGCGCGCCCGTTCAGGCGGGGGCTAGCTCCGATAAGCTGGCCAGCCACTCGCCGAAATCCTGCTTGGCACGGCTTGTATAGGCTTCCTTGCGCTGCTTCTTCTTCACTTCATGCAGCGGTGGGAACAGCCCGAAATTGACGTTCATGGGCTGGAATGTATCGGCCTCCGCGTCGCCCGTGATATGGCTCAATAGCGCGCCGATTGCCGTGGTGCGGGGCAGGGGCGGGCATTGGCGACCGGCAAGCTCGAATGCAGCCATCATCCCCGCAATCAGCCCCACCGCACTCGATTCGACATAGCCTTCGCATCCCGTCACTTGCCCCGCGAAGCGGATATGCGGCGCGTTTCGCAATCGCAATTGCCGATCGAGCACCAGCGGCGAATTGAGAAAGGTGTTGCGATGCAGCCCGCCAAGCCGCGCGAACTCGGCATTTTCCAGACCCGGAATGGTGCGGAACAATTCGAGCTGAGCGCCATATTTGAGCTTGGTCTGGAAGCCGACCATGTTCCACAGCGTGCCCAGCTTGTTGTCTTGCCTCAGTTGAACCACGGCATAGGGCCAGCAGCCCTGCGGGTGCTCCTCCGTAGTGTCATAGGGGTTATCCAGCCCGACCCCCTTCATCGGCCCGTAGCGCAGCGTTTCGACCCCGCGCGCCGCCATGACCTCGATCGGCATGCACCCATCGAAATAGGGAGTGTCCTTTTCCCACTCACGAAACTCTGTCTTCTCGCCATCGATAAGCCCTTGATAGAAAGCGAGATATTGCTCTTTTGTCATCGGGCAATTGATGTAATCGCCCCCCTCGTTCGAGGCCGCAGTGCGTTTGTTCCAGCGCGACTGGATCCAGCATTTTGACATGTCGATGCTGTCGCGGTGGACGATGGGGGCGATGGCATCGAAAAATGCCAGCCGCTCCTGTCCGGTAGCGGCAACGATACTGTCCGCCAGCTCCTGGGCGGTAAGCGGCCCGGTGCTGACAATCGTCATTCCCGCGTCGGGCAGGCGGTCGATCCGCTCGCGCACAATTGTGACATTGGGATGCTCTGCCAGCGTGCGGGTGACTTCGTGCGAGAATACATCGCGGTCGACCGCCATCGCGCTGCCAGCGGGCACACGTGCCATCTCGCCCGCGCGCATGATCAGTGAATCGAGCCGCCGCATCTCGTGGTGCAGCAGGCCGACGGCGTTCCTCTCGTCATCATCGCTGCGGAAACTGTTGGAGCAGACCAGCTCGGCGAGGCCATCGGTCTGGTGAGCGGGTGTCAATTCTCCCGTACCGCGCATCTCTGAGAGGCGCACCTTGAAACCGCGCCTTGCCAGCTGCCACGCGGCTTCGCTTCCGGCCAGGCCGCCGCCGATGATATGCACGTCATGAGTATCTGGTTGGGTCATTACAGGCTGCACCTAGAGCTTGCCGATGCCATTCTTCAAGTCCAAGAGTGCCTCCAAAGGGGGGAATCCATGCCCAAACGCGCTCTTATCGAACATCGGCCCTGGCTGCTCGCCAGCATTATCGCGGCAGTTGCGTTCTATTTCCTGCGTGACAATCCGCTGGGCGAAGTGTGGCTGATAATGATCAAGGGCCTCGCGGTCGGCTGCCTGGCGTTTTACGCGATACGGCGGGCGACGGGGCCTGACGCCGCGATCATTGCTGCGGTGATGATGTTCGGGGCGCTGGGCGACATGGGCATCGAGTTCGATTTCGGGCTTGGCGGCGGGCTGTTCTTCATCGGACATGTGCTGGCGATCTGGCTTTACCTGCGCAATCCGCGCGAGCACCGCTCGCCCAGCCAGAAGGCACTGGCAGTCGTGCTGCTGCTGGGCACGCCGGCGATCAGCTGGCTCTTGAGCCATGACTGGGCGGTAACGCTTTACGGGCTGGCACTGGGCGGCATGGCATCGACTGCCTGGATGAGCCACTTTCCGCGCTATCGCGTGGGGATTGGGGCTGTGCTGTTCGTCGTCTCGGACTGGCTGATCTTCAGCCGGATGGGCCCGTTCGATCTAGGCGTGCTGCCGCATTACCTGATCTGGCCGCTCTATTTTGCCGGGCAGTTCATGATCGCAACTGGTGTGGTGCAGACCCTGCGCCACGAACTGGCTGACGAAGACGATTAGAGCCAGCAGTTTGGGAATGCTGTTTACGGGTCTGTAGGTCTGGGGTCATCACCCCAGACCTACAGATTATGTGCTGACACCCGGATGGTCGCTCTACAAATTAGCGATGGAAGTTGGTTGTCATTCGGGCGGGGGAATCAGGCGATCGATGCGATAGACCACATCGTTGCCGGCGACGATTGGTGCACCGACTATTCGCGGCGCTTCATTGCCTTGCCCAATCGTGATGGTCGTGCCGTCCCGGTACAATGTGATTGGCGCGACGCCCATTGTAGCCAGCTCCACCGATCCATCCTCGTCCGACAAGCCTTTTTCGAGATCCGAAGCAAGGACATAGCCAGGCGCTATATGCTGCCGTAGAACTGCGATCAGTTGCGGGCGATTCTCCGTGTTTTCAATAGCTTGGCGCTCAGCCGCATCGAGAGAGTTCCATGCATCATCAACCGGTAGAAATACGGTGTAACTTCCTTCCCCGTCGAGCGCGGCCCCTAGCTGGGCTGCGCCGATAAGTCTGGTTGATATTGACAGGTCAGCATCATTGCCAATGGCCGTTGTTACCATTTCGCTGTTGGCGATTGGATCGACACTCTCATTGTCAGCTGCTTGCCTGTCATTGTCCTGGCAAGCGCCAAGCATGGCGGCAAGCGCAATGACGATCGACAATTTCTGGATTGCCGGGCGACGAGATTTGTTACCGTGTGCCATCAGACGGCCAATTCGATGATTTGACGGACAAGCTGCGTTGTCGGATCAATTTGGTAAACGTAGCCATCATTATAGCGGTAATAGTTCGCCTCGTCGTCGGAATATCGATCTCGGTAACTGTAAGGTACATTATAAACTTCGTATCCCGGCGGCGCTGGCGAGCCTACGTTCCAATTGTCGCCAGTCAATAAACCGGCGATGGAACTGATTCTCTGGGTCTCAGGATTTACCCTGAAAATCGCGCCATCTGCATACCGAACGCCGCTGTTTGCACCCGATCCATAGTAGCGCTCATAATAAGGCGAAACCTGGTAATCAGTGAAACTCTGGGGCCACGCATTGCCGGTGAATAGCGCCCCGCCAAGTAGCGGCACGATGCCCTGTACGAGGCTTGTCGCCGGATCGATGCGATATGCAAAACCTTGGTCGTAACGCCAGTCATCGCTGCGATTTCTGCTGAACAGGTTTGAATAGCGGTCCCAACGTGTCCCCTCACCAAACTTGTGTGCTTGACCGGGGGGTAGGCAGCCGTTGTCCTTCTTCGCAAGCCCTGGAGGACAACCCTGGAAGCTTGGTTCGGGCCTGATGTAGCGGCCGTCCGCTATGGTACGCCTCGGGAAATTCTCAATGCGCCCATCTTGACGGCGCGAATTAGTTACAGCCCTGTCATTGTTGTGGCCGGCCTTGTTGCCGGATCGAGCGGGTTGATTTGCGACGTCCGGTGTACGCGCCTTGGCCTTGTTCTGCGCCTTGTTCTGGGCCTTGTCAGCGCGGTTGGCCGCTGCACCCGGGCCGCCCTTGTTGTCGGCTGGTTTGCTTTTCTCGCTACCCTGTTTGTCATTCCCGTTGTTCTGTGCTTGCGCAGGGAGTGCCAATGGAAGGCTAAGCAGTGCAATTCCGGCTAGAAGTATTTTGTTTCGCATATCAATGCTCCTCGACACAATTAAACGCCGCATGCATGAAATTGTTCCGCGAAACTAAGAATATCGGTGCCCAGGTTCTGGCTGGCAAGACCCGCGTTGCTTTGCACAGCCTCACAAAGAGCGTGGGCGCAGTCAGGGCCCTGTCGCGCCGCGTGGCTAGGATGGAGCGGGAAGGGAAGCCGAGGCCGTCGCCCTTCGTGTTTATGTTCGGATCGTTCGACATGTTCGAAGAAGTGACGGTGCTGCCTGAGATCGAAGCAGGACACCTCTCGCGCGCCGACATGGTTGATGTGGTCGCCGCTCTTCGAAGCTGGGAAAGCGATGGCACTTGGGGTCGACCGCCCTAAGCCAATGTCTAATTACGGGTGGAAAGAAGGCGTCACTCGTAATTGAAATTAATCCTGCTGACCTTCGGAAATAGCCAAGCCATTACCATGTAATCCAAGAGGAAGAGGGGAGAGATCGCAATCGTAGGCGACGGCAGCCAGTCGCCTCCAAAAGTGTAAATTGCCACTATATGGACTAAAGAATAGAAACCTATGGTCGCCCAAAATCTAATGTCTCTACATGCTTCGCGATAGGCGTATGCCGTAACGCCAATGACTGCACTCGAAAGTCCCGCCAGAAAAGACGAATCGACATCAAGGCCTGCCATAGCGAGTCCGACCCAAACAACGAACATCAGTGGCAATAGCCACAGCAAATCCCGGCGGACCAAGGTTTGAAAGCGGAATTGAGATTCGGACATCCTGCGGCTTTAGTCTGCGACGTCCTTATCCGCAAAAGAAGCGTGATAAGACATTCAGTTGCAAAGACGGCAGTGGCTAGAAATACGCTAGAGCGGACACGCAAGCACAGCGCAGGCGTAACTTGATTGGTTACTAAATAGCTGTTTTTCAACATGAAAAATGGTGGACGCACTAGGGCTCGAACCTAGGACCCGCTGATTAAGAGCTGGCCTTAAGCTCTTGGTATTTCGATGTAATTCGTTGCATCTTGTTGCTCGGGGCACCAAATTTTGCGGTCTTACACCTTGCAACGTGTAGCAGATCGATGCGCTCTGTAGCAGCCAAAAGCAAGCTTCTGTTGCCCCATTGCTGCCCCATTGGAAGCGCGTAATTTCGTTAAGTCGAATTTCTGAGAAATATCACACGGCAGTTTGTGCGACATTTGCGTCTTAGAGTCGGTTCTAGCGACCGGCGGGTGTGTAGCAGCGCTAAATCAGACGCCCCTGACCTCCGGATGTGCTCCTCCGTTTCGCTTGCCGCTGCTTGAATTTCCATGGTGGCTCGGGATGGTCCATTGCCCAAAGCCCACGCCGATTGCGCTTGGCGTCTTCCTGTGCAGCGAAATACTCCTCCTCGCGTTCGAAGGTGTATCGCTCGATCACCCAAGCCCAGCCATTCACGATCATCTCAAGTTCGATATTGCGGGTAACAGAGCGAGCCTGTTTCACTATCCCAGCGCCACAGGTACCGTTCAGGTAGTAATCGATCCTGCCTGTCTCCATTTGGTCGGTAAGAAAAGCCATGCATAGCAGCCGTTTGTAGGGATCAACGGGCATATATCCGGTTGATTCCTTGCCGATCGGATCCAAGCGAAGCGTCTTGTGGGAAATGAGGTTAGTTAGGAATTCCTTGGACTCTTTTCCGAACTGCTGGTCGATTTCCGGGGCATCGATGAAAGCAAATCGGAATGGGACTCGCTCAATCCATGTCTCGCGATGCGGGTGCCAGACTTTCGCAAGAAAGCCGTCACCATCAAACACCTTCCCGACAACCACCTTTAGAACTTCGCCGGGTTGCGCTGGAGGGGGCTCGTCCGGCACTATAATCATGCGAAGTCTTTCACCTCATCTCAGGGTTAAGGGCGTTTGAGATAAAGTGCCGTAGTTCGATTTATTGGGCAATGCGGCGTGAACCATTGCGCTGCTTTAAGCTGGAAGACTAAACATAGTGCATGACATCCGGATGTGAGGTGCAATGAATGGCGAAAACGTGGATTGCAGTCGGGTTGCTTGCGATCGGCACCTCGACCCCCGCATATGCAGCTGAATATCTTACCTCGGTCACCAGCGAAGTGTTTCAGGCGCAGGGTTCACCTAGGGAAATTGCAGCGCGAGCCAACACCTGCATAGCTGTGCACCTGTCTAGTGGAAGTGCCGACGACCCGCTCATCATCAGCACAGATCTTGATGGCGGGATGATCGTCGCACGCAACTCGATCGAGTATGGCAGTCTACCTCGATGGAAGATTCGAAGCCGCTTCACCTTTGAAGCACGCGAAGGTCGCTTCCGGATTGAGCAAACCAGTCTTGAGCGATTCAATACCAACATGCTGACCGGCGAAGATGCATGGGGACGGATCGGCAAATGGTCTGGTTCGCGATGGAAGGAAGTTCAGCGGAAATTCGAGGAATCCGCCAACACTGTTGCGCAGTGCGTCATCAATGGCTCCGCCCGCGAGGACTGGTAGGAATTGCAGGACAGAGTATTCTGACGTGTTCCGTCCGTCATCGGGAATTCCTTTGAGATCGGCGGAAATCCATGATTATTGAGGTGCCGTTGAAAGGAACGGCACATGCGAAAAGCACTCAGCGTGAAGGCAATCAATGCCTTTAAGCCTCAGAGCAAGCGATACGAAGTCCATGATGTTTTATGCCCGGGGTTTAGCCTCCGCGTCTTTCCTTCCGGCAGGAAAGTCTACACCGTCAAATATCGATATGGCGTGAAACAGCGCCGCCTGCCTCTTGGCGTTCATCCCCGAATTTCTCTCCAAGAAGCGCGTGCAAAAGCCATTGAGGCGCTTCGCTTGGTGGATGATGGGATCGACCCCGCCGCGCGCCGTCGTCAGCTTGGAATGACGGTCGAGGCTATTTGTGGTGATTTCATCCGCCAGTATGCTCGCCCCCGCAATCGCAGTTGGAAAGAAGCTGAGCGCATCCTTCAACGCGAGTTCGTTGCGGTGCATGGCCAACGCGACATTCGCGAAATCAAGCGGCACGACATCCTTGAACTAATGGACGGTGCCATTGAACGCGGCGCGGCTTATCAGGCGAACCGCATCCACTCGAACCTGCGCAAACTTTTCAATTGGTGTTTGGAGCGCGGGATTATCGACACATCGCCCGTTCTAGGCACCAAACCGCCGACGAGAGAGCAAGCGCGCGACCGAGTGCTGACCGACGATGAAATTCGCGCAGTGCTCCATGTCTGCGCCAAGGACGCATATCCCTTCCGCCAATTCGTGCCCTTACTGCTGGCGACCGCACAACGGCGCGGCGAGGTGTCGCAGATGAAGTGGAGTCAACTCGACCTTGATGCCAAGCAATGGGTTATCCCGGCTGAGCTCTCGAAGAACGGCAAACCGCACGTTGTCCCGCTGAACGATTTTGCGCTGCGGTTGCTGGCCGAGGTCCCACGTTTTACCGATTGCGATTGGGTATTCACCACCACGCGGCGATCACCAATCAGTGGGTTCAGCAAGGCCCTGCGACATATCCATGCCGAGTCCGAGACCACAGCGTGGCGATACCATGACCTCCGGCGAACTGCAGCATCGGGCATGGCGAGGGCAGGGATTGCACCGCATGTTGTCGAGAAAGTGTTGAACCACATTTCGGGCACGATTTCCGGGGTGGCCGCTGTATATAATCGTTACGGCTATGATGCTGAGCGGCGAGAGGCGCTGGACAAATGGGGGACCTTTCTTGAAGACCTCGAAGAGTGATGGACCGGTCAATCTTATCGATCCCTTTGAGAAACTGGGACGACGCATGGTTCGAGGTTGGTCTCCAGCCCATGTTTCGGCAGCACTTCCCGGCCAAAGAGCCAACCACTCACGCAAGGTCCATACCGAAGCGTGGAAAACACTGTTTGAGTTGTCGCGGTATGCTCGCGAAGGCACTTTGCCACTGTTTGCATGCGACCGCATTGAAGCCTCGGAACGAATTTCCCCCTCGCTGGTGTGGTTGATTTACCCCCTATATCCGACTTCTAAGCAACCGTCCCGAGGGCGTGGCCTGGTCGAGTTGGTTGACGGTGAGATGATCGAGGCCGTTGCTGACATCACCAGCTTCAAGCGTGTCTATGAGGCAGATCACGTTCCTTTGGCGCCGATGGGGCGACCGCTGAAGTTTCCAGACTACTTTTTCGCGGCCAAGGCATTTTGGCAAGCAAACCCAGGATTGGTGAAGACCGGAGTGGTCATTGAGCATATCCGAAACCTTGAACCTCAGCTTCACCAAGCGGTGCCCAGTTCGACGCGCTATCGGCTTGTAGACGAGGCCCGAGTGGCTGCACGCAAAATCGCCTGACTTTTGAGAATTTTGTAACAGAGAGAATTGTGGTGCACCGCTGCGCGCCGCGCTTAGTGGAAAGGCTCTTTCAAGCAGAAAGGGCTCTTATGAATGACCAATACAATTCTGATCGATCACGCCGAACTGAGAAAACGCGGCGTAAAACTTCACAATTCGACGCTGCTAAGGCTCGAAGCAAAAGGCCTGTGGCCCAAAAGGGTGAAGATAGGCGCAAAGACCCATTGGCTGGCCGAGGAGGTGGACGAGTTCATCAAGAGATTGAAGGTGGAACGGTAGTCATAGCGTTCATCCAACCGATGGAGGACCCGGAAACCGGGCGTAATTGGGAACGCGTATTCCTCTTTGGAGTCGAAACGCCTGAGGACATTGAGGCCGCTGAGGCATGGTTGGAAGAACATTACCCAGATAGCAAGGAGGGCGGACAATGAGCGCCGAAACCTTGCGATTCAAGCTAGATCGAAGCGCCAACGTTCTAAGCATGATGGAGTGGTTCGCGGGTGAAGGCGTTCGTGTCTTTCCCGTTCACGGGATCGTCAATGGCGAATGCGCCTGTGGAACCGTGAAATGCAAAGACATCGGTAAGCATCCCATCGGATGGCTGGTTCCGCATGGCGTCAAGGATGCGACGACCGACCGTAAAACCATCAGGAAATGGCATCGTAAGCATCCCGAGATGAACTATGGCGTGGCTACCGAAGGGCTGACGGTTATCGATTGCGACAGCAAGGAGGCGCTGCGAAAATTCCGTAACGAGCATAACCCACCGCCGACATTTACCGTGAAGACCGCGCGCGGCTTTCACTTTTATTTTCGGGGAGAAATGCCCGCCCGGAACGGGGCCCAGGTCAAACTGGATGTGAAGAGGGGTTCTGGTTGTTATGTCGTCGGACCGGGATCGCTTCACGAGTTCGGCGTGGTCTACGCGGTCTGGGAAGACCTGCCGATCGGTGATTTGCCGCAAAAAATCGCGGACATCACCGAACGCACTGACGTTGCGCGCGAAGCGGGCGGCGGCGGGCCAATGCCGGTCGGCATGCGCAATTCGACGCTGACCCAGTTTGCGGGCTACATGCGCGCTAAAGGTGTGCCTCAATCCGCAATCATGGAGGCATTGAAAGCGCTCAACAGAACAATGTCCGAAAGTCCGCTGCCGGATCGCGAGGTGCGGCAAATCGCCCGCAGCATGTCGCGTTATCCAGTCAAGCCATTGCCCAGCATTCGACCATTTGCGGAGGTGCCCGATGAGAAGCTGGAATGGCTTTGGTATCCCTACATTTGTCTTGGCACTCTAGGGTTGCTCGATGGCGATCCGGGTGACGGCAAAAGTCAGTTCGCATTCTGGCTCGTATCGGAGGTCAGCCGAGGCCGAGCTCTGCCCAATGGCAAGACGATGCCGCCCGCCAACTGCTTTTTGTTCAACTTTGAGGACTTAGCCGGTGGGGTAATCAAGCCGAGGTTGGAGGCGAACGGGGCCGATCTTGACCGTGTGTTTATCCAGACCCGGACGTTCAAGCTCACTCCTGAGCTGGCAGATTGGCTGGATGGCGAAATCGGCCGCGTTGATGCCCGATTAGTGATCCTTGATCCGATACAGGCGTTCATTACCGGCGACGTGGATGCCAGCAACAATGTCGATGTCCGCGAGTTTATGGAGCGGCTTAAGGACATTGCCGAACGCCGCCGCTGCGCGATCATCGTGGTGCGGCATTTCGGTAAGGGTCAGCACGACAAAGCCATGAAGAAGGGGATCGGGGCGACCGACTTTGTAGGCATATCCCGCAACCAGTTTGGCTTAGCCCGGCGGCGGGATGATGTGCGTGGGTTCATCGTGTTCCACATGAAGACCAACTTCGAGCGTGGAGACGCGATGCTTTTCACCATGGGCGATGCAGATGGCCGGAAGGGTCAACAGCCGAAGATCGGCTTTGATCGGTTCGAGAAAATCGATGTGGACGCTTTCTTTTCCGAAAAGCCATCGACCAGAGGGCCAGAGCAAGACGAGCGGGAAGTAGCCAAACAATTTCTGTTAGATGAGCTGACGGACGGCCCTAAGCCGGCGTCCAGACTAAAGTCGAAGGCTGAGGCTCGCGCGATTAGTGCATCCACCCTTGACCGGGCGCGGAAGGAGCTCGGCATTATTACCGCAAAAGAGGGTAAGATTTGGTTCTGGATGCTTCCGCCAGCGTGACCCAACTTTTCAAGTTTCCAAGTTTTCATCACCGGGGTGGGGGGAAGCGATATGTCGATCGCCCCAGACGCTTTTCATGACGTGCCGGTCATTGAAAACGTGAAAACCGGAAAAGTTGGATCGAGGCAGGCGAGGGGAGGCGCCAGTTGCCCGATGCGCCCCCTCGTCAGACACTCGGCGTGGCGGAAAGGGCTTTCCGGGCTTCTTCCAGCGCATTTGAACCCGGTGCCCATGACCAAGGTTGCCGCGCGACGTGTTCCTTGCCCAAGGTCGGGTAAAGCTTGGTCTGCTTCGCGGCGAGGCGCAGCAGCATTCGAGCATCGCGCGCGGACATCTTCATCTCACGCGCGAGTTGGTCGAGCGTGACCATTTCAACATTGGGCTTGGCGGCCTTATCATCGGTATTCGCAGCGTTCGGTTTTGCGGTAGTGTTCATGTCGGTCATCTCCTTTGGTTGGGACCGACATTTCCATTAAGATGGGTTTGGAAGGCGTGTCAGGCGAAATCCTAGAAACCCTCTCGATGAGGGGCTAGCTCGCTTCCTTCGATAAGGCTGCCGCAGCCCAAATCTTGCGCCGCCGTCGTTCTCGCAGCTTAATCTTGTCCTTCAAGGGGCGGTCCTTGAGGATGCGATTACACGGCGGATGGCAAAGGACTAGGTTCTCAAGCGTGCCCGGACCGCCACGGCAAACAGGTATGAGATGCTCCACACTCCAAGCCCATGACGAGTTCGGTTGCGCATGGAAATCCATGTGCTTGCCGCACAACCAGCAAAGATCACCATCCCGGGCGCGCAAGCGATCAACCTTGCTCAGATTATCAGGCGCGGACATTCGGCTGGCTTAGATTGCATCGGTTTCGAAATGTTTATTAGGCACGTGGCGGGACCCGCTGATTTTGAATCAGATGGTCGCAACCCGAAAAAGCGCGGAAATTCGCTTCTCGGAACCTCTTTCAGGAATCACCGGGTATCCGTGGGGAACCAGACCTCCCAAACTGTGCCAAATCCTACGGCGCTATCGCCTCGCAAGGGTAAAAACGAACTAGGTTCAGGTGTTAAACAATGTCGCCGACCATTGTTCGCAGTCGATCTCGATAAATCTCGACGGCTTCGCATTGTGCGGCTCGAAGATTTTGCATCTTCGACCAGCGATTGCGACCACGCGGACGGGAATAGCGAGCGTCACCGTCAATCTGTCTATGAATTTTGCGAACCTTGCGACGTGCGCGGGATAAGTCACTCTCGCTCTGGCTAGCATACGTAATTTTGTGGGCCTTACGCGATGCGAAGATGCCATCGACTAAGAAAAGTTGCTCGCACCGTGTGCCATTGAGTGGACAGAGAAAGTAGCAACGATACCCACCGAATTGGCATGGAACGCATTCAATCGCCGCGCGCTGATCGGGAACATCACCGGTAATTCGTATCGCTGCGTCGTCAGCATCGCTCAAATCGACAAATAGACGAACCTCAACAGTGTTTAGGTCCTGATTTCGCCAACGTAACGTGTCATACGTGCATTCACCATGTCGAAGCAGGCTAGCGCGCTTCAATACGCGTAGGTCGACGACCGGGAACTGTTCGACATAGCCACGATTGGCCGTGCGTTTTCTTCCGGAGTCGGTTCCGCCCATGCTGGCCTCTCTCTGACTTTGATGCTGGGCGATTATACGAAATACTCTGGCGAAGATCAGGTAAAACCCCGGCTATACAGCTTTCTATTGAGTGCCAGCACGCACTGTCCCATACAGCTTGGTGATGCCGCCACGCACGGCATTGGGGCGTAGTAACCCCGAACCACAGCGGTTGGACTGCCCGAAGCAGTCCGACACATCCTTGACCCTATGGTCGGGAAGCCTACGACGTATGTCCAGAGCTTCCCAGCCTAAAGGTCGTAGGGACCGGCTGTGTTCGGTTTACTAACTCCCCGATCACCAAGGATCAGGTGTGAAGTCGAAAAGCGGGGGCGTACCGCCATCGACCACCAAAGGTGATTGGCTTGAGCAGATATTTGTTGCGTTTCGTAGTTTTCGCGGCGGCGCTCATGACCGGAAGTTGCGGCAACGCAGCAACTCCAAGCGAGAATCTAGAGGTCGACGTGCCATCAGGGACAGAGCACCCTGGATACGGGCGGATCAAACTTGGCGCATCGCTTGAAGAGACACTTAGGATCGTAGGGGACACATATTACCAACCCGAAGATATTTCAGCCTGCCTGATGAACATGCCTGCACAGGGATGTACCCTAATCTGGAACAACTGGGCCGTGCCATATGAGAGGCGAAATGGTGTCCCCTACAGACTGAACCTGACGTTTGATCAGTGGGGCAAACTCACTGCTATACATCTTACTTTCTCTCGTCGGGAGAATGATATTACTCGCGCACAGTGCCTTGAAATTCACCGCCGAACACTTGATTGGCTAACGGAGGCATACGGCCCGTTGAAAGGCCTCGGTACCGAAAATTTAAGCGATCCCGAGTTTATGGTGACAAGGAGCAGCTCTCACGGCCCCGACGATGATAGAATGGCGGATGTGTTTCTCGTTTCGCATTTCTTGAGGGGGGGCTGTGATGTGAATGTCTCCTTCACGGAAGCGCCTGCAATCAAACTGTAGAAGTACGTGCGGTCAATAATCGCAGTGACTGTAAACCTGTCTACACTCCGCCGGCCGGAAGCTGCCCAATGTCGGTCACAACGCGGTAATCGACGCCCAGCGCATCGCGGAAATGTTTGCGTCCGCACAGAACCTTGCGGCGCTCATCCGGACGAAGGTCGGGCAGATGGGTTGTGCCTTTGGTTTCCCGGACAAGGTATAGATGTTCCTGCCCGCCATCGTCGAACACGATAGCCCAGTCCGGGTTATAGGCACCAATCGGCGTTGGCACTTGAAACCATGCAGGTAGCTTTACATACAGCTTGATGCGATCATCCTTTTCCAACGCTTCAGCGAATGGCCGTTCAATGGTCTCGGAATCGACGACGACACCTTCATAGATATGCGTTCCCCCGGAACCGTCCTTGCACACGCTTCGGACCACATTGTCTGCGAAGGCGTCAATTAGGTCATCAAACTGGCGCTGCTCGTACCAAGTGCCGTCGCGTTCATACTGGATGCCGTCCACAAGCTGATCGGCCAGCCGGGTCTTGATCACCGTCACCAGCGTCGCCGCAAATTCCTGCGGATTGGCCAGCACGCGTTCCGGGGCAGGCAACTTTTTGAGGATAGCCAAAATGGTTCTGCGCCCAATCCGCATCGGCGGGGTGGTCGATTCCATCAGATTTTCGACCACAGCTATTACGTTTGGCAATGGGAAGCGGCCCTCAAGGTCGATGGCCACGCTGGCATCGGCGGTGCGGATGGCCTCGAACACATCTTCATCAGCTTCCGTCCGCACCTTAGCGACTTGCACGACAACACGGGGGCGGCGCACTTCAACATCGGCCATGTCTGCCGCCACATCGTCGATCAGCTTTGCGCTGTCGATGGAGACGGCATAACGGGTCCGGTGGCTGATTTTGTCCCAGAGTTCCTTGAACTCCGGTTTCAGCAAATGCCCCTTCCGCAAGGCGAGTGATACCCGCTTGCGGGCATTGCCGGGCTTGGGCGGCACACCGTCCTTGCCATATTCCTTTTCGATCTCACCTTGCAGCCCGCCCACGAAGCGTTCGTAACTTTCGCTGGCGGCGATGGTCAGCACGTTGACTCGTTCGTCAGTGATCCGCTCCCCGGTTGAGGCATCGACTGGCAGGCGCACCCCGCGCCCCACTTGTTGGCGGCGTTCGGTTTCACTGCCCACTTCGCGCAGTGTGCAAATCTGGAAGACGTTGGGGTTGTCCCATCCTTCCTTCAGGGCGGAGTGCGAGAAAATGAAGGCCACCGGTTCGTCAAAAGAAAGCAGGCGCTCCTTGTCTCGCATAATCAGGTCATATTCACGCGCTTGTGCTTCGCGCTCATCCTTCGTCGTCGGGGCGGGCTTGTCATAAACAGTGACTTCGCCTTTTTTGTTGACCTTCGAAGCGAAGTAAGATGCCTGCACGTCTAGCGCGCTAAGTTCCCGCCATTCTGGATAGGCCTGCTTGGCCTCGTCAAAAGCCTTAATGAACAGGGCGCGGACCAGCCCGTCATCTGACCGGAAGCTGGCCACCGAATCAATGAAGAACAGCGACAGCACCTTCACGTTAAAGCCCATGTCGCGAATGCGCTTCTGCTTGCGGAAATGCTGTTCGATGGTGAAGCGGATTTGCGCTTCGATCACGGCTTCACGTTGGCTGCCCGTTTCACCGCCCACGGCGATTTCGACATTGTTGGTGAAGCGCACATAGTGGTCGCTGATCTCAGCAACCTCGAAGCCCTCATAGTCAGTGCGCTTCGTCTTTGCAGCCAGATCATTGCCGGGTTTCAGCTTGATCGCCTTGCGCGCCACCTTGCCGCCCGCTGCCTGCACATCGACGGTAACAGTTGCGGTCAGCGTCCGCTTTGCCGCTTCTGTCCCTTCCAGCCTGATGAACGGCAGATTGGCATTTTCTTCCTCAATCGCCGCGCCCACTTCCAGCCGCTTCACCAGCCCTTGTCGGTATGCATCGAACGGCGTCAGCCGATAGATCACATTGTAGGGGTTGCGATGTGTGGCGCTGTAACGTAGCGCTAACAGCGGATTGAGCGCCGCCAAGGCTGCAATGCCGCCCTCGCTTTCCATGTTCTGCGGCTCATCGAGTATCGGCACCGGGCGCACCGCTTGTAGCAGGTGGATCGGCGGCGTGTTACCTTCGTTTGCTTTGTGGATAACGTTTGATTCGTTGCGGAATGACTGGATCGTCATCACCATTACTTCGACCGCGTTGGACACGGCAAAGGCGCGCACCTGCCCCGGTTGCCCGGCATAAACCGAGGGATGATAGGGTGGCAGACCGGGAATGGCGGCGAAGTGCTTGCGCGTCTGAGCAATCGTCTTGAGCACGCCTTCCCGAACGGCGACAGACGGCACGACGATGACGAATTTGGTCAGGCCATAGCGGCTGGCCAGAGTCAGGATCGCGCGGAGATAGACATAGGTTTTGCCCGTCCCCGTCTCCATTTCCACGGAGAAGTTGGGGAAGCGCACATCGCCTGCGCCTTCATACAGTTCCACGCTCTGTTCGATGCACGCCAGCGCATCGTCATGCGGCAGGCCGCGTTCCGCCTGCACCGCGCGGAGATTGCTCAGCAATTGGCCATCGTCCAGATCCAGCCGATTTGGCACAACGGTTGAGCCGGCAGCGGGAATTAGCGGCGCGCCGATATGGCCCTGCCCATCGAGCAGGCCGATCACCGACGCGATGGCGTCGAGCTGATATTGCTGGGTGGCGTCGAAACGAAACTCCATCGCGTCACAGCACCTTCAGGCGGCATTGCAGCGCAAGGTTGGCCGCAACCGTATCGGTGAGTGCGGTATCACGGCAGACGAACAGGTCATCCTTAGTCAGTCCCAGCGGCTTGGCGTCGGTCAGGTCGATATGATCGGCAAGGCAGATGGTGAAGGCGCGGCCAGATTTTGCATCGCTGACCCGCCAGCATTTATTCGGGGTTGCCAACTCCGCCACCGAAGAAGTCAGCGGAAAGCCCTCCCGCAAGGCGACTTCCCAGATGACATCGTCCGCCTTCCAGCCGGGAACCAGCGTATCGGCGAAGGCCTCCATCTGCTTGAGGTAGCTTTCAGGCGTCTTGTCCTCCACACCCGTCCAGCGCCGGACGTTCGAAGCGCTCAATCGGAAAGCGCGAAAGCCCTGATTGCTAGCGGCAATATCGGGAAGCGCCAGAACCCGACGCAACCGTTCACGGGTGACTTGAGTGATCCTTTCCCAGCCCTTGGCGAGCGCAGCTTTGCCAGTCCGTTCCTTGGGGTTTACTGCTTCAGGCAATTGCACGCCAACATAGCGAGCACCAGCCATACCGCTAGCTACAAGGCGGATGACAGCTTCACCGCTAGAACCAGAGCCAGCAAAGAAATCCATGATGATTGGGTCGTCATCATTCGTCGCCATATAACTGAATAGCTTTGCTAATTCTTCATGGTCTTTGGGATTGTCGAATACCTTTGCACCCATCAATTCGCGTAAATATTTTACAGAAACTTGCGATTGTTTGTAGAAATATGTGCCGCGCACTTGTGTTGCCAGTCCCTCAACCTCATCCTGATCTTCATTGTCATCTTCATCGATCGAGTCGTCCTCGGAACTAAGTTCGGCAGCGATAGGTCGGATATGTGCCTTGCGAAATGGCGGCTCAGTATGGTCTTGACGAAACTCCACTAGACCAAGTTCAATTTGACGCTGCATCTCCTCTGGGTCTGAATATATCCAACCGCGCTCAGGAACTTTGCAGGGCTTTTTCGTGACGGGGTGGATCACGTCATAAGTTGGACCATCACCGCCCGGCCAAGAAATATCGCGGTCACGCCATGGACCATTGGCGTCAACGCGCTTGTATCGGCTCCATTTCTTCGAAGGGTGCTTCTTCGGCAGTTCGCTGAACCATTGCGTCAGTTCCGCTTCAATCACTTTGTCTGAATCTGCACCGTCTCCGTGTGCATCGCGCAGCCGAACATATTCGTCCCAAATCTCCTTCGCGCCCGGCTTTTCCTCTCGCCAGATCGTCTTGGCTTCCTTCAACGCCAGCAGTGAGCGGGCATAGACGAACACATATTCGTGGCCGACTGAAAGTAGCTTGGCGTCGTTCTTGCGACCCTTTTCCCAAACCATCTGCGCGATGAAGTTTTCAGCGCCGAACACGTCATCGCACAGCAGCCGCAAATTGGCCGCCTCGGCATCGTTGATGCTGATGAGAATGACGCCATCCTCTTTGAGCATCTGCCGCGCCATCGACAGGCGCGGATACATCATCGACAGCCAGTTTGAATGGAAGCGCCCCGCCTTTTCTGGCGCGCTGGTGGTCATGTCGCCGCTCTCGGTCATCTGCCCGGTCTGGATCAGATAGGCGGTGAGCGGGTCTGCGAAGTCATCGTGGTAGATGAAGTCATTGCCGGTATTGTAGGGCGGATCAATGTAGATCAGCTTCACCCGCCCGAAATAGCTTTTGTAGAGGAGCTTGAGCACCTCAAGATTTTCGCCCTCGATGAACACATGCTGCGCCGTGTCGAAGTTGACGCTTTCGCCCTCGTCAGGGGCCAAGGTTGAGGCAGACGGCGCTTGCAACATGGCAATGGCGGCGCGCTTGCCCGGCCATGTCAGCCCATAGCGTTCCGGCCCATTATCCACGGGCAGGCCAACCAGTTCCGCCAGCCGGTCAAGGTTGATCGCTCCATCTGAAAATACCTCAGGCGCGACGTCCATAAGGCGCGCGATTAGTTCTTCACGCTGGTCCGGGGTCGTTGAATCAATGCGGTTATATCGGGTCATGGCCCCTACTTGCCGGAAGGGCCGGAACGCGGCAAGAACTGTTGGCCCGGCAGGGGAGGTCCTAGCTGCTTTGGACGGCCATAGCTCGCGTTAGGCCTACAAGGGCAGGTGAAGCAAACTATACACAATTACTTGCGTTCTAATTGATTGATCTCGCCGGGTCTTGACACTGCAGCCGTGTTTCCCATTTGTTCGCCCATGATATGATTGGAGTAGGAATATGTCGGAAACGAAGAATGTCTTTATCAGCCATGTCCATAAGGACGATCATGGGCTGCAGAAGCTTAAGGATCTGCTCGCCCCTAAGGGCATGGACATTAGGGATTCATCGATCCACACGGGCAAATTCAATAACGCGACGGACCCCGCTTACATTAAATCCCAAATTCTTGCGCCAGCCATCAATTGGGCTGGCGTTTTCATTTGCTATGTCACCCCCGACACCAAAAATAGCGATTGGGTGAACTGGGAAATTGAGTACGCGGCTAAACAGGGCAAACGCATTGTCGGCATTTGGGAGCACGGAGAGAAAGAGTGCGACCTTCCCGAAGCACTTGAAGAATATGCCGACGCGATGGTGGGATGGAATGGTGAGGCCATCATTGACGCGATAAATGGCGCGGACACGTGGGAGAAGCCGGATGGCGGCCCGTGTGCCCCGGTGCCGCTGAAGCGGCATCCCTGCTAATGCCTAGCGTGTTCTCCTACGTCGTCAGGTACGACAGCGGTTTCGCACCCAATCCGTTTTACGGATATGCCACGCTCGCGACTTGCAAGCCAGACATTCGTAGTAGCGCAAACGTGGGCGATTGGGTAGTTGGCAGCGGGAGTAATGATCGTTTTATTCGTCGCGGCGGCTATCTGGTACATGCGATGCGCATAACCGAAATTCTCACCTTTGACCAATATTCTGCTGATCCCCGATTCGAACGCAAGAAACCTTATCGGACAGGTAGCCGTAAGCAGAGTTGCGGTGACAACATCTATTTTCGTGCCGATCTGGGATCAGCATGGCAACAACGCGATTCTTTCCATTCCCGCCCTAATGGCGAATCTAATCCTGATCACATTCGCCGCGATACGGGCGTTAACAGAGTTCTAGTTAGCGAAGATTTCGTCTATTTTGGTGGAGAGGGGCCACCTTTCCCTGATGATTTGATCTCAGCTGACGGTAGACAAATATGTAAAAAGGGCATTGGTCGATCGCGCTTCAATGATGAAATAGCATTTGAATTATTAGAAGGCTGGATACGAAGCTTGGGGGTCAGTGGATATCAGGGAGCGCCTTATGAGTGGCTCACGCTCCGCCGTTAAAGCCGACACTGGTCATAGCGCTTCTATTTCAATCGCGGATTATGTTGCTGGTGTTGCCGATACCGACGTTCTCGACCCGAACGATCTAAGCCCCATCCTGCAAGGCCTTTATGGCGAGGTTGGCGGGATTATGTCGACTGCCAAGAAGCATGTCCGGGAGGGCAAGGCTTATCCTGGTTTTGGCCGGGCCGCTGAGGAAGAGTTTGGAGATACACTTTGGTATCTTGCCGCATTATGCAGGCGGCTGGATATTTCTCTCAACGACCTTCTCGTTACTGCCGCGAATGGAAAAGGTTTTAGGGCTGAAGGGGTCGCCAGCGATGTCGGTTTGGGTGCCCTAGCGCAAGTGTGGACGCCTATCGTGGCCGCGCCGCTCGATGAAACCCTTTTTGGACTTGGGCGGGCTGCTGCAGCGTTATTGGGTGATGCTCGCCCAACAGAAAAGGAAATGCAGGTTTTTGCTGGTTGCTATTTGGAGGCGCTTCAGGCCTCTGGACTATCCTTCCCTAACATCGCGCACCGAAATCTCGAGAAGGCGAGAGGGGCATTCATCTCTCCACAGATTGATGAGTTGCCTGACTTCGACGCGGAATTTCTACTTGAGGAACAGTTGCCGCGCGAGTTCAGAATTCGCATCAGTCAACGCAAAAGTGGCAAAAGTTACCTACAATGGAATGGCGTGTTTATAGGTGATCCCCTTACAGACAATATCGCTGATCCAGACGGGTATCGGTTCCACGATGTTTTTCACTTCGCTTATGCCGCCATCCTTCACTGGTCGCCTGTTATTCGAGCCTTGATCAAACACAAACGCAAGAGTGTGGCGAAATACGATGAATCTCAGGATAGCGGTCGCGCAATAGTGGTCGAGGAGGGGCTAACGGCTTGGATATTCTCGAAAGCGAAGGAGTTGAACTTTTTTGAGGGTCAAAACCGCGTCTCGCTAGGCATTTTGAAGACTATCGGCGAGTTCGTGCAAGGCTATGAGGTGGAGGCCTGTCCGCTCAAGCTTTGGGAAAGAGCCATACTTGATGGATATTCGGTTTTCCGTCAGGTGCGGGAGGCAGAGGGAGGCTGGATCGTTGGCGATCGTGAGAGTAGGACAATTCGCTACGAGCCACTCGAGTCGATGGATTGAACTTGCACCCTTTCGTCAAAGCCGTTGCCGACCTTAGATTTGAGAATTGTTTCAACCCATATGTTGATCGATGCGAGATTTATGATCGGCAAGATGCGCCGCTTCAGCGAGCGCAGGCATTATCGGCTATAGTAGAAAGAGCTGCGAAGACAGACATTGAAAGTATCTGGATCGGACGCGACCTTGGCTATCGGGGTGGCAGGCGAACGGGACTCGCTCTGACCGATGAGGTGAATGCTGGCGCCCACACGAGCCGCTGGGGCTTTGCAGGCGAGCGCCCCACTGTTGGGGCTGTGGTCGCCGAACGCACTGCCGCAATTATCTGGACGATGCTCGATCAAATTGACGCGCCAATCTTCCTCTGGAACGTTTTTCCGCTGCATCCACATGAATCAGACGAACCGTTCACTAATAGAACGCACAATTCGCGAGAGCGACGCGCAGGCGAGGAAATTCTGGCGTTCTTGATCGGCATGCTGCGCCCGCGTCGAATTTTTGCGATCGGCAATGACGCTGCGCATGCGGTTCGACGTATCGATCCTGGTCTTCCGGTGATCGCGGTTCGGCATCCGAGCTATGGTGGACAATCTCAGTTTGTGAAGCAGATTCGCACGGCCTACGCCCTGCAAGAGCGCGAGCCGATGCCATTGCTACTTTAGGCGTCCAATCGACCGGATTAGGGGGTATAATGAAACCTGCGATGAGGCGGTTCCTCGAGGACTTCCCAAGAGCGCTCAACGACGGTGTCGGTGCGGTCTTTGTGGGGGCTGGCACGTCGATGGCAGCCGGCTACCCATCGTGGGCTAATCTTCTCCATGACATTGGTGAGGAATTGGGTGTCAGCTCTCGGGACATCCATGATTTAGCCGCTTTAGCTCAATGGAGTATTCAAGAGAGTGGAAGTGAGACGCGCGTTCGCAACGTCATCAAGGAAAAGATCGGTGTGGCCTATGCAACACCATCGATCCTTGAAGTTATAGCTCGCCTCCCAATCGCACATATTTGGACCACTAATTACGATCGACTCATTGAGGGTGCATTCGCGGAAATTGATCGGCCATTGGATTCAATCTCCGGAGCTAACGATCTCGCGCTCAAGCCTACCCCCGGGGCGGTACGGCTTTACAAGATGCACGGGTCCGTAGATCGCCTTGACGACATTGTGATCTCGACCGACGACTACGAATTGTACCGCAAGAAGCGGGGTGCTTTTCTTCCTCTATTACAGGCGCACCTAACGAGCATGTCGATGCTTTTTGTGGGCCTCAGCTTGACCGACCCAAATATCCGTCACGTTCTCTCACTTATTCGTGAGGCCTTTACGGACGCGCCGCCAGAGCATTTTGCAATCGTCCGCCCTCCACAGGAAGGCGACTATGACTCGGAGGCGGAGTTTAAGGCCCGTCTTGCGCAGCATAACCTTTGGGCAAAGGATTTGCGTCGGTACGGATTAATCGCGGTTGAGATTGATGACTATGAACAAGTACCTGACTTGCTTCGTCAGATTGAACGGAGAGTCGCAGCGCGACGGATATGGGTGAGCGGTAGCTGGCCGATCGAAGATGGTGATATTGTCGCATCGGACATCTATAGGCTTTCTGAGGATGTTGGGCGATGGATAGGGCGTTCGGAGCGTGATCTTGTGAGTGGAGCCGGATTGCTCGTTGGCTCTGCAGTCATATCAGGCTTTCTTGAAGTTTTGCGACATGGGGGAGGCTGGGATCTGAACCGGCGTCTAATAGCAAGGCCTTTTCCGCAGCCTCTGGCTGGTGCCGAGCCCGATGCCGCCAAGTGGACGGAGCTTCGCAAAGAGCTCGCGCGGCAGGCCGGAGGAGTCATATTCATAGGGGGCGTGAAAAGAGAAGGGGACAAACTTGTTACCGCAGGGGGCGTTCTTGAAGAATATGAAAAGGCGCGAGCAGTGGGTGCATTTTTGTTACCAATCGGCAAAACCGGAGGAGCGGCACAAGAGATTGCAGAGATGCTGATCGGGTCGAACGTGGAGGCCACAGGGCCAAACGCGATGCGACCGACGGATGATGAACTCAAATTCCTATTGGATCCTGCAAATGAGCGGCATGATGTGCTGGCATGTATTGATGCAGTGATGACACGGCTTACCAAGTGATTGGCGCGAAGGTTACCTTAAGCAGGATCGCGAGCAAAAGGCGAAGTTTCGCGCTCTGATGCCCCATTGATGCCCCGCGCGTAGCGGTCATCCAAAGTTCGCATCTAAGTGATTGAAAAATGGTGGACGCACTAGGGCTCGAACCTAGGACCCGCTGATTAAGAGCTGAAATCAGAGGGTCCTTATGCTTCCGCATGCGTCCAAAAACGGCAGAACTCTGCGAATCATCGTCCGTATTGTTCTTGATATGTTCGCCAGTATCCACTACAAAAAGCTACCTAAGGTAGCAGGAACATATGGCGAACAAAGTTGGTTTGACAGATGCTCGGATCGCAGGTTTGAAAGCGCCTGCAAGCGGGCAAATTGAGGTCGCTGATGGCATCGTGACCGGTCTGCGGCTCCGAATGGGAGCGAGTGGCACCAAAACTTACATCTTGCGTAAGCGCGTTCAAGGTAAATGGTTGAACGTGACTATCGGGCGGCACGGCCCGAATTTCACTCTTGCCCACGCCCGTCGCAAGGCGCGGGATCTACTCGTCGACGTTGAGCAAGGCAAAAGCATCGCCAGAAAGCCGGGAGCGAAGAGGAAGGGATCGAAGGGTGTCGGCACTGTCGCTGAGCTATACGAGACATATCTGGCTCAACAGATCGTCGGCAAAAAGCGGAGCGCGAAAGAGTTCGATCGGGTTTTCCGCAAGTACATTGAACCTGAGCTAGGCGACCGCCTTGCCGATTCGATCACCCGAAGCGACGTCAGCCGCTTTGTCGAAAAGATTGCATTCGAGCGGGGCAAGGAGACCCTCACGATGGCGCGCATCGTTTATCGCCATCTCTCGACTTTCTACACTTGGGCACTCACCAGATTAGAGCATTTGCCAGCCAATCCGTGCCGGGACGCCTGGCGCCCAAAAAGGAGCGAGCCTCGCGACCGGGTGCTCAGCGATCGAGAGGTCGCTGCACTGTGGCAAGCCGCCGTCGAGGATGGCTATCCGTTTGGTCATCTTGTGCAGATGTTGATTCTCACAGCCCAGCGCCGGGGAGAGGTGCTCGACGCCACTAGCGACGAGTTCGACTTCAAGGGGAAAGTTTGGACAGTACCAGGAGACAGGGCGAAAAACGGCAAGGCAAACGTGGTGCCTTTATCCGCACAGTCCCTCGAGGTCGTCACGGACATCTTCGCGGCCGCCGGGATCGCGCCTGAAGACGCTCACAAGCAATCCCAAATTCTACTGGCATCAAAGGTCACCAGCACAAACAGTGTCAGTGGTCTGTCAAAGGCCTGGAAGCGGATAAGGGCAAGCGTGGACGAGAAACTCGGCTATGAAGCCGCTCATTTCACCATGCATGACATTCGCCGGACGGTGGCGACGGGACTGCAGAGGATTGGAATACCGCTGGTCGTTTCAGAGGCCGTTCTCAATCATCAGTCCGGCTCGGCAATGGCTGGTGTCGCCGGGGTCTATCATCGGCATCAGTACACGAATGAAAAACGCGAAGCTCTCGCGCTGTGGGGCAGGGAGGTTCTACTGCTCGTCGCTAAATATTCGCCGCAGGACAGTCAGGAAGAATGACTCTCCACCCCGAGCCAGTCGGCGCGTATCCGATCCATGCCCGCG
>LOET01000086.1 GCA_001515985.1 Sphingomonadales bacterium BRH_c3 | reverse complement strand
GGTGAAGCGCTGGACGGTTCGGGCGAAAAGACGTTCTACATCAAGAACATCTGCAGCCATGAGGCAGCTTACGAGGAAACCGGCAACCAGGCGGTCAGCTACACCACCGGCGTTCCCGCGATGATCGGCAGCGCGCTGATGGTGCAGGGCATCTGGAGCGGGGAAGGCGTGTTCAACATGGAGCAGATGGACCCCGATCCGTTCATGGACATGTTGAACAAGCATGGCCTGCCGTGGACGGTAGAGGAGCTGGACGGGCCGGTGGATTTCTGATGGAAACACGCGCCGGTGATCCGGGCCAACTCGTCATTGCGAGCGTAGCGAAGCAATCCAGCTTCGGGCCTCTCGCTTTATTGCAGCGTCAGAAGATGGATTGCCGCGTCGCCCCGAAGCAAGTTCGGGCCTCCTCGCAATGACGAACGAGAGCGAATGACTATGCAAACCAAAGCCGGCGATCCGGGTGCCTTCGCCCATTTCGACCTCAATCGGGTCAGCAGCCCCGCATTCGTGGTGGACGCGGCGAAGCTGCGCGCCAATTGCAAGGTGCTGGCCGATATTCGCGATGCGGCGGACATCAAGGTGCTCGCCGCGCTCAAGGCGTTTTCCATGTGGTCGACCGCGCATATCATCGGCGAATATCTGGACGGCGTGTGCACCAGCGGGCTGTGGGAGGCGCGGCTGGCAAGCGAGTTCTATGATGGCGAGATCGCGACCTATTCGGCCGCCTACAAGCCCGAGGAACTCGAGGAAATCTGCCGCCTGTCAGACCATGTGATCTTCAATTCGCCCGATCAGTTGCGCCGCGCCGCGCTGATCCTCGAAAATGCGCGGGCAGGGGGGCAGGATTTCGATGTAGGCCTGCGCATCAATCCGCTGGTGCCGACCGGTGAAGTTGCGAAATACGATCCTTCCTCGCCCGGATCGCGGCTGGGCTTCCCGCTCGACCAGCTGACCGAAGAGCATCTTGAGGGTGTGGACGGCATCCATTTCCACAATCTGTGCGAGCAGGATCTGGAGCCGCTCAAGCGCACCTGGGATGCGGTATTCGACGTGATCGAGCCGTATTTCGGCCAGCTCAAATGGATCAACATGGGCGGCGGGCACCATATCACCCGCGCCGATTACCAGCGCGAGGAACTGGTCGAATTCCTGCGCGACGTGAAGGCAGATACCGGCGCCGAGCTCTACCTGGAGCCGGGCGAGGCGGTAGCGCTCGATGCCGGCATCCTTGTCGGCACGCTGCTCGATACCGGCTGGAACGGTATGCCGGTGGGGATCACGGATATTTCGGCCACCTGCCACATGCCCGATGTGATCGAGGCGCCCTATCGTCCTGCCATGCTGGGTGAGCTGGAGGACGCGGAGATGCTCCCGATCCGCCTCGGCGGGCCGTCTTGCCTGGCGGGCGATGTCATCGGCGATTACCGGCTGCCGGTTCCCGCCGAACCGGGCGCGCGCTTTGCCTTTCTCGACCAGGCGCATTATTCGATGGTAAAAACCAATACTTTCAACGGCGTGCAGCTGCCATCGATCTATCTGTGGGACAGCGAAAGCGACGCGCTCGAGCTGGTGAAGCGCTTCGACTACGAGGATTTTCGGAACCGATTATCCTGACAGCGTTGGTTAGGAAAAGCCCGTCGAAAGATTCGCGTTTCCCAGGAGGAAATCCGCGATTTTCACTTGCGATTCGTCGCAGACGGCCTATATGCGCGCCTTCGCTGCCCCAAGGGGACTTCCTAACCGCAAGGCAGCTTGTCGTTTCATGGTTTCAACAAACCGTTTTGGGGGTCCCTTGAGTTGCACATCTATCCTGACGACGTTTTTGTAGATGCACGGGCTGTAGTCCGCGACCTCCGTCCGGACGAACCCGTCATCCTCAACCGCCCGCATGCTGCGGCGCGCGCTGCCCGCTTCTTTATCGAGAAGTTTCCGGGCAAGTCGCTCTATGCGGTGAAGGCGAATCCTTCGCCCGATCTGCTGCAGGTGCTGTGGGACGCGGGGATCACGCATTATGACGTTGCCTCGATTGCCGAGGTGCGGCTGGCGCGTGGCCTGCTGCCCGCAGCCGTCTTGTGCTTCATGCATCCGATCAAGACGCCCAGCGCGATCCGCGAAGCCTATTTCAAACACGGCGTGAAAACCTTCAGCCTCGATTCGGCTGAGGAGCTGCACAAGATCGTCGAGGCTTGCCGCAATCCTGAAACCGGTGAACCGGCCCGCGATCTGCGCCTTGCGGTGCGCCTGCGCGTGTCGAGCGAATATTCGGAGCTTTCGCTGGCGAGCAAGTTCGGCTGCGATCTGACCGAAGCACCTGCCTTGTTGCAGGAAGCGCGCCAGCATTGCGACTGGCTGGGCATCTGCTTCCATGTCGGAAGCCAGGCGATGAGCCCGTTTGCCTTTGTGCAGGCGATTGATCGCACCCGCGCCGCCATTGCCGAAGCTTCGGTGGTGATCGACATGATCGATGTGGGCGGGGGCTTCCCCAGCGCCTATCCGGGGCTCGAGCCGCCGCCGATGGAAGATTACTTCGCCATCATCGCCCGCCATTTCGAAGCGCTGCCGATCGCTTACAATGCCGAGCTGTGGTGCGAGCCGGGCCGCGCGCTGTGCGCCGAATATTCGAGCATGATCGTGAAGGTGGAAAAGCGCCGCGGGGAAGAGCTTTACATCAACGACGGCGCTTACGGCGCGCTCTACGATGCCGCGCATGTCGACTGGCGCTTCCCGGTGGCGGCGCTGGAAGACGATTTGCGCGATCCGGTGATGGACTTCGCCTTCTACGGCCCGACTTGCGACGATGCCGACTATATGCAGGGTCCATTCGCGCTGCCGGGCGATATCCAGGCGGGCGACTATATCGAGATCGGCATGCTGGGTGCCTATGGCGCAGCGATGAAAACCGGCTTCAACGGCTTCGGCAATGCCGAGCAGGTCGTCGTCACTGACGAGCCGATGATGAGCCTCTATCGCGGTGACCGCGTGCGTCCCGAAATCGATAATGTGGTGAATTTGCGCTAGGCGGACAAGAACCCCGGCAGAGTTGCCGGGGTTCTCGCTGGCGTATCCTGGCTGGCTTACTGCCCGAAGCGGTAAAGGATCTGCACTCCGCCGCCCAGATCGGGGCTGCCGTCGGCAAAACCGGTATAGCCATAACCCTGCAGGCGCAGTGCCTGACTGAGTTCGAAGGTCAGCGAACCGGTCAACTCGCTGATGTCGGGCGAAGTCGGGGTTGAGCCCTGACGCCAGTCATAATCGAGGCCCAGCATCACCTTGTCCATCGTGGCATAGATGCCCGCGCCGCCAAGCCACACGTCGCGCAGGTCGAACAGGTCGCTGCTGCCATTGAAGCGCCGCCCGCCATAGGCGCCCACGCTGACCGCGCCGAGGCTGTGGAGGATTTCACCCTGCGCGGTGAAATCGGTGCTTCCCGTGCCGAGGAACTTGGCCTCCGAAGCCGTGGGCAGCTTGACCTTGCCGACGGCGTCGAACCAGGTGCTGCTGCCGATGGGCATCGAATAGCCGGCAGTCAGCCACAGATCGCCAATGCCGCTGCGCGAAGTCACGGCGCCGCCGGGGCCGGTGTTCACCCCGCCATCGCCCGGAATGACGCCCGATGGCCCCTTCACATCAAGGTATGAAATCGAGGCCTTCAGGTAAAAATTGTCGGCCTGGTATTTCAACCCGACCGGGATCGCCAGGAAGTCAGTATCGATCGTGTCGCCATAGTCGCCCGAGGAATAATCGATCCCGGTATTGATCTGCACATATTCGTCCTGGGCCAGGGCCGGAGTGGTCAGCGAAGCCGCAGCTGCCAACGCGGCAGCAAATGCTACATGTTTGTGGTCCCTCATCGATATTTCCCTTTGCGCTATGTGGAGCGGGCCGCGCCCTGGCATGCACCATGCCGCGCGGCCCGCCTCGTCAATTCACCCGGCGAGTTACGGGCGGCCACCCTTTTCAGGCTTTTCGGGTTTCTCGGGCTTTTCGGGTTTCTCGGGCTTTTCCGGCTTTTCAGGCCGCTCGGCCTTTTCCGCACGGGCAACCCGCTCCGGCCGCTCATGGGTCACGACCGCGCGGCTGCCTTCCTCCTTGGTGATGGTGTGGAAATTGCCCGACGGCGTTTCCACCGTCTGCACGAAACCGGTGGTGACGGTTTCGATCACCGGTGCACCGTTCTCGTCGAGCACCGGTTCGCCGTTTTCGTCAAGCACCTCGCGTTCTTCAGTGATTTCCTCGCGCATGACGGTCGCACCGCTGGTTTCCTCGGGCGTTTCGGTCTCCGTGTCGGTCGTGCCATCATCCTGTGCGGCAAGGGGCGAAAGACCCACGAATGCGATCGACGCGGCTGAAATGGTTAGAAGTGATCTTTTCATGCTGTCCTCCAAAGGGCTGGCGCTACGGGCTTTGTATCACCTGCAAGCGGCATGGGAGGGAAATTGCACTTACCCCGCCTGAACGAGAAGAGTTAACGCGCCCGACTGAGGGGTTGATGCGACAAGGCGTCGCATTGGGGGCGGGGCCAACGTGGATATGGCCCCGGCTTGCGCGTGCCAGCGCATCTCGCGCCTTTCAGGACAGACTTACCGCCTTACTCAAACCCCACGAAGCGCACGGCTTCAGTAACCGGCTTGCGGTGGCTGATCACGGCGTTCGCCGGGAAGTCCGGGTCAGGCCAGCCCATCGCCACTGCCTTCATGATCACCTGATCGTCAGGGATCCCGGCGTGTTCGCGCACTACGGGTGATTGCATGATGCCCTGCGAGTTGATCACGCAGCCAAGCCCTCGGCTCCATGCGGCGTTGACCAGCGCAGTGGTGACGGCCCCGCAATCGAAGGCGGTATCGTCGCTGCCCGACAGTTCGCGGTCATAGGTCACGATCACGCACACCGGCGCATCGAATTGGCGGAAGCCGCGCAGCACCCAGTCCTGCCGCCGTTCCTTGTCGTCGCGCTCGATCCCCATCGCGCCGAACAGCTGCTTGGCCACTTCCACCTGGCGTTCGCGGTGAACCCCCGCGAAGGGTTCCCCGCGGCGGAATTCGCGGCTGTCAGGTTCGCCTGCCAGGATGCGTTCGGTGTTGCCCCGGCGGATGCGGTCGAGCGGCTCGCCGGTGATGACGTGGAAATGCCAGGGCTGGGTGTTCATCGAGGTGGGCGAGCGCATCGCCAGCTCCAGCACCTCCTCGATCAGCTCGCGCGGCACGGCACGATCAAGGTAGCCGCGAATGCTACGGCGCCCGCGCACGATCTCTTCATAGGTCTGCTCTGGTGTACCGCTCACGGAAATCTCCCCTGCCTGGTGCGGCGAGAGCTAGCGCAGGATTCAGGCATCGCAAAATACGCTACGGCAATGCAGATATTTCAGGCGGCTCGGCGCAGTTCCAGCTCCAGCCGGTCCCAGATTTCCACCAGCGCTTTGGCCAATTCGTCCATCATCGCTTCGCTATGCGCCGGGCCGGGGGTAAAGCGCAGCCGCTCTGTGCCGCGCGGCACGGTGGGGAAATTGATCGGCTGAACATAGGCACCGTATTCGGCGAGCAATATGTCGCTGATCTTCTTCGCGCGTACCGGATCGCCCACCATCAGCGGCACGATATGCGTCACGCTGTCCATCACCGGCAGGCCGGCGTCGCGGAATTTCTGCTTGAGCATGGCGGCATTGGCCTGCTGCGCGTCGCGTTCCTCGCTCGATTGCTTCAGGTGCTTGACCGCCGCCAGCACGCCAGCGGCAAGAACCGGCGAGAGCGAGGTGGTGAAGATGAAGCCGGGGGCATAGGAGCGGATGCAGTCAATGATCTTGCGGTCTGCCGCGATATAGCCGCCCATCACGCCGAATGCCTTGCCCAGCGTGCCTTCGATAATGTCGATCCGGTGCGCGGCCTCGTCACGCTCCGAAATCCCGCCGCCACGGTTGCCATACATGCCCACGGCGTGGACTTCGTCGATATAGGTGAGCGCGTTGTATTTCTCGGCCAGGTCGCAGATCGAATGGATCGGGGCGATATCGCCGTCCATCGAATAGACGCTTTCAAACGCGATCAGCTTGGGCGTTTCTGCATCTTCGGCGGCGAGCAGTTCCTCAAGATGTTCGATATCGTTATGGCGGAACACGCGCTTCTCGCAGCCCGAATTGCGGATCCCTGCGATCATGCTGGCGTGATTGAGCTCGTCGGAAAAGATCACGCATCCGGGCAGCAGCTTGCCCAGCGTCGAGAGCGTGGCGTCATTCGAAACGTAACCGCTGGTAAACAGCAGCGCGGCATCCTTGCCATGCAGATCGGCCAGCTCATTTTCCAGCTGGACATGGATATGCGTGTTGCCGCCGATATTGCGCGTGCCGCCCGAACCCGCGCCAACATCATGCAGCGCCGCTTCCATCGCCTCGATCACCTTGGGGTGCTGGCCCATCGCGAGGTAATCGTTCGAACACCACACGGTGATCGGCTTTGGCCCGTTGTGGCCGTGGAAGCAGCGCGCGTTGGGAAACGCGCCCTTGTTGCGCATGATATCGATGAAGACGCGGTAGCGCCCTTCCTCATGCAGGCGATCAATAGCCTTGTCGAAGATCTGGTCGTAATTCACGCCGTCGTCCGCTTCGCTGCTGCAGCCAGGGCTGCTGTCCAAACGTGGCGGATTTAGGGCTTTCGGTTGGGTTTTGCCACTGCGATCTTTGCGAACGACTCGCAGTTTGGCTGGCGGTTCGTGGCGCGCTATTTCGCGGCTGCGGGAAAAGCGGGCAGCGGGCCGGAATCGTCCTTGCGCCAGAACTCCGGCCTGACCGATTCGATGAAGCCCGCTATCTCGGCACGGATCGTAAGCCACAACTCGCGCTCGTCTTGCGCATTTGCTGGTATCGTCTCCAGCAGTTCGCCCAGCACCGCGTCAATCAGGCCGATATAGAGGTGCGGGCCGATCACCAGCGTATCCTGGTGATGGACGATGGTGGTGCCCTGTTCGATCTTGGCAATGGCCGGGTTTTCCGCCCATCTCAGTAGCAGGAAAACGGTTTCCGCGACCATCCGCCCCTCAAGCTCGGCCTGGTTGCCCAGCCCGTGATGGATGAATGAGGTGCGCGCATCGGGCATGTGCCGGTAATACCGCTCCAGCACGGGCGCGGTGATATCGCCCTTCTGCTCGGCCAGCCTGGCCATGCTCGTTTCGGCCAGCGCCATGCGGGTGGCCATTCAGAAATGCTCCAGCCGCTCGATCCCGTGACGGGCAAATTGCGGCGCCAGTGTTTCGAGGTCCGCCAGGGGGCCGGTCGTCACCGCCAGGTCGGGCACGGTGCGGGCGAAGGCCTGCCCCTCGGTCAATTGCACGATCCGCCGCGCAATTCCCGCCGCCCCGTCAATCAGCTGCACATCGGGGCCGAAAGCCTGCGCCAACTCCTCAGCCAGCAGCGGGAAATGGGTGCAGGCGAGCACCACTGTGTCGATCGATTCTCCATCCGGCATTGCGCGCAAGGCGTCTGCTGCAGCCTTGATCACCGCCATGTCCACCGGCAGGGCGCGCAGCTTGGCCTCC
>LOET01000085.1 GCA_001515985.1 Sphingomonadales bacterium BRH_c3 | reverse complement strand
AATCGTGCTTGTCCTTCATTTCCTCATATTCGAGGAAGGCGGAATATTCGCTTTCGGGCATGCCGATGGTGTCAAGCAGGTGCGAATAGGCGGCGATGTGCACCGTCTCCATGTTGCTGAACGCGGTCAGCATCATCTTGATCTCGGTCGGCTTGAACACGCGGCCGTATTTGTCGTGATAGCAATCCTGCACCTCGACATCGGCCTGGGTGAAGAAACGGAAGATCTGGGTGAGCAGATTGCGCTCGTGATCGGTGATCTTCTGCGCCCAGTCACGGCAATCCTCGCCCAGGGGAACTTCCTCGGGCATCCAGTGGATCTGCTGCTGGCGTTTCCAGAACTCGTAAGCCCAGGGGTATTCAAAGGGCTTGTAGGTCTTACGAGCTTCTAGCAACGACATCTTGTGGCCTCCGTGAATCAGTACAAACGCCAATATAGGGAATCATGGTGGCAATTCGAAGGCAAGCAGGCACGATTGGGCGGGGATAAGCCGTGCTTTTTTCGAGTCGGGCGGAGCAGGCGAATCGCGCTGCGGTGTGGGCAGCCCAAAAGCCCGGATCAGCCACTGATTCGCCCCCCTTATATCGGCGTTAACCCTTTTCCGGCCGAAGGAGGGTGGTATTAACCATCGTGTGCCGCAGAAATCCTGCAAAAACCGTGCTTTAGGAGATGATTAACGGCCTTTCGGCTAACTTTTGGGGGTCATGTCAGCGAATCCCCCTCCTCACAGCTTCACATTGCGCGAAGAGCTTGATGCGGCACTGCTACGCCGCACCGACTTTGACGCATGGTCGCCCGAACTGAAAGAGGCGCTGGCAAGCCATCAGAGCGGCAACGAATTCGTGCTGCTGCGCTATCATTTGCTGGTGGGGCTGGCGATCAGCGCAATAGCGCTGATGTGGGACATAATCGCGGTGCCGCAAAAGGCCGATGTCGCCATTGCCTGGCGCTTGCTCACCTCCTTGCCGTTGGCGCTGTTCGGCCTGTTCGTGCTGCGCACGGGCGATGTCAGAAAGATCAAGCTGGTGATCGCGCTTTCGCTTGTCGGCGTGGGCGTGCTGGCCATCCATCTGGCCAGTTTCAGCTCGCCCGAGATCATGTCGCGCTATACCATGGCGACCAGTTTCCTCCTCGGGCTGGCGTGCCTGGCGCTGCCCTGCCCCCCGCAGGAGATCAAGCGGTTCGCGCTGATATTCGGGCTGGCAACCTCGATCGCCGGGTTGTGGCCCAATGCGCTGCCGCCGGGTGAACTGGCGCTCCATATCATCTTCACTGCATTGATCGGCATCCCCGCCTGGGCAATCGCGCGGCAGCACTGGAATGTCAGGGCGCGCTCGATCCTGCTCGACATGCGCGACGATCTGACCCGGCACGAGCTGGAGCAGAACAACGAAATGCTGCGCCAATTGTCGGAACAGGATCCGCTCACCGGCATGCCCAACCGGCGCAAGTTCGAACGCGTCGTGTCCGAACGGCTGGAGGGGCGGCGGCCCGATCGGGCCTGGCCGGGAAAGCTGGCAGTGATGATGATCGATCTCGATCACTTCAAGGCGTTCAACGATCGCCACGGCCACCAGGCCGGTGACCGCTGCCTGGCGATGGCGGCGGCCCAGTTGCAGGCCGTATTCCCGCGCGAATACGGTGTGCTGGCCCGCTACGGCGGGGAAGAGTTCATCGCCGCCGTGCGCGAGCGCGAGCCCGGGGAGGCTGTGAGGCTGGCCGAAACCATGCGGGCAGCGATCGAAGAGATGCTGGTGCCGGTTCGCGACACGTCAAGGCCGCTGATCACCACCAGCATCGGGATGGCGCTGGTCGCAGCCGATACAACGCTCGAGCTTGAGGACATGATCGAGGCGGCCGATGTTGCGCTTTATAGCGCCAAGCGCGCCGGGCGGAACCGGGTCGAGATCGTCGAGGTGAGCGATCAGTCCGCAGCTTTACCTCATGCGAATGCTGCGGGGCGAAAGGCCTGAATGGCCAGCCTCAATGGTTGGGGCCGCTATCGTTTCGCCCGTTTCGAGCTGAACCAGCTGCCCCCTCCCAGCACGGTGATGCCGAGAAAGAAGCCGAAATCATACCAGCCGCCGGTGTTGGGCACGGCATAAACCGCGATGCCTGAATCGAACAGCGAACCGATCCAGGCGAAGGGGAACACGAACCCATGCCACAGCCCCCACCAGAAGCCGGGCACTTCGGGCCCACTGGCCACGCCCGCGTCGAGCTGCGAAGCGCAGGCAGACAGTAGCAGCAGGGCTGCCGACAGGGTCAGGATACGAACGGGTGTGGTCATGGCACGGCTCCCAGGGCGGTGTGATCCGATCCTATTCGCTGCCTTCATCCGGCACAAGAGATTGCGATCGTCGTGCGAAAACAGCGCATTTGCCGCCCTTCGCCACGAGCCGTGGCTGAGGCGGGGTGAGACGAGGACCGATCCGCCCGCTCACCCGTTAATGACATGTAACCAATTCAAAAAAGGAGGAAAAACATGTTCGAGAAGCTACGCATCAAGGAACATATGGAAGTCAGCGACGCCAAGGGCCGCCACGTCGGCACGGTCGACGAGGTAAAGGATGAGATGATCCGGCTGACCAAGTCTGACAGCATGGACGGCAAGCACCACGTGCTACCGCTCGCGGATGTCGACAAGATTGAGGAGAACCGCGTTTACCTGAAGGAAGACGCGAAGATTCCAATCGGGCTAGGGAACAAGGCCTCGGTCGGCCTCTAGCTTCAACCTGACCAAGTCTGCCGCGCCGCAAGGCCGCAGGCAGCTGCCCCGGTTTCGCCTGTCCCCCGATATGCGCGAGACCGGGGTTTTACGTGGGCGAGCGCAAAGAGCGGTGCGGCGAGGGCGAGGAATAAGCCACAACGGCAAGCCGGCGAATGGTCATCCCAGCCATATCCAGATCAATACAACCATGCCAAGCAGTCCAACAAGTCCGGTGCGCAAATCATACCAATGGCTGTCCGGACCGAAGCGTTTTTCCAGTTCTGCCTGCGCTTCAGGCGTGCCTTCGCCAAGATCCCGATTGATTACATCGCGATCTGCATTGTCCGGGGCAATAAATCGCTGGGCACTGACGAAGAATTCGTAGAGGCTCCAGCCGACCGCGATCAGTCCCAAAGCAGCGATCCCGATGATCCCCGCGCTGTTCAATGCCCCCTCACTGGCAGGCCAGGCACTCGTCGTAATCGGTCGTCGGCAATTGATACACTGCGGCCTCGGCGGTGTTGTCCGCCTCCACCCCGCCGGCAAAGCCCGCGCGCTGGACCGATTTCGAGCGCAGGTAATAGAGCGACTTGATGCCCTTCTCCCACGCCTGGAAGTGCAGCATCATCAGGTCCCACTTGTCGACATCGGCCGGGATGAACAGGTTCAGCGACTGCGCCTGATCGATATAGGGCGTGCGATCGGCCGCGAATTCGAGCAGCCAGCGCTGGTCGATTTCGAAGCTGGTCTTGAACACCGCCTTTTCCTCTACCGAGAGGAAATCGAGATGCTGGACCGAGCCCCCCTTTTCCAGGATCGAGTTCCACACCTGGGTCGAATCCTTGCTCTTCTCGCGCAGGATTTTCTCCAGATAGGGGTTCTTGACGATGAAGCTGCCCGACAATGTCTTGTGGGTGTAGATATTGGCCGGGATCGGTTCGATGCAGGCGCTGGTGCCGCCGCAGATGATACTGATCGACGCGGTTGGCGCGATCGCCATCTTGCAGCTAAAGCGCTCCATCGCGCCCATTTCCTTGGCATCGGGGCAGGCGCCGCGTTCATGCGCCAGCAGCATGGAGGCCTCGGATGCCTTGCCCTGGATGTGCTTGAACATTTTCAGGTTCCACACCTTGGCCATCGGGCTTTCGAAGCCGATCTGCTTCATTTGCAGGAAGGAGTGGAAGCCCATCACGCCCAGGCCCACGCTGCGTTCGCGGCTGGCGGAATATTTGGCGCGCGACATCTCATCCGGCGCACGATCGATATAGTCCTGCAGGACATTGTCGAGGAAGCGCATCACGTCCTCGATGAAATCCTTCTCGGTCGACCACTCGTCCCACTTTTCAAGGTTGAGTGAGCTGAGGCAGCACACCGCCGTGCGGTCATTGCCAAGATGGTCAATCCCGGTGGGCAGGGTGATTTCGCTGCACAGGTTCGAAGTCGAGACCTTGAGGCCCAGCTCGCGGTGATGCTTGGGCATCATCCGGTTCACCGTGTCGGAAAAGACGATATAGGGCTCACCGGTCGCCAGCCGGGTTTCAACCAGTTTCTGGAACAGGCTGCGCGCGTCAACCTTGCCGCGAACGCTGCCATCGCGCGGCGATTTCAGCTCGAACTCGCTGCCTGAACGCACCGCTTCCATGAATTCATCGGTCAGCAGCACGCCGTGATGCAGATTGAGCGCCTTGCGGTTGAAATCCCCCGATGGTTTGCGGATCTCCAGGAACTCCTCGATCTCCGGGTGCGCGATATCGATATAGCAGGCGGCCGAACCGCGCCGCAGCGAACCTTGCGAGATTGCCAGCGTCAGCGAATCCATCACGCGCACGAAGGGGATGATGCCGCTGGTCTTGCCGTTCAGGCCCACCGGCTCGCCAATGCCGCGCACATTGCCCCAATAGGTGCCGATGCCGCCGCCCTTGGAAGCAAGCCAGACGTTCTCGTTCCATGTGCCGACAATGCCTTCAAGGCTGTCCTCGACCGAGTTCAGGTAACAGCTGATCGGCAGGCCGCGATTGGTGCCGCCATTGGAAAGGACGGGGGTGGCGGGCATGAACCACAGGCGCGAAATATAGTCATAAAGCCGCTGGGCATGTTCCTGATCATCGGCATAGGCATCGGCCACACGCGCGAACAGGTCCTGAAAATTCTCGCCCGGCAACAGGTAGCGGTCAATCAGGGTTTCCTTGCCGAATTCGGTCAGATTGGCGTCACGCGTTTCGTCCGTAATGACGGTGAAGCGGCGGTCATTGACCTTCTTGCTATCCACCTGTGCGGCAGACTTGGCGGCGGCAGCCATCGCACCGGCCAAGGCTTCGCCGGCCTTCTGTGCAACCAGTTCTTCGCTGCCCTTGTCTTCGGTTTCCATTGCCACTGCCTTGGCCTTACCTTTTTCGCGGGCTGGCTGGCCCTTTTTTGCAGCTGCCCCGGCTTCCGTTTCGTTCGTATCTTCCGTGCCGTGATCCAGCCCCAATGTCGCCTCGTCGCCAGTCCTGAAATCCATCATTTGCCCCGCTTCCGTTCGCCCGTTTGACTCTCTCGCGGCGCCCGCCCCTTGAATGGCGATGTTCCGCTTGTGTTCGAATCGGCGGGATCGCTCCCACCTAGCAATTTCGCGGGCCCAAGGGGGAAATAGTTTTCCCCTTTTTGCCCACAGAACCTGCGCGTTTCCCCGCGGAAGACCGAATCCTCTCTTAATCCGCAGATATGGGAACTGCGGCTAAAATGACTAGGTCTAGTAGGTGCCCCTGCGCCATGTACCACTAGATACTGAATCAGAGGCGAGTCCGGCGCAAGAGGGTAAATACCGATTCACCATGTTTGAACGCCCCGGAGGCACGGTGTATTGCCTTGCTGCAACGCCGCGACGCATGGGAAATCCTTGGCTGGCGTGCAGCGCAAGCCCCAAAATGAATCTGGGAAAAAATTTTTGCGGGCAAAACGGGTTTACAGGACTTGTGAATCTTTCGAATCCGGGCACGCAATTTTCGAATCCGGCGACTGCCCTCGAAAGCGTGAACAAGATGAATCGCATTGCCTTGAGAACATGCCTTACCGGCCCCGTCTTGCGGCGCTCGTTGAAGGTCGCATTGATTATCGGCACCCTGCTTACGGCCATCAACCAGGGCGATCTTATCATGGCCGGCCAGCAGCCGGTGATCTGGAAGGTTGCGCTGACTTATCTCGTGCCGTTCCTGGTCGCCAGCTATGGTGCCTATTCTGCGCTGGCCATGCGCGACTACTAGGGTCAGGGCCCTGGCTGCCTCACCCTAGCCTGCCGCCTGCGCATGTTCGGCAATCGCATTGGCAATCGGATCGACCAGTTCCACCGGCAGATCGTGGCCCCAGCCGGGAATGGTCTTGATTCTGGCGCCGGGAATTGCGGCCGCAGTTGCATGGCCGCATTCCACCTTGACCAGGGGATCATCCTCGCCATGCAGAACCAGCGCGGGCGCGTTTACGGACTTCAAACGTTCGGTCCGGTCCCCATCATCGATGATCGCCGCCATTTGGCGGAACAGCCCCTCGGGATAAACGGAACGGCGAACATATCCCGTCACCCGCTCACGCAGGTTCTTGGGGTCTGGCCTGAAGCCCGGGCTGCCAATTGCAGTCGCCACCATCATGCCGTGTTCAACCAGCACCTCTTCCTCCTCTGATGCCGGTCGCTTGGTCAGCGCCTCTATCGCCGCCTTGTCGGCCTGCGGAAGCTTGTGATGGCCCGTGGTCGAAAAGATGGAGGTGAGGCTGAGGACGCGTTGCGGATGCTCGATAGCCATCAATTGCGCGATCATCCCGCCCATCGAAGCGCCGACAATATGCGCGCGCTCGATTCCCAGCGCATCGAGCACGCCGATCCCGTCTGCCGCCATATCGCTAAGCGAATAAGGAACCTTGGGCGGAAAACCGAAGCGCTTGCGGATCATATGCCAGATCATGCCGGGCACTTTTTCGCCGTGAAACTTGTGGCTCAGGCCGATGTCGCGATTGTCATAGCGGATCACGTGGAAGCCGCGGCCTGCCAGCGCCTCGACCAATTCGGTCGGCCAGAATGTCATCTGCGCGCCCAGCCCCATCACCAGCAATATTGGCGGGTTCGACGGATCGCCATGGGTATCGTAATGGATGGTAATTCCGTTGGCGGTGATTTCTGGCAAGCTTTCCTCCTGTGGTACTTGCTGCTTTGGCCATATTGGCGCGCTTGCGACAAGGGCGAAGCGGAATTTTTTGCCCTCACGATGAACCGGATTGGCCTTCACGCCCACTATACTGGTGAACGGCAGAAGCGAGGACATGATGCAATCTACCGCCCGCCTCCTTGACGAATATCTGGTTGCGAGCGCGCAGACAGGCAGCCGCGAGGCGTTTGGTCAGCTGGCGCGGCGCTGGCACCCGAAACTCGTCGCGCATGCGCTGCGCCTGACTGGTGAGCGCGAGTTGGCGATGGATGCGGTCCAGCTGGCCTGGGCAGCAATCGTCAAGGGGATCGCCCGGCTGAAGGATCCGCGCGCATT
>LOET01000084.1 GCA_001515985.1 Sphingomonadales bacterium BRH_c3 | reverse complement strand
GGGCCTGCAAGCCGTCGATGCCGGCTTCGGCGTGGCGCGCGCGGCGACCATCGCCAAGGCGGAAGCCAACCGCGTTATGCACACCATGGCAAACGAGGGCATCCAGCTGCACGGCGGGATCGGCATGACCGATGAGTACGACGTCGGCTTCTATCTCAAGCGCGCCCGCGTGCTGGAGCAGAGCTTCGGTTCGTCGAGCTGGTTAAAGGACCGATTTTCCAAGCTTTCTGGCTACTAGAAACCTGCATGTAGTGACCTGCATGGCATTTTTGCCACATGCTTGTCGACAATGTGAAATAATCCGTCAATTCATCTACCAAGTCTTGAAATGAAACGCGCTTATCGGCATCGTTTCTAACATCGACTAGTGCCTAGGATGGGGCACATTCTTAGAGGAGAGGCACATGAAAAGATTTCCATCACGCCACCATTGCGCCCTTGGTGCATTGGCAGCGGCACTTGCCTTCACACCGACAGCCGCCTTCGCCCAGGATGTTGGCGAACCCGATGCGGATCTGGTTGAAGGGGCCGATGTCGAAGACCAAAACGTAATCATTGTTACCGCGCAAGGGCGATCGCAGGTCTTGGCGGATGTTCCAGTCGCCGTGTCAGCTGTTTCCGGAGAAACCCTCCAGAATTCGGGCGCCAGCGACATACGTGAGCTGAACCAGGTTGCACCGTCCCTGCTGGTGTCTTCCACCGGCAACGAAGCTAACGGTTCCGCGCGTATTCGCGGTATCGGCACGGTCGGCGACAACCCTGGTCTGGAAAGTTCGGTCGCGGTTTTTGTCGATGGAGTCTATCGCTCTCGTTCGGGAAGCGCCCTGAGTGAGCTCGGCCCTATCGACAGGGTCGAAATCCTTCGCGGTCCCCAAGGTACTCTGGGCGGGCGGAACTCATCGGCAGGCCTGATCAATATCTACACCGCACCGCCCGAGTTCGATTTCAGCGCATACGGGGCCTTCACTTATGGCAACTATGATGCGATCCGCGTCGAAGGTGGCATAAACGCTCCGCTTGGCGACACCGTAGCTGCGCGTGTGGACGGCGTGTATTTTGAGCGCGACGGCTTCTACAACGATATTACCAACGGCGGGACGATCAACAATCGCGATCGTTATCTGGTCCGCGGTCAGCTCCTGTTCGAACCCAATGACGACCTGTCCATTCGCCTTGTCGGGGATTATTCCAAAAAGGACGAAGCGTGCTGTGCCGCGACGTTCGTCCAGCCCGAGTTTGCTCCGCTTGCACGGATCAGCGCTGGATTTGATCCCTTTACGAGGCCATCGGATGGGGCCGCCCTGACGAGTACCGCAAATCCGATCGTTCCCGTGTTGCTTGCGCTTGGGCAGGATCCGCGTGCCCTCACCCAGGATACATTCAACCGCGACCTGTACCCTACGCCGGGCAGAAGCTATGAAGGCGAAACCGAAGACTACGGTATTTCGGCTGAGATCAATTGGGATTTCGGGAACGTCACGTTGACGTCTATCACGGGCTACCGTGAATATGCCAACAGCCAGGGATCTGACACCGATTACACTACTGTCGATATTCTCTACCGCGCTCCGACCGAGAATGCTCTTGCTCGAGACTTTGAAACATTCACTCAGGAACTGCGCCTTACCGGTGAGGCCTTCGATGGCAAACTCGATTGGTTGATCGGCGCGTATTACGCCAATGAAGAACTGCAGGTGCGTGACAATCTGCGGTTCGGCACCCAGTACGGCAATTTCGTAGCGTGCCGCATCGCTATCGCGATCAACCCGGCTTTGGTCAATCCGGGGGCTTCCAATTGCCTGGGTGCCAACGTGGCGGCATTGGACGGTACGCTGACCGGAAGCCCGGCATTCGGCGCTGCAACCCCGGCGATCCTCGCAGGTATCAACAACCTTGCAAGCATCAGCGATTTGGGAACGGTCAGCGAGGTCTACAATCAGACGAGTGAGAACTTCGCGTTCTTCACGCATAATATCTTTGCGATCACGGATACGCTCGATTTGACGCTGGGGCTTCGTTATACAAACGAAACCAAGGACTTCGACGCAACTTTCCGCAACGACAACACGGTTTGTCCGACAAACCGCAATCTGCTCGGAGGCTTTCTGGGTGTTCCGACTTTGGCACCTCTGGCCGGTGGTATCATCAGCCTTTCCTGCCAAGGCAATTCGACATCGGAGCTCGATGGAGTTTCTCTCGAAGACTCGCGCGAAGAAGAGGAGTTTACCGGCACGGCTATCCTGAGCTGGAAGCCAACTCCCGATCTGCTAGTCTACGGTTCGTATTCACGCGGCTACAAGGCGGGCGGTTTCAACCTCGACAGGTCTGCACTGTCAAATCCGCTTGCGTTCGATCCGGCCAATATCTCGGCAGCCGCGCTGCAGTTCGATGAAGAAACAGTCGATGCATATGAGATCGGCCTCAAATACTCGACACGCGAGTTCGGGGTTAGCATTGCAGGCTTCCGGCAAGAGTTCAGTAACTTCCAGTTGAACACGTTCAATGGGGCGTTCTACATTGTGCAGACGGTCAATAGTTGCGATAGCGATCTCGGCGGGGCCGACAGAGACGCAAGCGCGACAACCGGTGCATGCTCTTCCGATGAAGTTGCACCAGGTGTGATCGCTCAAGGTGTCGAGATCGAAACCTATCTACGGCCCGCTCGTGATTTGGATATTACCCTTGGCGTCACCTATTCTGATACGAGCTTTGAAGACAATCTTATCGGGGACGATACCGGGGCACCGCTCGACCCCGCACTACGCTTGCTGCCAGGCGACAACCTGTCGAATGCACCAGAGATCGTGGCAACATCGTCGCTTACGTGGACGCCGCCAATCGGCGACAGTGGGCTCGAAGGCCTGGTCTTCGTGAACGCTCGTATGGCTGGTGATTACAACACCGGCTCCGACCTGCTCTTCGGCAAGGAACAGGACAGCTTCGTCGTAGTGAACGGGCGTGTGGGTCTGACCAATATTGCGGATCGCTTCGCGATCGAGGGATGGGTCAATAATTTGTTTGACGTTGGGTATACGCAGGTGGCCTTCAACACGCCTTTCGTGGCTCCGCAACAAACGTTCTCCGCTTTTCTTGCGGAACCGCGGACTTACGGCATCACCGTGCGCGGCAAGTTTTAAACTTACTCGCTAATTGCAAGAGGGTTCGGCGCTTCGCTGTGTCGAGCCCTCTTTTTCGAACTTTTATTTGCTCACGACTAGGTGGCGTCCGAACAAAAGTTCCGTGTGCTCAATATCGTCGATGATGTGATAGGGAGAGGCCGGCAGCGGTGTTCGCTGCATGAATCCCTCTTCGCTGGGCTACCAGCCGCCGGCCCCACAAACAATCTTGCCTCGTCCTGCCATGCTGCCTTACGCTGCGCTCCAGGCCGCCCAGCAGGGCGACCCCAACCGCCGGAACTCTAACTTAACCGGTGGACCACCCTGATGGGGCAGGTCAGGTGGAAGACTACAACCGAGAGAGACCGCCCTCATCCCTTGGCTACGCGACACCGGCGGCGTTCGCCGCCGAACTAGATAAGCAATGGCCTGCTTCGCCACGCCCTACGGGCTCCGCTGCGCAGCCCATTGCTTCAACCGCGCTCATACGCATCAACGCAGCTCGGCTCTAATCCCGGCTGGGGGGAAGATCAGGGGGTCACGTCACTCATTGGAAGGCGGCTATCGCGACGCAATTCGCTCTGAAAGTCGTGGGACTATTTTGCAGGTCTTCGAGGAACAGACCTGCTAATTTTCGCCCTGCAGTTAGTTCCATTAGGATAACGCTGTTAGCATACGTAGGCACCGCGGCCGCTAGCCAAAAGGTTGCCAGTAGGACCGTATACACGTGTTTCAGCGACCGAGATATTTTTACCGATCTTGATTATTTTGCCCGATGCTACGAGTGGTCCCGAGGTTGCCGGGCGGTGGTAGTCGACCCTCAGATCGGCGGTCGCCTTGGCCCCTGTACCTTGCGACAATAAGGTGTAGAGCCCGGTTAAATCGATCAGAGAGGCGAGCACGCCGCCATGCGCTGAACCGATTGCCGGGTTTGACACGATCTCGTCGCGCCAAGGCATCTCCAGTTCAAGCTGCTCGTTCGAGCATGACCGTAAAGTGAGGCCAAGCCACCGGTGAAACGGGGCAATCTGCAGGATCTCTTCGAGGCGCTTAGGATCGATCCTTGTCAGATTATCGGTCATGTAACGGCTCCCTGCGGACTGTGATTACGCTTGAGAAAATCGAGTATCGCTGCCGAAAAGGCATCGTTGGCATCGCCAACCACCATATGTGTTGCCTCTGCGATGTCGGTGTATTCAGCGTGTGGAACAAGTTCGAGCAATTGCGCGACCGCGTCTTCGGAAACCAGATCGCTCGATCCGCCGCGAATAATATGCAATGGCAGCGAAAGCCTGCTGGCTGCATCGTTCAGCGCATCAAACTGGCGTTCCTGATGAGCCGGATCGCTTCGCTTGGCTAGTGTGATGTTGCGGATAAAGGCCGGATCCCAATGCCAGTAGTAGCGGCCGTCTTCCTTCTCTCGCAGATAGCGCCGTAAGCCCTTGCCGGCTCCGCGCTTGCGGCGATGTGGCATGTAGCGCGCGATGACCTCTGCCGCTTCGTCCGGTGAAGAGAAACCGGTCTCCACGTGCTCCTCCATAAAGCCGACTACGCGCATAACGCCCCCCGTCTCCATACGCGGCGCGATGTCGACGAGAGTGAGCGACGCGAAGCGGCCCGGCGCAAGGTGTCCTTCGGCGATCAGTCCGGCCAGCCCGCCAAGGGAGGCCCCGACGAGCGCTGGCTTGCGGTCCATTTTTGAAGCGATCGCAACGAGATCTGAAGCGAAGTCGCGCGTTTCGTAAGCGCCCTCGGCAGACCATTCGCTGTCGCCATGACCGCGCATATCAATTGCGATCGGACGAAATCCCGCATTGGCGAGATCGGCTGTGACACGTTTCCATGCGTGACGGGTCTGGCCGCCCCCATGCGCGAGTAAGACCGGTAAAGCATCGGCATTTCCGGTCGCTTCGGCTGCTATGGAGATGCCACCATCTCCCCCGATATGGAAAGTTTGCGACTGCATACCGCAACCTCATATTGTAAATCGATTTACAGTAAACGGCTTTATTTCCTGATCCGCTATGGTAGGTTGCCCTAGATGGCTGCCATGACGGGCTAGGACGCGGATACAAAGGGGGGCAAGTTCCCTCACCGATACCGATCGGCTGTTCTTTCTTATGGAGGAAGTGACCCGGCGTTTGCGCAGGACCGCCGATTCTTCGGTTGAACAATTCGGGCTCACGCGGACGCAATGGCGTATATTGGCTTATCTTTCGGAGCCCAGGCATGACCCAGACAGAGCTGGCTCGGGAACTGAAGCTAGAGCGCGCTAGCATCGGCCAGACTATTGATCGCCTGGAAGAACTTGAGCTGGTGGAAAGACGCAGGCGCGAAGAACGACAGGCGCGTTTGGCGGGTTCATTTACGCCCTGCCGCAATCGAGCTACTTCCCAAGATGCGAGTAGAAGCTGATGCAATGTATGCTCGCTTGCTCGGGGGGATCCGTTTTGGGGAACTGGAGCGCTTACGCGGATCGCTGGCTAGGATGCGTGACAATCTGGGCAGCGAGCCATAATCACTCGAAATCGAGCCCATGCCCCGCGTTCACGCCCGCGTTTGCCCTTCAGGGGGTCTGATGCTCAGATGAGGGACGCCGAGCGCATGCGATCATAACATCCCGGCAGTCGTGGCAGGCGAGGTGGCCGGAGCCCCCGCACTCACCCAGCGCCGTTCGGTTCCTTATCAGCTTGAGCGACCATCGGATTCAGTTTCTGCTGTAGCGTGAAATCAGCGAGTGTTTGCATGGCGGCACTGCTAGCGAATATGGTTGACGCTGAGCTTGAACACGCCAGGCATGCGCGAGCCTTCCAAGATAGCGCTATGGATAAGCATATGCCGAAAGATGAGATACGTGATTACGCCCCCAACGAAAAGGATGACATCCTTTATTTGCTAGAAGAGGTGAACAGGACCGCTCGGCGGACCTTCGACGCTCTGATCGTGGGGCTCGACCTCAATCAAACACAATGGCGGATCATCGCGTCCTTGTTGCGAGAACCTACGCTAACACAGACCGAGATTTCTCGCCTGCTCGAGCTTGAATCGGCGACGATAGGACAGGCTGTCGCAGTTTTGGTTGAAAAAGGTTTGATCGAGCGAGAGCGGGCGGCGCACGATCGAAGAGTTTGGAACCTCCACCTCACCGAGCAAGTAAGAACCATCTGGCCGGAACTGCGCGAAGCGGCTGATCGACTCCACGAAATTCTCTGGAAGGGAATGTCTGCGCCTCAAATCGACCTCCTGCGTACGATGCTTCGAAAAGTTGCGGAGAATCAGAAGCAGGCTGACACTTGCGAAGAAAGCCGATGAAGCATGATCTGGAAAACAGTGTCGGTGAACTGACGCGGCTAGCAGAACTCGGTCAGATTTTCGCCCGGCACGGTCTGAAAAATCTCGGAAGCTTGCTTGGCTTTATGCCGGTTTCGGAGAATGAGCCAGATACCGAGGACTTGCGTCCTGCATCGGTGGTGGCGCTGTTGCGCGATGTCGGCCCTGTCGGAATAAAGCTTGGCCAGCTCCTGGCGACCAGAAGCGATCTGTTTACACAACCCTGGATTTCCGCGTTCGGCACTCTCCACGACCAGGTGGAACCGCTGCCGTTCGATAAGATCGAACCGGTGATTGTATCGGCTTGGGGCAGCGACTGGGAACGTGAATTCGCCGCTTTCAAGAGAAACCCGATCGCCTCAGCCTCTATCGCGCAGACTTATGTCGCAACCCTGCTGGACGGAAGCGAGACTATCGTGAAAATCCGCCGACCCGGCATGGCGTCTAGGATCGAGGCGGACATGAGGGTGTTGACACGGCTCGCGGGCCTCGCCGAGCGTCGGTCAAGCGACATTGCCCGCTATCGACCCGTGGAATTCCTTCAGACATTCGCCAAGAATTTAGCGCGGGAGATGGACCTGGCGGCAGAAGCACGTGCCTGTGAAAGGATTGGCGGTTATCTGGAGATGCTTGGGGTGAAGACGCCCGCGATCCACTGGGAACTCACAGGCTTGACGATCAATGTGCAGGAAGCCCTGGGCGGAAAGCCCGCGTCGCGGCACCCGGCAACTGATCCGGCAGGGAATGCCCAGTTCGCGAAGCGCTATGCCGATGCAGTGCTACGGATGATCCTTCTCAATGGAGAGTTTCATGGCGACCCGCATCCCGGCAACGTCTTCTGGATGGAAGGGAACCAGGTAGGCTTCATCGATTTCGGCTCGGTCGGCTTTCTCAGCGGCGCGCGGCGTCAGGAAATCGTCCGACTGATTTTCGCTATCGCGAACGGACAGATAGACAAGGTGGCCGATCTGCTGCTCGACTGGGCAGGCAATCCACTCGTGGATCGCGCGCAATTGGTGATGGACCTGGATGAGCTGATCGCGGAATTTAGCGGCACAGCTCTTGCCGGGATAGAATTCGCGGCAATTTTCGATCGGGTTTTCGGATTATTGCGCGATTATCGCCTCGTATTGCCGCCCGACCTCGCTATTTTGCTGCGCACCCTGCTGACCGCAGAGGGCTTCGTTCGCTCTTTGGCGCCGGACTACAATATCGCCGAAGAAACGAAGCCGATCGTGATGCAATTGTTTGCCGAGCGATTTTCGATCGGAGCCGCGCGGGATCATTTGGCCAAGGTCCGCAGTGGCCTGCTGGATTTCTCGGCATCGCTGCCCGAGCTAATCGAGAACGTTACCTCGGTCGCTCGATCGGGTACGATTCAGGTTTCCATCGACCCAGCCAGTCTGAACCATCTGACGCGGGAAGGGCACCGCAGCACCCCCGTCAAGGGTCCCGTGGTCGGCGCGTTGATCGTCTCTGCCGCTTTGCTGGCCGACCAATCGTTGTTACTGGCAGGAATTGTTCTGGCTTGCGCGGGATTAGCACTCATTCCTAGATGGAACTGATAAGACCATACGCTGGAAACGCTTCGATCACGGCCGCCCGGCACCGATATTGGCTACATCCGGGGAGAAGAGTGGAAATGACCGAGCAGAAACCTGCCGAGGCGGTGCCTGCCGCCACCATGCTGCTGGTGCGGGATGAACCGGAGTTTCAGGTTCTCATGGTGAAGCGACATCATCAGATCGACTTCGCATCTGGAGCACTGGTCTTCCCTGGCGGGAAACCCCATTCAGATGATTCTTTGGAGGAATGGGCCGCTTACTCTGACGGGTGGGATCAGGTCGATACGACCCAGAGAATTTTAAAGATCGCTGCGATCCGCGAAGCTTACGAGGAGGCTGGCATTTTGCTGGCGGTCAACCGCGATGGCAGCCCTTTCGAAGGGGCCTGTGACCCGGACAGCCGCAGGGCAGTCGAACAGGGCGAAAGATCGTTCCTCGATGTCGTCCGGCAGTCCGATGTGATCTTGCGGCTCGACAGTCTCACCGATTTTGCCCGGTGGATTACCCCGGTCTTCATGAAGAAACGGTTTGACACCTGGTTCTACGTCGCTCGAGCCCCCGAACGCCAGATTGCCGCGTGCGATGGCTATGAGACGGTGGATGCAGAATGGCTGTCACCCAATCGTGCTCTGGAGATGGGCAAATCGGGCGAGCGCACGGTCATTTTCCCGACCCGACTGAACCTGGAACTGTTGTCCAAGGCGAACAGTGCTGCGGACTGCGTAGATCGCGCGCTGGCGCGCACGATCGTGCCTGTCCTGCCGCGGGTCTTGCAGCGAGATGGCAAGAATATCCTGACCATCCCGGAGGATGCAGGTTACTGACCTGCCCCAGAAGAGGCATCACATTCGAACTAATTTTCTAGGTCTTATCCGATAGTTAGGAATTCGGTCGCCTCTAAAAAGCCCTCAAAAGGCCCTCAAAATCCGTCTAATGCATTGGTTCGATGCCTTTTTCAGGACTCGGCACCAACACTTTTCCCGTCTTGGCATCGCCCACACAAGTCCGCAAAAGCAGTCAGCGAACCAACCCCGCACAGCCATCCCATCGGGTTTTTATCCCGCAAATTCGCGTTTTCGCGAATTGCGGGATAAATCTGCGTGGAGCCTTTATTCGCCCACCGTGACCTCGTCGCGCACCGCCGGACTGATACGACGTTCGACCGCCTTTTCGGCTTCCTGCAATAGCTCCGGTGTGAGATCAGTCGTCCGCGCGGGGAGTGGCGTGTCGTCGCCCATTTCGCCATTGGTCTCAATGTCTTCGATCAGCATCTTCATCTCGGCGATTTCCTTGACCTGCGCTTCGATGATGGAGTCTGCAAGTTTGCGAACACGCGGGTCGGTGATCTCAGCCCGCGCGCTCGTCATGATTGCGATCGAGTGATGCGGGATCATCGCTGACATGTATTCTTCGTCGTTTACAGTCGCCTGACTGCGGACCAGCCATAGCGCCACCGCAAAAGTCAGGGCACCGACGCCCAGGATGATGAAGTTCTTGGTCTTGTCCTTGTACATGCCCCACATGAAGAGCAGCATTACGATCATCATCATGCCGCCCATGACGAAGGTCATCCAGAAGCGCGTTTCGCTCCAGAACACGTGATCGATTTCGTACGTGTTGAGATACATCAAACCGAACATGATCGCGGTCGACGTCGCCACCATCGCCATGAAGCGCCAGTAGTTGCCCCCATCGCCGTGATGTTGCTTATGCTCAGTCATCGATCATTTCTCCTGTTTCGCCATTGTCTGGAAAACGAATTGCGCCGTGCAGCTGATCAGAAGGAAGCCGGTTAGGGATTCGATCCCTGCAAGCGCGCGTAGGTGCCCGGTCGGATAGATGTCTCCGAGTCCGAGCGTGGTGATATTGATGAGCGAGAAGTAGTATAGGTCCATGGCGCTCATAACGGGCCCTTTCTCGAAACCGCCGAGCCCGAGACCGGCTGCACCGGCAAACCCAACAGCAAAAAGGCCCGTCACGATCAGGTGACTGGCGAGAACGATGAGATACGCGAGGCCCAAGTTCAAAGAGCCGGGCGCGCTTGTCGCAACTGCGCGCTTCGCCAAGTGGATCATGCCGATGTGCATCCACAAGGCCGCGATGAACAGAATTACGCCTATTAGCAGGGCAATTGATATGGCTGCTTCTCCATCTCCGTTTGCTGTTTTTAACGGGACGCGAAACCGTTTCGTTCCCAGAGAGGAAACGCTGCGCCTGAACGGTGAAGGTCTCAAGGTGCCCCGATCAATGCCTTGCCCGCCAGGATAAGTCGATGTTGTATAATGGAAATTCGTAGGGCAGCTTAATGGGTGTTCAAGCCATTCGTCTCGCCAAGCCCAGCGAAGCCAGTGGGACGACTACCCACATGGCGAGAGGCACTACCCCAATGCCGAACAGTGTCGGCATTGATTGGGAATAGCTCCAACCCCAGTCGCTCCGCAGCGCCATCCACTCGATCGCAGCGGTTGCGGCCAGTCCAACACCCAGGAATATCCCCACGGGCGGCGAACTCAGACGTTCGTGCCAGAGACCGCCGCCGGTTAGGCGATCAGCGATCCATGCCGCACCAACCATGATGCCCGCATCGCCAAGAGACGCGAGCGCACAGCTCTTCGTTACTGCCCAGGCTGTCATGCCATCCATCACGTAGAACGGCATCTGGAGCATTTCCCAGAGGAAGGCGACGAGGAAGCCCTGAACGGCCAGCCACACTTCGGGATGGCTTTCGGCCTGCTCGCCATTTTCTCCAGAACCCGAAATGACCTTTACCTCCATGACCCGAAGATGGCGCCGCTAGGCGAGCTCGTCTTCGTTCGCTTCTTTGCGGCGCAGGAACAGATGCTCTCCAAAGAAGACAATTGCGATCCCCAGCACGGCATAAAGAACGATCATCGCGTCGCTCTGCAACTTGGTCCACGTGAAGGCTCCCAGGACGACCAGATCAGCTGCCAGTGCTGCCAGAAGGATCTCGGCCCGCGCACCGATTTCCTTGCGCAGGTTCCGCAAGACGCCCCAATGTACGAGCATGTCCATCACCAGGTAGAAGAACACGCCAAGGGCAGCGATGCGGGAAAGGTCGAACAGGACCGCGAGGACTCCGGCGACCACCACTGTGTGGACCAACAGGTGGCTGCGCAGGCTGCCCTTCATGCCGAAATGGCTGTGCGGAATCATCTTCATCTCGGTGAGCATTGTCAGCATGCGGGATACGGCGAACACGCTCGCCACGACGCCGGAAGCGGTGGCGGTAACGGCGATCACAATCGTGAACCAGAACCCTACGCGGCCAAGCGCGGGTTCGGCCGCTGCCGCCAGCGAGTAATCGCGCGCCGCCACGATTTCGTCGATACCAAGGCTTGCCCCCACTGCGGCTGCAACGAGGAGGTAAGTCACCACGCAAATGCCGATGGCGATCATGATCGTGCGCCCGACATTGCGGTGTGGGTCAACGATCTCGCCGCCGCTGTTCGTGATAGTCGTGAAGCCCTTGAAGGCAAGGATCGAGAAGGCGACGGAAGCAACCATGCCTTCCCATCCGAATCCGGTTGTGGGTTCGGCAAAAGCTCCGCCTGAGAACCCGCTCACCCAGAGCGCGGCAATGGCGAAGATCGCGATACCGCCGATCTTGATCGCGGACATGACAATCGAGACCATGCTCACCGAGCGATTGCCCGAAGCATTCACGAGATAGGCGAACACGATCAGCGCCAGGGCGAGTGCAGACTGCAGCAGGCCATTGTCCTGCATCTCGAAGGGGCGAAGCGCATAGGTGGCAAATGTGCGCGCGACGAGGCTCTCGTTGATCACCATCGAAAGCGCCATAAGCAGCGAAGCCGCAGCGGCTACGGTGCCGGGGCCATATGCCTTCTGCAGGATCATCGCGATGCCGCCTGAAGATGGCCAGGCGTTGGACATCTTGATGTAGCTGTATGCCGCCAAGGCAGTGACGATGGCGCCGGCGATGAATGACAGCGGGAACAATGGTCCGGCGAGTTCTGCGATCTGTCCGGTGAGTGCGAAGATACCCGCGCCGATCATCACGCCGGTGCCCATGGCAACAGCGCCGCCGAGCGTGATGCTTCCCTTTTCTTCTGATCCGCCGTGCGAATGCTGACCAGCACTGTGGTTATGGTGCTCTTCCGTCACAGCCTTGCCGTCCGCAAGCGCAGGGAGTTGAGGACCACCGAGATCGAGGATGCACTCATCGCAAACGCGGCGAACATCGGACTGATGAGCATTCCCATGACCGGATAGAGCACCCCTGCTGCAACGGGCACGCCGGCAGCATTGTAGATCAGCGCGAAGAACAAATTCTGCCGGATGTTGCGCATGGTCGCTTGGGCAAGTCGGCGAGCACGGACGATCCCGTCGAGATTGCCCTTCACGAGAGTTATGCCTGCGCTTTCGATAGCGACATCGGCGCCGGTGCCCATGGCGATGCCGACATCGGCCTGTGCCAGTGCGGGGGCATCGTTCACCCCGTCGCCTGCCATGGCCACCCTGGCCCCGCCATTCTGCAATTCGCGAATGATGCGGGCTTTGTCTTCGGGCAGGACGTCGGCGCGGATTTCGTCGATACCGAGCCGCGCTGCGACAGCCTTGGCGGTGCGCTCGTTGTCGCCCGTCGCCATGATGATGCGCAGGCCAAGCGCGTGCAGTGCGTTGAGCGCATCTGGCGTGGTTTCCTTGACCGGATCAGCCACGCTAACGAGCCCGGCAATCACGCCTTCGATGGCTACGAACATCACGGTTTCGCCTTCATCACGGCGTTGGTTGGCCCTTTCGACCAGATCACCCGCGGTGAGGCCGAGGTCCTCGATCATCGCCTTGTTACCGAGCGCTACCGCTTGCCCATCGACTTTGCCCTGCACACCCTTGCCGGTGACCGCCTCGAACTCCGTGGCTTCAACCAAGGCGATGCCTCGCTCCTCGGCACCATTCACAATGGCTTCCGCCAGGGGATGTTCGGAGCCGCGTTCGAGCGATGCGGCCACTCGCAAGACTTCCTCTTCATCCATTCCCGGCTGGGGCAGGACGGCCACAAGCTTTGGCTTGCCCTCGGTGAGCGTTCCGGTCTTGTCGACGATCAGCGTGTCGATCTTCTCGAAGCGTTCCAGCGCTTCGGCGTTCTTGATCAGCACGCCAGCTTGCGCGCCCCTGCCGGTCGCGGTCATGATCGACATGGGAGTGGCCAGGCCAAGCGCACAGGGGCAGGCGATGATCAGCACGGCAACTGCGGCGACCAGGGCATAGGCCAGGGTGGGTTCTGGTCCCCAGATGGCCCAGGCGATGAACGCGAGCACGGCCACCCCGATCACTACCGGCACGAACCAGCCGGCGACCTTGTCCGCATATTTCTGGATCGGCGCGCGCGAACGCTGCGCGGCTGCCACCATCTCGACGATTTGCGAAAGCATGGTGTCCGATCCAACCCGCTTGGCTTCGATCACGAGGCTGCCAGTGCCGTTGATCGTTGCCCCGGTGACGGGATCGCCAGCGACCTTCTCGATCGGAACAGGCTCGCCAGTAATCATGCTTTCATCGACGGAGGACCTGCCATCGACGACTTGGCCATCGACCGGCACTTTCTCGCCGGGTCGCACGCGCAGGCGGTCGCCGACATGGACGTGTTCGAGCGGGATCTCCTCCTCGCTGCCATCATCACGGATGACCCGCGCGGTCTTCGCTGCAAGGTCGAGCAACGCGCGGATTGCCTTGCCTGTGCCTTCGCGAGCACGCAGTTCCATGACTTGCCCTAGCAGGACCAGCGTCACGATAACCGCTGCTGCTTCGAAATAGACGCCGACATGGCCCTCGGCATCGCGGAAGCCGTCAGGGAAAATATCCGGAGCTATTACAGCCACCACGCTGAACAGCCAGGCCGCGATCACGCCCATCCCGATAAGCGAGAACATGTTGAGGTTCATCGTTCGGAACGAATTCCAGCCGCGTACCAGGAAAGGCCAGCCGCACCAAAGGACCACCGGCGTCCCCAATACCAGTTCGATCCAAAGGGTGGCGCGTTCTCCAAGGAATTCGCGAATGCCGGAGAACCCTAGCAGTGGCCCCATTGTAAGGACGAGCAAAGGAATTGTGAGAACCGTTCCCACCCAGAAGCGCCGTGTGAAATCGATGAGTTCCGGGTTCGGTCCCTCATCCAGCATCGCCGCGGATTCGAGCTCCAGACCCATACCGCAAATGGGACAGGAGCCCGGGTGCGTTTGCCGCACCTGCGGGTGCATGGGGCATGTATATACCGCACCGGCGTAACCTTCCGGGACGCTATCGTAGCGTCCATCCTTCGGCGCCTTGTCGCCATGACCGTGTTGGTGGCAATGATGTTCGTCGTGTTGAAGTTCTTGCTCGTTCATGGGCGTTACTCTTGGGTCACGTGTTATCGGTTAGTTCGGCGGCGGCATCGGACAAGGGGCCAGCCAACGAGATTGCGTTGCTCTCATGGAAAATGGAGTTGGTGGTGACGATCCGCGCAGCACCAGCATTGAGGATCTGGTTGTAGGCATCGCCCGAAAAGACAGCGTGGATGACAACGCAAATGGGCGGGCTGCATCCGGCATCGGCCAGTCGCGCGATCGCCTCGATCATCGTCCGACCCGAGGACGCAATATCGTCTAGGATGACGGGCGTTCCACCCAGCAGCGCCTCGCTTTGAGGAACGCTTACCTGCACCTCGCGATCTCCGCTGCGAACCTTCTCCAAGACCTCGAATGGACGGCCCGCGCGCTGTGCGACCTCGGCAACCCACTGCCGGCTCTCGCCATCCGGGCCGAGCAACACTGCGTCAGGCACGTTCGGCTTGATCCATTCGGCAAGCAGCGGTGCAGTCTCGACGCGCCGCGTGGGGATTTCGAACAACTCGCCAAGCGAATGAACCCGGTGGAGGTGCGGATCGGCAGTAACCATCCAGTCGATGCTCTCCTGAAGAAAGCGTGCGAATATCGGCGCGCTGACGGCCTGACCGGGAGCGAAGCGCTGGTCCTGGCGCATGTAGGCAAGATAGGGCGCGATGAGGCCGACGGACCTTGCTCCGAACTCCCGCGCAGTGCTGGCTGCAAAGGTCAAAGGGAGCGCGAGGGGGTCTGGTTCGTGCAGGGTCGCGAGGATAGCTACGTCCTGATCGACAAGCTGTTCGGGCAAAGTGACGAGGGTTTCACCGTCTGGAAAATGGTGCAGATCGACCGGGTGGGCATGATTCCCGGTTCGCTCGACAATCTGCGTGGCAAGCGCTTCCATCCCTGGAAAGACGAGAAGGACGCTCATTGCCCATCACCAATCGTGAACGCCGTAGCGCTCGAGCGCGCATAGTCTCTTGCCCAATCGAGCTCGCCCGAGGTTTCGGCGTGGATTTCGTAGAGAGGATCGCCCTGATCGACACGCTCGCCAGGCCGCTTGTGCAATAGTACCCCGGCGGTCTTCCGACCGGGCGCGCCGGCGAGTTTGGCGATCCGCGCGATCCTTCGGTTGTCGATCTCTGCGATCACACCGCCAACAGGCGCCGTCTCGACCGCATGGAACGGGGCAAGCCCGGGCTCGAAAAAGCCCCCTTGTGCCTCGCAGATTGCGCGAAATTTGGCCTCCGCTGCACCGCTGGCGAGGAGCGTTTCTGCTTGTTCGCGCCCGATCGGCCCATTGCCCTGAGCAAGCTCAAGCAGCGAACCGGCAAGATCGAGCGCACGTTCACGCAAGTCCGAAGGCGCATCAGCCTGTCGCCTCAGGACGGCGAGCACGTCGCGTGCCTCGAGCGAGGGCCCGATACCGCGCCCGACCGGCGCCGATCCATCGCTCACGTGAATACGCAGCTGGAGGCCGAGCGCAGCAGCAACAGATTCCATTCTGGCTGCCAACGACACAGCCGCTTCTTGCGACCGAACCTTGGCGGTAGGTCCCACCGGAATATCGATAAGGACGCGGGTCGAGCCCGCAGCAGCCTTCTTGGACAGGACACTCGCCACGAGTTGACCGTCGCTATCGAAATCGAGCGGGCGTTCGATCCTTATCAGCAAGTCGTCGGCCGGGCTGAGGTCGAGCTCGCCGCCCCATGCAAGGCATCCTCCTTCGGCTTCGACTACCCGGCGCAGGTCCGCGATCTTCAGCGCGACCGGGGTCATCACCTCCATGGTATCGGCGGTCCCGGCCGGAGAAGTGATCGCCCGGCTCGAGGTCTTGGGGATGCGGAAGCCCGCAGCCGCTACGATGGCGACCACGATCGGCGTAGTGCGATTGCCAGGAAGGCCGCCAACGCAGTGCTTGTCGAGGACCAGCCCCTCGCCCCAGTCGAGGGTTTGCCCCGCATCCTTCATTGCACGGGTCAGGGCAATTGTCTCATCGACGTCCAACCGATCTCCCGCGCACGATGCGATGAAGGCAGCGAGGTCTAGATCGGAAAGGCGGAAGGCCAGAACATCTTTGACGATTGCCCCAAAGTCGTCCTGCGCCAGCTTCTGACCGTAGACTTTGGCGCGAATGGCAGATGTGCTCTCTGCCGGTTCTGCGTGTCCGAAGAAGCCCTTTTCCCCCGGCCGGACACCAAGACTGGTCCAAGCCGAGTTGCTGAGAGCTGCAATGTCCGGCGCGAGCCAATCGGCATCGGTGACCACGTTCAGCGAAGCGATGATCTTCCGTTCACGAAGTGTGATTTCGACCCGGGTCAGCGAGCTGAAGCCCTCTGCCCGGCAGAGGTGGCAATCCTTGTGCATGAAGACCACCGGTTGGCGGTAGGTATCGATACCGGCACGAACAAGCGGAATGGAGTGAACATTGTCGCTCATTGCGGGGACCTGATCGAAACTCGTTCGAGGTGTTCTGGCACACGGACATCCCAGCCGAGCTCGTGTTCGATCCGGAAGCGCAAGGCATCTGCGGCATCAGGTTCACCATGCGTCACATAAGTCATTTGCGGCGGCTTCGCCTTGCCCATCCACGCTAGCAATTCGTCCGCATCCGCATGGCCGGAAAGTCCTTCAAGCTGGATAACTTCAGCACGGATTGGAATCTCGTCACCGAAAATTCGAAGCGTACGCTTTCCTTGAACGAGCGCAGCACCACGGGTGCCCCCGGCCTGGAAACCGGAGAGTACGATCGCGTTCTTCGGGTCTTGGCCGAAGCTGACGACGTGGTGCAGGATGCGGCCGCCGGTCAGCATGCCGCTGGCGGAGATGATGATCTTCGGGGTGGTCAACCGATTCAACGCTTTCGATTCCTCGACCGTGCGGACTCGCTCGGCGAGGTCAAACATGGCCTTGCAATCATCCCTGCTCACGCGATGCTCGCCGTGATGCCGATGATAGATGTCGGTCGCGTTGGCGCCCATGGGTGTATTAAGATAGACTGGCATGTCAGGGATTTCTCCACGTTCGCGCAGCCGCGCTATCTGAAGCATAACCCCCTGGACCCGTCCGACAGCGAATGCCGGCACGAGGATTGTCCCTCCCCGGCCCACAACCTTATTGATGACCTCGGCCAGTTCGGCCTCGGCATCGACCGAAGGATGCGTGCGATTGCCATAAGTCGACTCGGTTACGAGTATGTCTGCTCCAGAAAATCGATCGGGACTGCGCATCATCGGGTCTGTCGGCCTCCCGACATCGCCGCTGAAATGGAGGACGCGCCCGTCGATGGTCAGCCGTATCGATGCCGCGCCCAGCAGGTGCCCAGCAGGTATAAAGCGCGCCGATATGCCGTCGCCCATATCGAGCGCCGTATCGAACGAAACCGGATCAAAATGCCCGAGCGCGGCCTTCGCATCATCCAGCGTGTAAAGAGGCTGCGGGTCGCGATGCTTCGAAAAGGCCTTGCGCCTTGCATATCGGGCTTCCTCTTCCTGCAGATGCCCGCTGTCGGGTAACAGAAGGCCACAGAGTTCGGTGGTCGACGGCGTGGCGTGAATCTTGCCGCGGAACCCGTTCCGAACAAGCGCGGGTAAATAGCCTGAGTGATCCAGGTGAGCATGCGTAAGGAGCACATCGCTGATGCTTTCCGGCGGTACCGGAAAGGGGTTCCAGTTGCGGAGGCGCAACTGCTTGAAACCCTGAAAAAGACCGCAATCGATCAAGATCCGCCGTCGCCCCTGTTCGACGAGGTAGCGGGAGCCCGTGACAGTCCCGGTTGCACCGAGAAAAGTGAGCGACGGTTGATCTTTCTCTTGCATTGCCCTTGCCTCTATCTCGAGAATTCAGGCGCCCCGCTTGCTGAAGTACCTATACAGCGGGACCGCGATGACGGCGATGTACCAGCCATAAAGAAAGCTGCCGATCGCCCCGGCGGCGAACCCAAGGGGCGTCAACCACTCGAAGCCCGGCAGGAGGGGTGCCCATGCTTCAACCATGTGAAACCTGCCAGGAACCGCGAGGCCGAAGCCTATGCAAATCAGATAGGACGCTAGGAGAAAGACGCTGAGCGTCCATCCCCACACCTTGATGCTCGGAACATCGGACGAATTCGACATGTCGACTCTCCTCTCAATATACTTTAGGGGGGTATAGTATATGACCTACGGAAAATCAAGTGTCGTAACGCCTCGGGGGAGATTGGCGCGAGGAGACAAAGCTGGCATGGAACAGCGTATGAAGACGAAGTTCGAGAAAGAGATCGCGCGCATGCGCAGGATCGAAGGCCAAGCTCGTGGCATTGCCAAGATGATGGAAGAGGACCGGTATTGCATCGACATCCTCCAGCAGTTTGCGGCAATGGAGGCCGCCTTGCGCTCAGCCCGCATGGAAGTGCTCAAAATCCACGCGAGCCATTGCCTGGAAGAAGCGGTCGAACTTGGCTCAAAGGATGATCAGCGAACCAAGATCGCCGAACTTATTGCCCTGCTGGAAAAGCAAGCTCGCTGAACTGCTCGCCCAACAGGGCTATGATTTTTGTGTCATGAGGTCGGCTCAACCCGGACCATGACCCTTATGCGTCGCGTGATCTTCTGCAGGCGCTTCCGCAGACGGAGTGTCACCATCGGGCTTGGCGCCTGACTGATGATCACCCATCATACCATGATCCATCTTGGAGTGGTCCATCATACAGCAGGACATCTTGCCATCCTTGCCCTTCATCATCATGCCCTGCATTTTCATCCCGTTGTGCATCATCTCGCACATCTCGGGCTTTTCGCCGGATGCCTGAGCATCGCTTGCGGGCGCCTCGCTTGACTGCGCCAGAGCGGGTCCGGCCAGCGACAGACCTGCGACCAATCCAATCAGTATTTTCATGTCGATTCTCCTCGTCGTGATCAGTTGTAGGTATTGAAGACGGTACGGCCTGATTTGCCGAAAGCGATCACCTGATAGGGTTGGGTCTGGCCGTTCATTTCCATGCCGGGCGATCCAAGAGGCATTCCGGCTACAGCCAGTCCCTCGATGCCCGCAGGGCGCTCACGAAGAAGGCGCGCAATATCGGCTGCGGGGACATGGCCCTCGATTACATAGCCATCCACTACCATCGTGTGACACGAACGCAGCTCATCGGGCACCTGATGCCCGTCCTTGACGGCTGCCATGTCCGGGCTGTCCTGTACGGCAACCTCCGCAGAAAGGCCTGCGCGAACATGATCTGCCCAGTCTTCGCAGCATCCGCAACTGGGATCGCGGAACATGGTGTAGGTGGCGGCTTGGGCGGCACCGGCGCATGCTGCAAGCAGCATCGCACCGAAGAGCGGAAGCAGGCGACGAGTTTCGAAGGCTGGCTTTGTCATGATCACTCGTGTCCCATTGCTTTCATGTCTTCGTCCGACATGCCGGTCATGTCGTGACCGGCGTGCGGATCGTTCGAGGCGGTTGGTGAGGGTGCCGGTGCTGGCCGGGCGGGCCCGGGCGTCGCCGCACCAGTCTTGGGCTTGGCTGGCGCTACTGCGGGCTTTGGACTGGGCGATGGTGCGGCAGTGGTGGTCGGAACGGGATCGTCACTCACAGCAGAATTCGCGACCGCAGCCGGCGTGGCTGTTGTCGTAGCAGCGGGCGTGTCGATTGTTGCCTCGCTCGCCGCGCTCTTATCAGGTGCAGGGTCGGAGGGCGCGTCGCAGGCGGCCAGGCTGGCGGTGATCAGAGGAAGCAGGCCTAGTGTCGGCATCCGCTTGAAAAAGGTCGTTTGCATAGAGGTTACTCCAAACCAAGATGATTGGGGCCAAACACCATTTCGCCGCCGTGATAGCCCTGGATGACCAGGGCAACCGCCAGTAGGGCGATTACGAAACGGAGTGCCTTCCTGCTTCCAGGGCGGAAGGCCAGCCATGCGGCCATGATCGCGACAGCCGCGATTGCCGTCCCGTTCCATCGATGGAGAGCGAGTGTCTCCGAACGATCTTCCAGGCGCCAGCCACCGGCAAACCAACCGAAGACAGCGGCCGCTGCAGCGCCGGCAGCTCCACCGGAAACGAGAAAGCGTACGGTTATTTCAAGCCCCCATGCTGGACGCATGAACAACAAGATTTCAGCGATTGCAGCCATCAAGAGCAGGGCGATGGGGAAGTGTGCCGCAACAGGATGAAGTCGCCCGAGCAGGTCCCCCGCAGAGGTTATCCGGTTCTCCGCGATTTTCGCCTCGAGAGCCTGCTCGGCCGTCACTGGCGTTGCAGCCGTCGTGGCGGCGGGTTCGGTCTTTCCCGAGGCCAAATGATCGCGAGCCGCCGACGGCGCTCCATGCATGTCCGCGTCTCCATGCATTTCCATCTGCGCCATCTCGGCATCGCTCATGTCTTTCTTGTGGCCATCGTGCGCACTGGCATCAACTGGCAAGGAAAGAGCAGCGACCAGCAGGATGGCGAAGTGAGACCGAAGGATGCGAAGGACCGTCATGCTCGAAATACGCGTCAACCATTCGAAGCCCTCGAAAAAAGTTTCGAGGGCCAAATGCGCCGACTTCGTATAGGTAGCGAAGGAATTGAACCGAATGAACAAGAACGAACTCTTAGAGCACGCGTTGGCGGACCTGGGGAACATGCCCGCCCCGTCGGTGTCCGACGGCTTCATGGACGGCGTCTGGATGCGAGCGGGTCAGCTTGAGGAGAGGTCGTCGGAGCGTACACGCCTGGCATTGTTTGCGGCCATGGCTTTCGTCGGTCTCGGTGCAGGTATTGGTGCTACCGCAGCGCCGGCAAGTGCCGAGGCCGCAAGCTTCCGCCTTGTCGATGGTGCAGACCTTTCTCCTGCTGCGTTGCTCCACGTCGAACCATGAAGATCAGCGCATTCCAATTTGCAATTGCCGCTCTTCTTGCTTTGGCGGCCGGGTGTATCGGAGCGTTTGCCATAGGCGAATGGCGCGGTGTCGCACATCCGCAGACGCTGCACGACTTTGTCCACGAGGAGCTCGACCTCGACGCTTCACAGAGGGAGCGGCTCGAGCGGCTCGAGGCGCGGTTCACCGTCGAGCGAAATGAACTTGAACACTCCCTTCGCGCAGCTAATGCCAGGCTCGCGGTCGCCATGGACGAGGAGCACGAATACGGCCCCAAGGTAGCCGCAGCCATCGACGATGTGCACGGTCGCATGGGCGATCTACAGAAGGCCACAGTTGGCCATGTTTTCGCGATGCGCGCTCTGCTGAAACCCGAGCAGAAGGCGCGGTTTGATCGTCAGGTTTCCTTGTCGCTGACCGGCGAAGCCGACGAATGACCATTCGTGCAGGGGCTCGACGACACTCTTGAATCCGGCCTCGTCGAAAAGGTCAGGGCTGGTAACAGGACGGCATTCGGCCGGCTTGTCGAACCCCATTTGCCGCGACTGCTTGGGCTCGCCCGCCGAATGCTTGGATCTTCGGAAGAGGCCGAGGACGCTCTGCAGACTGCTCTTGCATCAACATGGGTAGCTCGAGCCAAGCTGGACCCCGCCAAACCGATTGCGGCTTATCTTACAACCGTAACACTCAACAAATGCCGCGACAGGCTCCGGCGGCGCAAGGTATCACAATTTTTGGGCATTGGATCGTTCGATCCGGAGATTCCGATTGCCTCTGACGAGCCAGGCACCGAAACCCACGTTGCCGACCGACAATTACTCCATGAAGTCTCGCGGGCAATCGAAAGGTTGCCAGTCCGGCTACGTGAAGCGCTGGTCCTGGTCGCCGTGGAAGGACGAAGCCACCGCGAGGTATCGCAGTTACTTGGCGTGACAGAGAAGACGGTCGAAATGCGCGTGTACCGTGCCCGTCAGCGCCTGCGCGAAAAAAACTCGGATATGTTTGAGGCCTAATCGCAGTTCATGCGTAAGGCTGGGTATGAGCACCACGAAACCCACTCAACCATTTGCTTTTGACCGCCGCAGATTTCTGACCCGTAGCGCCCAAGCCGCGACGTTTATGGGGCTAGCGTACACCGTCCCGGCATGGGCCCGAGGAGGTGATCTGCACAACGGGGCGATCCGCCCCGGTTTCGACGAGGTGTCGGGCCGCGACATCGCTCTGACAATCGGCGAAGGGCCTCGTGTCGTGCAGGGGCGTCGCGGACACGCGATCGCCGTCAACGGCAGCGTGCCGGGTCCGCTGGTTCGCCTCAAGGAAGGCCAGCCGGTTCGGCTCGCGGTCACGAACACGCTCGATGAAGACAGCTCGATCCACTGGCACGGCTTGCTGCTGCCATTCCAGTTCGATGGCGTCCCCGGCGTCAGCTTCCCGGGGATCAAGCCGGGTGAGACATTCGTCTATGACATCCCCGCGCTGCGACAGAGCGGCACCTACTGGTGGCATAGTCACTCGGGGTTGCAGGAGCAGGCCGGGCACTACGGCCCGATCGTGGTTGAACCCGCCGGGGCGGACCCCGTGCAAACGGACCGCGACTATGTTCTACTCCTGAGCGACTTCACGCCTCTTCACCCCCATACGATCATGGACAAGCTGAAGAAGGGCGAAGGCTACTTCAATTACCAGCAGAACACCTGGACCGACGACTATCCGCTGTCGGGCGAGGACCGCCGGATGTGGGCGCGTATGCGCATGATGGCGACCGACATCCTCGACGTGACCGGCTCGACCTACACCTATCTCGCCAACGGGCGCGGCCCGGAAGAGGGTCTGGAGTTCCTGTTCAACCCTGGAGAACGGGTACGGCTGCGCGTCATCAATGGCAGCGCGATGACCTTCTTCAACGTCCGCATTCCCGGCGTGAAATTCTGGGTGGTCGGCGCCGACGGCCAGAACGTGCGCCCGATCGAGGTCGAGGAGTTCCAGATCGGCACGGCGGAGACCTACGACATCGTCGTCGAGCCGACCGGCGAAGCCCGCACGATCGTCGCCGAAAGCATGGATCGGTCAGGCATGGCCGTAGCTACCTTGGCATCCCGCCCCGGCGCGCGGGCAACCGTGCCGCCCCTGCGCGATCCGCCGCTGCTGACGATGGCGGACATGGGTATGAATCACGGGTCGGGCGGGATGGACCATGGCGGCGGCGACATGGCCGGCATGGATCATTCGGCCATGGGCCATGACATGCCGTCGCAGGGTGGGACTGCCGAGCCGATGGCCGGGATGGATATGAGCGGCATGAACATGCGAGACACGTCCTTGCTGCCGCCCAGCGTGAAGGTCGGCCCCGGAATCGACATGGTGTCGATGAACCCCGTCGATCGAATGGGCGATCCGGGCCTTGGCCTGGACAACGTTCCGCACAAGGTTCTCAACTACAAGGATCTCGTGGCGCTCGAACCGAACGACGATCTGCGCCGCCCGTCACGGAGCATGGAAATTCACCTGACCGGCAATATGGAGCGCTACATGTGGTCGTTCGACGGCAAGAAGTTCACCGCCGTCAGCGACGATCCAATCCGCTTCGCCTATAACGAGCGAGTCCGGGTGAAACTCGTCAACGACACGATGATGGCGCACCCGATCCACTTGCACGGCCATTTCTTCGAGCTGGTCAACGGCGCGCCCGCCGATCGCCAGCCGCAGAAGCACACGGTAATCGTCCAGCCCGGCGGCAGCGCCACCTTCGACCTCACCGCCGACGAGGAAGGCGACTGGGCCTTCCACTGCCATCTGCTCTATCACATGCATTCGGGCATGTTCCAGATCGTGACCGTCGCGCCGCGAGGAAACCAGCCCGATGTGAAGCGGGTGGGAGAAGACTGATGCGCCTGCTCGTCGCCATGCTCCTCGCGAGCACTGCCGCTCCCGCCATCGCACAGGACCATTCAGGTCACGCGATGCCTACCGCACAAACGCCTGCCCAGACGGAATGCGAAAAGGAGGCGGCACGCCATCGCGCCATGGGCCATCCGGTGCCTGAGGGGGCGTGTGCGCCCACAGCGCAACCGGCCGAACCCGTCTCCGCCGATCGGCACGACGGCCATTCGGGCATGGATCATTCTCAGATGGACCATAGCCAGATGGAGGGAGTGGACCATTCTGCCATGGACCATTCGGCGATGGATCATAGCAAGATGCCGGCGATGGACCATGAAGGGACGCAATCGTCCGGCCAAGCGCCGATGGACCATCAGGCGATGGACCACGGAGCGATGGACCAAGGACCTATGGACCCTGGCACTATGGACCATGGCACTATGAACCATGACACGATGGACATGGCTCCCATCCCGCAAGCACCGCCCCCTGCTGCGGCAGGATCGGGACCGCCTCGCGCCGCCGATGCAATCTGGGGCGCGGAAGCGATGCGCGCCTCGCGCGATGCTTTGCGAGCCGAGAACGGCGGGATGAATGTCTTCTGGTTCCAAGGCGACCGCGCCGAATACCGCGCGCGGCAAGGCGGGGATGGCTACCTGTGGGACGTGCAGGGCTACTACGGCGGCGACCTCGACAAGTTCTGGTTCAAGAGTGAGGGGGAAGGCACATTCGGCGAAAGCCTCGAATCCGCTGAAATCCAAGGACTGTGGAGCCATGCGATCGGCCCATGGTGGGACTTGCAGGCTGGTGTCCGGCAGGACCTGACCGGTCCCGAAAGGACCCACGCCGTCATCGGTGTGCAGGGCCTTGCGCCTTACATGTTCGAGGTCGACGCGGCCGCCTTCCTGTCGACCAAGGGCGATATGACGGCACGTGTCGAAGCCGAACTGGACCAGCGCGTTACCCAGCGCCTGATCCTGCAACCGCGCGCCGAGGTGAACCTGTCGGCGCAGGACATTCCCGAACTGGGTGTCGGCGCCGGTCTCGATTCGGTCGAGCTGGGATTGCGGCTGCGCTATGAATTCGCCCGTGAATTTGCGCCCTATATTGGCATAGAACAGGAATGGAAAATTGGCCAGAGTGCCGACTACGCCCGCCTCGCGGGTGAGGATCCGAGCGTGACGAACTACGTCGTCGGGGTTCGGTTCTGGTTCTGAGAAGGAAATTACGGTGAATTTAAAAAGTCTTGCCACCGCGTCTGCCCTCGCGGTCTTCTGGATGCCGACCGCAGCACACGCACAGCACGCCGATCATTCGGCCCACGGCACACAAACCACGGCCCCGGACGCGCTGACGCAAGAGGCGACGGCTGTGCTCGTCGCTTACCGCGAGGCGCTGGTGGCACGCGACGAAGCCGCCATGCGTGCCCTGTTTCGTGCGGATTCGCTGGTGTTCGAGAACGGCAAGGCCGAGGGCTCATTCGCCCAGTACATGGAGCACCACCTCGGCCCGGAACTTGGCGAGATAACCGAGTTCACATTCTCCAATCCGACGGTCAATGTCCGGATGGCCGGTCATGTGGCGCTTGGGCACGAAACCTATCGCTACCGGATCGCACTCACGGATGGCCGCGTCATCGAACGCGACGGGGTCGCCACCTCTGTCCTCACCCACGAAGACGGCGTGTGGAAGATCGTCCAGTACCACTCCTCGTCGCGCGCTCCGCGCCCGAACTGAAAAACCCGTCGCTTCCGCAATGGCAAGCCAGCGTTCGCGCAAGCTCCGGCTGCACATCTTCGGCAGCAAGGTCCACAAGTGGCTCGCTGTTTTCGTCGGCGTGCAAGCGCTCCTGTGGATGGCAACCGGGACGATCATGTCGTATCTGAAGATCGAGCATGTCCGCTCCGAGCACGTGATCTCGCGCGAGCCTGTGCCCCTGGGCGCCGACGCACCGCTACCCGCATGGGCTACCAATGGCGGCGACCTGGTCTCGGCAACCACAAAGACCGTTAACGGGAAGCCGGTGGTCGAGTTGAAGCGCGTCAATGGCAGCGCCTCACTGCACGAAGCAGCGACCGGACGGAAATTGTCCCCGCTCTCACGCGGTACCGCCGAGCAAATCGCCTCGGCTGCCTGGACGGGGCCTGAAACCGCAATCACGTCATCGGAGGCCATCGAAGCGCCGGTCGGTACGGAGTTCGGCGGGCCGTTTCCAGCGTGGCAGGTGCAATTCGCCGATCCGGATGGGACGCGCCTCTATATCGATGCATCGACCGGCGCGGTGCTGGCCGCGCGGAGCGACACCTGGCGCCTGTTCGATTTCATCTGGGGGCTCCACATCATGGACTGGACCCAGCGCGACCGGATCAATAGCTGGTGGCTGCTCCTGTTCGGTCTGGGCGGCACCCTCATCGCTGTTTCGGGGTTTGTGCTTCTAGCTAACCGCTTTCCGAAATTGTCGGCGCGGCGGCGCAGGCTACGAAAGTCCGTTAGTAAGGCTTAGTATTGGAAACGACTTCCGCTTTCGCGGTCCAGACAGGTGCTTTGGCATCGGATGAATTCCGTGAAATGAGTACTCCGCTTTTCTGGCTCGATCGAAAAGATCGCACTCCCAGGGGTGGTCGTGCGAATGAAGGAGGTCCCTTCATCGCCGGACTTGACCTTGGCTCTCATTTGCCTGGCGGCGCAGAAGTCCCTCGTTATTTTCGGCGGCGAGATGCATCTATCGGACTAAGATCGATTGTAATTGGTCCGGCTTCACTGCCGATTGCACAACCGGACTGCAGAATTTGTAACGCGAAATGCTGCGAGGTTGGCTACCGCCAAACTTGCGGTGATTGCGCGAGGCGTTCGACAATCTGGCAATCACCAATACGACTGGCCTCACAAGATTGAAGCATCTGGCTTAGTTCGTCTCGAAGTAGAATAAGGTTCTCGATCTTTCGGTTCACCTCTTTCAACTGCTGGCGAACCAGTTGATCGACGTCGCTACAGGATTTGTCGTCGTTATCTGAAAGGGTTAGCAGTTCCTTCACCTGCGACGTACTGAAGCCCAGTCCACGCGCACGCCGCACGAAAGACAATGTCGCCAGATGCTCGTTCGAATAATCGCGGTAATTTCCAGCTGTCCTGTCGGCGGCAGGCAGAATACCTTCACGCTCATAATAGCGGATAGTTTCCGCCTTGGTGCCGGTGGCTTTCGCAAGTTCTCCGATACGCATCGCTTGACCTTGTAGTTGCTACAAGGTGCATATGTGCTTGCGACTCGAACGTTGCAAGGAGAGCGGCATGGGCAAGTCCTGCTGCCAGACACCGGAACCCGATACCGCCGCGCACAACGATCCGCGCTGGCGCCGCGTACTCTGGATTGCACTCATCGCCAATGCGGCGATGTTCGTCGTTGAAATGATAACAGGTATCGCCGCCGATTCCCGCTCCCTTCAGGCCGACGCGCTCGATTTCTTCGGCGATGCAGCGAACTATGCGATCAGCCTGGGCGTTGCCGGGATGGCGCTCGCATGGCGGGCGAAAGCTGCTCTGATAAAGGCAGCAACCATGCTCGCGTTCGGTATATGGGTGATCGGCTACGCCATCTATGGCCTCATAGCAGGTGCCGATCCGGAGCCTTCGACAATGGGAATAGTCGGCACGCTGGCGTTGGCGACCAACGTAATCGTCGCACTCATGCTTTTCCGCTTCCGCGAGGGCGATGCGAACATGCGGTCGGTCTGGATTTGCTCGCGCAACGACGCGATCGGGAACATCGCGGTTCTCGGGGCCGCTCTCGGCGTTTTCGGAACGGGCCAGGCATGGCCCGACCTGCTGGTCGCCTCGATCATGGCCGGACTGGCGTTCTGGGGAAGCATCGAGGTATTCGGGCAGGCTCGGCGGGAGCTGGCCCATGAATAGCAATACCGTCAGCAGCAGGAGTGCATTCCTCGCAGAAGAATACCGACGCGCAAAGAAAGCTTCCGAAGAGCAGAATTTCGAAAAAGCCTGGCACCATCTCGAGCGGGCTCACGTGGTCGCTCAAGACCGTTTCGGACCGCACTGCGTCGCGCATTGGCGCATGCTGCGGCTTGCCTGGAGAGTAGGAGATTGGCGGGAGGTTCGCGGTCAAATGCTCAGGCTTGCGCTCGCCCCCGTGGGCAACTCTACAGGAAGGCTGCCGGTCGGAAACAGGGGCCGTTCCAATGTCAGTGCTTTCGCCCGGATGGAGATAGAGCCGGAGATCAGACGCGTGCTTGGTCTGACGCCAAATCGAAATGATTGCTCATCAAAGAAGAGCGCTTGGTAGAACGAACGTATTGTCATGACATCACATTTCGTCACTCGAGATTGCACTTCATTTGTGAAGATCGCGCTGCTATCGGACACCCGATGACCCGGCTCTTCGCCCGCTCCTTCTTGCTGCAGCTCGTCACGCTGTGCACCGCGCTCGGTGTCCTATGGGCACCGGTGGCGGAAGCGGCCGAATGCGCTGGAGAGCCGCCGGTCGCATCTCAGCTCGAACAGCATGGCGAGTCGGACAATGACGACTCAGGTCCGGAGAAGCACGGCACCTGTGCGCATGGCCATTGCCATCACGCGTCGCAGGCCCTCGGCCAGTCGTCGAAACCTGCTGTGCTGGGCAAGAATGCAGCCGTGCTAAGTGGGGCCGACCAGCCCTGGTCCGAGTCGGGCCTGGCAGAACTGGCCACACCCCCTCCTCGAGCCTGACGTTTGCCGCGCGTCGGACCAGCGATCCGACGCCGAACTGAACGTCAGCAGAGGAATTTTTAGTCATGTCCGCCATATTGTGGCGAGCAGGCCCCGTCTGGGGGCTGGTACTTGCCCTGTCCACGGGACCTGCCAGCGCGCAGGATCCGCGTGTCGTCACGCTCAACCAAGCGCTTGAACTCAGCGGGGTCGCCGCTGAGGCCGATACCTCCGCCTCCAACCCTCGCCTCGTGGGACCCCGCGCGGAATCTGAAGCGGCGGCGGCGCTTGTCTATCAGGCTCGCCTTCGGACCAATCCCGAAGTGTCCTTCGAGGTCGAGAATTTCGCTGGCAGCGGGGCTTTTTCCGGCCTTCAGTCGACCGAGTATACGCTCTCGGTAGGCCAGCGTCTCGAACTAGGCGGCAAACGTTCCGCCCGTGTCGGTGCGGCTGAAGCCCAGGCCGAACTCGCTTCCCTCAGGGCCGAACTGACCACGGTGGAACTGGGCCAGTTGGTGCGCGAGCGATACCTCACGGCTGTCGCCGCAACTGCCCGGGTCGAACTTGCGCAGGATGTGGTCGCGCGGAACGAAGAACTGGCGCGCATAGCTGGGGTCCTCGTGGAGGTCGGCCGCGAGCCGCCTCTGCGCGCGCTGAGAGCGGACGCAGCCCTCGCCGAAGCGCGCGCACATCTGGTCGAGGCCGAGGCGGAGAGCCTGTCGGCTCGAACAGCGCTC
>LOET01000083.1 GCA_001515985.1 Sphingomonadales bacterium BRH_c3 | reverse complement strand
GCCGCGGCACATAGGCAGGCGCCGGCTCCGCCGCCGCGAGCTCGGACTCCGGTAAAAGTAAAGCATCGAAAAGCTGTTGGCGGACGAGCGGGATCGGCAGTCCAGTTTGGGCGGTGATCGACGTCGCGCCAAGACCCTGGGCGATGTGAAGACGTCGCGCGAGAGCGCGCGGGAGCAACAATTCGCGTCCGAAGACGTTCGCCTGAAGCTCACGGCGCTCGCGCACACCATAATCTTCGACGCGTTGCAGCCCAACGGGCGCGGCTTCGGTAGAGCGCGAAGCGTCAATGTCCGCCGCGGAGCAGGTTGCCGAGCCGGCATGGAGCCGCGCGTGTCCGAGTTCGTGCGCAACCAGCAACGCCCGCGCAGACCCGTCGCCGTTGGATTCGCAGCAGATGCTGCCGCTCTGATCGTCGTAGAGTGCGCGCGCGCCCTTCAACGCCGGATCGCCAGCCGGCAACCAGACAAGCTCGATGTCGAGGTCCGCCGCAGCCGTCTCGACCAGCGCCAAGGGATTTAGGGGATCCACACCCTTGGCCACCAGCGCCTGATGGAGGGCTGCGGCGGCGGACCGGATCGGCTCGAACGCATCCATCGATTAGAGCGCCAACAACGCGCGCTGTTGAGCCTCGCTCAAGCCAGAACTCCGAACCGCTTCCTCGAAGGTCTGGCGTCCGCCGTTGTTGGGCTTGTCGTCCGCCTTATAGAATTGTGGGCCCGCAGTACCGCCCTGGGCAGCCGCAAAGTGAGCGACTACCACATCGAGCGGCGCGCGCAGATCATCGGCGACCCGCTTTCGAAATCCAGGAGTCAGCGTGTCGGGCTCGATTTGCCGATCTCTCAGTTTGGCCACAAAGACGCTGCTAGCGTCCAGCCGCCTCGCGAACCCGCGAAAGTCCTCGCGCGAGAGTGATGCGAACGGATTTATTGCGTACGCCGAGACCGATCGATCGGTCGCAGCCGGCAGGCGCGTCGACTCCGAGACCGCATGCAGCCGGTTCTGGAATCGGCTCATGGCGCGCGAAACGGCCGGGCTCAAGATATTCGGATCAAGCGCAGCCTTGGCCGCCTCGACAACTGCTTCACCGTGCAGTGCGTCGATGGCGATCGAGATCGCGAAGTCGGTCAGTTCGCCGCCAAACTGGGGGAAACGACGTACGAGATCGTCGAGCAAGGCTGCGTCGGGGGCGTCCTTTGCGATCGACAAGGCGTAAAGCGCATCCCTTAGCTCGGGCGGGCTGGCGGTGATTGACGGGGTCATAGATCCTCCTTGAAACGGGCCAGCTTCGTCGCCGCCCGTGTCAGCCGGTTGCGAATTGTACGTCCGGTGCAGTCGCAGCGTGTCGCCGCAGTCTCCTCGGCCGGATCGTCGGACTCTTCTTGATAGCCGAGCGCGTGAACGAGGATTACCGCGTCACGTTCGTCGGGCGGCAGCTCTAGAATCGCATCGTGAAGCTCGGACCGGAAAACGTCGCCGTCCTGCGTCGCCGGCGAGCGGAACACCTCTGATACTCGGGCGAATACATCGTCATGAGGTTCGGGCTCGCCGTCCTGGTCGGGCTCGGGCATCTGCGCCACAAGCTTGAGCCGCCCCGTCTCACGGCGAACGACGTCGATCCGGAAGAAGCGGAAGGCGCGATTAAATTTGCACTCATAGAAGTCCAGCTCGTCGGGATTCTTGCCTGTGCCATCGCTAGCGAACATTTCGCTGAACTCGCCCAGTATGTCCTCTCGAACAGTGGCGGCTTCCGGAAGTTGCCCGTCGGGCACCTTAACAATAAGATTTGCCTCGCAGCGGGCGAGCAGAACCGGCAGCACCAGGCTGATCAGCCCTTGATCACCGGTCCGGCGCCCATGCCGGACCAAGTGAACGAGCGTCTCGGAGCGTAAATGGTCGGCGTCTTGTGGGTCGGTGATGTCAAGCCGGGCGCGAAGCGGCTGGTGGGGCAGCGTGAGAGCAGCGTCGATTTGCGTTTCAACGTCATCTGGGCGAACGAGGGGGCCGTTGGCGCCGGTTTTCTGTAATGTTCGAGCCATTATGCCCCCTTGCCTTATGCAACAGCAGTTCTGCGAGCGTTCCAAAAACCCGCTAGTCTCCGCTGATCGCGGTGGGGCCGAAAATCCGGAAAGCTGTTTTTGCTTTTTCGACGATTTCTATGCCTTGGCGCATACCACCCTGCAAATGCCTCCGAGTTGCCGTTAGCAACTTAATCGCAGCAACTGTTTGAATGTAGGTCAGCTTTTGGCGAACTAATACGGAGACTGCAACGACGGCTTGTTCACGACTGCGGGCCCGCCCATTGTTTCGCCGGAATCTTTGCTTTCCTATGTCTGGTGTCTTGAACCGGACAGGTGGCAACCGGCCCATCGCCAGTCATTGAGAGGGAAGGGCGCTTGCTTCTGTTTGAGCCGAATGAGCGTCGAAGGTCGATGCTTGAGCTCGCAATCAGGAGTAAGTCCCATGATCAAGTCGATCCCGCTGACCAAGTTGGTCCAGTCCCCTCGCAACGTCCGCCGTCACGGTGATCCAGCTGCAGATTCCGAACTGAAAGCGAGCATTGCAGCCCATGGGTTGTTGCAGAACCTCATCGTCCGGCCTGCGGCTCGTAGCAAATTCGAGGTTGAAGCTGGAGAGCGTCGCCGGTGCGCCTTGCTGGCGCTTGCCGAAGAGAAAGTCCTGCCGAAGGGCTACGAGGTTACTTGCCTCGTTCTTGAAGACGATGCGGAACTCGCAGTCGAAACGAGCCTGGCCGAAAACTTCCATCGCCTCGCGATGAACCCGGCTGACGAAGCGCAGGCGTTCGCTGCTCTGATCGACGCAGGTGCCTCGACGGAGGATGTTGCGCGCCGCTTCGGGCTGACGGTCCGCTTCGTCGAAGGCAGGCTGCGTCTTGCGACCCTCGCGCCTGTCGTCTTCGCTGCTCTGGCGACCGGCGAAATCACTCTCGATCTCGCCAAAGCTTTCGGCGCGACCTCCGACCACGAAATTCAGGCTCGCGTCTATGAACAGGCGTCCTCGGGGTATTATGCGCCCAGCGCCGACAGCATCCGGCGCATGGTGCTCTCCGGCACGGTCCGCGGCAGCGACGCTCGTGCCCGTCTTGTCGGTCGTGACGCCTACATCGCTGCGGGTGGCCGGATTGAACGCGAACTGTTCGACGACGATGACAGCGAGTCCTGGGTCGATGTCGCGCTTCTGGAAACCCTCGCCTCGGAGGAGATGGAAAAGCGCGCCAAGGCGCTCGCAGCAGAGCAGGGTCTTGCCTGGGTCAAGCCGACGCTTGACGCCTATGCCAGTCACGACCTCGTCGATGGCCTCATTCGCCTTCCGGCCGAGCCGGCTCCGTTGACTGACGCCGAACTGGTCCGCCTTGACGAGCTCGATGCCTCGTACGACGCGCATGCGGCCATTCTTGAGGACGAAGACAGCGCCGAAGAAGCAATTGCTGCGGCCGAGGCGACGATCGAAGCGATCGAGCGCGAATGCCAGGACATTCGGGCAAAGCCCCCGGAGCTGGCACCCGAACTTAAGGCCGATGCCGGAATGATCCTCGTTCTCTCGCGCGACGGCACACCGGTTCTCCAGCCGGTGTTTTACGGCGAGCGCGACATCGAAGTCGTTGGTGACGAAGATGTCGTCGAAGTCGTTGCGAGTGTCGGCAGTGACGGCAGACGCCGTGCAGCGCTTTCCAAGCGTCTGGTCGACGAACTTGCGATGCAACGTCGTGACGTGCTCGCGCTCCACGTGGCATCGGATCCCGGCCTTTCGCTCGACATCATGGTCTTCACCCTCGCGGATGCCGACACCCACGACTGGCGGTCACGCGCGGCCACGACCTTGCGTGGCGGCGTCCCCGCGGGTCCGATTGTCGGGTTCGAAGCGAAGGATGCGCCGGCAAGCGCATCCCTTGCGGACCTGCGCTCGGGTCTCGATGAGAGTTGGCGATCTGGCGAAGACGCTTCGTCGCGCTTCAAGATGTTTCGGGCACTCGCTGATGAAAGTCGCGCAGCATGGCTCGGCTTTGTCGTCGCTCGCACGCTCGAGGCGAGCCTCAACATGGCAGGCGAACGTCAGATCACGTTCCAGGATCATCTGGGCAGCACGATCGGCATCGACATGGCGCAGTGGTGGCGTCCGACCGCGGCGAACTACTTCGACCGCGTCTCGAAGCAGGTCATCCTCGATGCGCTCACCGATGTTGGCGGTTTGGAACTGTCCTCGCGCTTCGCATCGGTGAAAAAGGGCGATCTCGCGATGAGCGCCGAGCGCGTCTTCGCGGGGACCTACATTACCGAGGTCGAAGTTCGGGAAAGGGCGCTTGCCTGGGTGCCCGAAGTCATGCGCTTTGCCGAGCAGCCGGAAATTCCTGCCCATAACGAAGCGCAAGGTCCCGACGCGGATTGCGTCGCCAACGACGACAATCAGCCTCCGAGCGAGCTGGCCGCCTGACCTCCTCCTGACAGGAACGGCTGCTTGCCACCGTGAAGCGGTCCTCCGGCACATGCCGGGGGGCCGTTTCCTTCATGGAAAGAGAGTGGAGGGGGCTCCGGGATCTCCGGCACTGACCGACGAAACTGTCGTCAGGCCATTTCAGGAGATCCAACATGGCCTATCGCAAGGGGCAAAGCAGCGGATTGTCGCCTGCTGCCCGAATCACCCAGGAAATCATCGCCCGCCTCGAGTCCGGCACGAAGCCGTGGATCAAGCCATGGCGCGGTGTGCCAGTCTCGCGCCCATTACGCGCGTGCGGCGTCCCTTATCGCGGCATGAATGTTTTCTGGCTCTGGATGGTTGCCGATATGTGCGGTTACGCCTCGCCGTTCTGGATGACCTACAATCAGGCCAAAGAATTGGGTGCGCAGGTGCGCAAGGGCGAAAAATCCACCATCGCCATCTTCTACAAGAGCTACACCAAGGAAGTCGAAGCTCCCGACACCGGCGAAAAAACCGACGAAAGTCGTCGCGTGTTGAAGGCCTATCCGGTTTTCAATGCCGATCAGGTCGAAGGCCTTCCGGAACGTTTCCATCCCGCCGCGACGCTTGAAGTGGTTGAACCCGAGGGCCGTCAGGCTGAACTCGACTCATTCTTTGCCAGTGTTCCGGCCGTCCTGCGGCATCAGGGCGACGAAGCCTATTATGAGCCAGTGGCTGACCGGGTGACAATGCCGCCCGCGCATCTCTTCTCGGGCTTCGACCACTATTACGCGACGCTCGCACACGAGCTGTCGCATTGGACCGGCCATGCCAGCCGCCTCGACCGTAATCTCAAGAATCGATTTGGTTCTGCAGCTTACGCCGCCGAGGAACTCATCGCCGAACTTTCGAGCGCCATGCTTGGCGCTGAGCTCGGTCTGCCAGTCACCCACCTCGATAGCCATGCGAGCTATATCGAGCACTGGCTCAAGCTCCTGAAGCAGGATGACCGTGCCATTCTCACCGCTGCCGCAAAGGCGGAGGAAGCATCAAGGCTTCTGCTCAAACTCGGAGGACGGATCTCTGCCGAAGATACCGACGAGGCGTCTGCCGACGCTGCGTTGGCCGCCTGAAGGAGGGTGTCATGGGCCGATCGGTTAGCTCCCCCAGCGGGGCCATCGTGGCCTTCACGGTGCTCGAAGTCGAAAACGACGACGACTGGGACTTCGAATATGAATGGCTCCGCGAGGATCTGCGTGAGCGCGCTGGGCGGGCTTTCCCTTCCCTGATCGCGCACGACGGTTGGCGGGGGTGCGAAGACCGCATCCTCATGCGCAATGCCTACGCGGATTTCGGCGTGTCGGTTTACGCCGGCCTGGTTGCGGTGTGGATCGTCGAGCGTGACGATGGCGCCTATTGGGATGCCGATTGGCGCACGGCCAGATCGCCGAGGGCACAACGCTGGCTGTCCCAGATCGCCTCCCGCTTTGAAGCGTTGTTCGGCGACTACGTCTGCCTCGGTCACATGTCGAACGGTGAGGGCGTCTACGCAAAACGGGTAGCCTGATGCGCCAGTCACTTTGGTCGTGGCGAAGTGCCTGTCCTCCCTGACGAAGCTTGCTTTTGCACTCATGGTCTGAAGCCATGCGAGAGAGGCCCTGGGCCAGCCGCCAGTCTGCCGCAACCCGGCTTGCGCAGGCCCGAGTTGGCCCGGCCCTTTGGGCCGTTGGCCTGCCCGCGCCAGCCTGCCCAAGCGGGTTTCCCCCTGTCGGGTGCGGAGACTGCCTCAAGCTGGCCCTGACGGGCTCTCGCTGGCGCAGCCATGAGCGGGTGCGTCAGCCTCACGCCAGTCAGGAGGACAATACCCATGCACTCATCATTTTCCGAGCAACTTGCCGGCCTCGACCTTTCCGGTTTTTCGATTGGTCCTGCCCCGGTTTCCACCAATGATTTTCCGGTCCACGAAGCGGTCGTCCAGACTCTCGAAGCGGTCTGGTCCGATCTATTTGCGATGGTCTCTGGGACTGCGCTGGAGGCCGATGCCGAGGACCTCGGTTGGGCGTTCGTCAACATCTTCCATCGTTCCGCGACCCGCAAATCGGCCGCAGTCGACCGCGCAACCGACGAGGTCCGAGCACTCCTCGCCACTGCCGATGGATCCGAAATTCACACCCATGAACTCGAGACCCAGGTTGAGCGTGCGCAGTGTGCCGAAGGCGCCATGCTCGCTCTCGAAGAGATGCGTGAGGTGGCCGCTGCCCTCTATCTCAACGAGTTCGGATCTTCGTGGAAACCTGTGTCGAGCTCGCGCTTCAATCACAGTGCCATGCTGACTTCTGCGCTTGTCGAGGGCCGCGAGTTCGTCCGAGCTCGGTCCGAAGCGAAACGCCGCGCCGCCATGCCAGAAGGTACGCCGGTGATCTTTGCCGGTGGCCGCACACGCCATCCAAACGAGCAGGACGCTCTCACCTTTGCCAACAATGTCTGGGCTACTCTGGACAAGGTCCACGACCGGGTTCCTGACATGGTTCTTGTCCACGGCGGTGATACCAAGGGTGTTGACCGTCTGGCATCCTCATGGGCGGAACGACGCAACATCCCGCAAATCAGCTTCTCCCTCGACATGCGCCTCGGGGCACGCGCAGGCTTCAAGCGCAACGAGCGTATGCTCTCGCTCGACCCCCGTTATGTCGTCGCCTTTCCCGGAAACGGAGTCCTGGAGCGCCTCGTCATCGAAGCCAAATCCCGTCGGATCACGGTTGTAGATCGCCGTGGTCCGCTGGGCACTTCCCCCAAGCGCGCGGCGCAGGATACCGACTGATGCGTCGGGCATCGCGCCAGCGCTATCGGCGCTGGCGCAGCCCGTCAGAGGAAAGAGATCGCTTGTTATCGTGGGCAAGACGATTGGTGCTTGCCCGCACATATCAGGAGATTTCTCATGACTGATTTTCAGGCAATCATGGCGGACTTTGCTGTCCGCCAGGCCGAACGCGCGGCGCAGGCGCAAAGTGAAATCCAACGGCTCAAGGCAGCTATCATTGACCCGCTGCGCAATGCCGAAATTGCCCGCGTAGAAATCCGCTTCGATGGGTGCGGCGACAGCGGTGCGGTCGAAGAATGCGTCTTCTCTGATGCCGTCGGGGCGAGTGTTCCGTGTCCCGAAGTGACGATCGACTATGCTGGAGAAGGCGACGACCAGAGCCTCCATTCCGCCATCGAGCAACTGACGTACCTTGCTCTCGAACGCCATCATCCCGGATGGGAAATCAATGATGGTGCCTGCGGCGAACTGATCATCGACGTGGCTACGCCGAGTTTCGTTCTGGACTGCCAGCTGCGTTACACGGCGACCGACGACCATTCGACTGATCTCTAGGAGAAGTGCGATGGCTCATTGCTATTATCACGCCCTATCGTCGGTCCGGAAATGGGGAGGGGTGGTGGAAGATTACCTGCCGCTCCACCAATGGTTTGACCAGTCGAAGGCGATCTTTGCTGATCCGCGGCACCGGGCCCTTCGGCACCATGCCGAAGGCATTTTCATGCTTGAAACGCTGTTCGGGCCTACCATCGTCAACGCCGACAGCCGTGTCGTGCCCGTTCGTCTTATAGGCGAGCAGCACGTCCGCGAGGACTTGGGTGCGATCCCTTCCTTTGCGGATTGGGGGCGCCTCATCACGCCCCAAGACTGGATGTTGCGGGGGCATCGCCTGGACGGGCCGATGCCGCTTGGCACTGTGGAGACTGGTGCTAGCGGTGCGTTTTCAGGTGGTCATTCGTCGGCTTCGGGAGGAGCTTTCGTCGTCGAGATATGATGTCGCCTTGAAGGCAGGCGAGGTCGGGGGGGGGCACGTCGCAGCCCGTCAATGCGAAAAGTCATGGCTTAGCCTGTGCAAGGCACTCGGGACCAACCCGGCCTGTAAGCAAACCTTTCCTGAAGCACCCCCGTCGAGACGCGCAACCCCGATCAGGTCCGGCCGAGTTGCCGGGCTGCGCCCGGCTGCCCGCACCACCCGAACCAAATCGAGGTTTCCCTTCGGTGCGCTTCGCCGGGGCCGCTTCCTAGTCGGGTTTGCAGCCGGGATGGACCCGGAATGCTCGATCAGGAGAAAGACCATGACCAATCTCGTTATCCTCGTTGGCCGCATTGCCCGCGATCCCGAAACCCGCACTACCCAGGGCGGCACCAACATCACCTCGATCTCGGTCGTCACCGACCGTCCCGCCCGCAAGGACGGCAAGACCTACAAGGACGAAAACGGCTACACCGCCAAGGACAGCGAATTCCACCGTGTGACCTGCTTCAACGGTCTCGGCCAGAACGTCGCCAAGTACTGCACCAAGGGCCAGCTCGTGACGGTCGAGGGGCGCATCCACTATACGCAGTGGGAAGACCAGGACGGCGCCAAGCGCTACGGCTGCGAGATCATCGCTGACAAGGTGGACTTCCTCACCAAGGGGCGGGCGTCGAACAATGAGGGTGCGCCCGACATCGATGAGGACTGAGCGCCTTCCGCAAACAACAAGGCTCCGATGGTTCGCGCCATCGGGGCCTTTTTTGTGATCGCTGGCGTGAACGGCGGGGCGGGGCATCGAGCCCACACCCCGCCGCGGTTGAAGTGTCAGGCGGGGGAAAGCCGCTTGAGAGCATCGCCGATCCCGATGGTAAGCGATGCGCGGATGAGCTGCTTCAGTTGCGCGGGTTCGATCGTCTCGGCTCCGCATTCAAGAAGAACCTTGCCCAGTTCGCCGGCTGCTTCATCACGGAGCCTGGCCTCCTGTGCATCGAGTTCTTCGCGCTGCTCGCGCAGCTTCTTGAGCGCATTACGCGCGCTCGGTTTGGACCTGGCCATCAGATTGTCCTTTCGCTGGCCGTTGGTCCCCTCCACGCGCGACAGTGCCAGCATGGGGCCATGTAGGAAAACGGTTTTTGCCGCGATGCTAGTGCTTCTCACGCTGACGTTGGAGAGGTCTCTCTCGCAGAAAAACCAAGTGTGATGCGGGCTTTGGGGCCGCGTCAAGGACGACGGGGCCCCACCATTTTTACCGGGCAAGCCCGGCAAAAATCGTTTCCCCCATCGCCGCTTCGCGGCCGCGCTACGCGCGGTCCCTGACCCGGCCCGTCGCCCACATCCTCGCAGCTCCTGATGCGACGCATCGAACATCAGGAGGAAAGATCATGTACGCTTCACTGAATATCGCGCAGGGTTCATTCCAGGCAGATCAGGCAGCCTTCGTTGCCGCACTCGACAAGGCTCATGCCCGGTCCCTTCACAGCTACTTCACCCAATATGTCCTGACCGATGGTGAGGCAGGTTACATCGCGGTCGATGAGGGCGATTACGGCGCACTGCCCAAGGCCATGCTGGACCGGGTCATCGACACAGTGCCTGGAAAGCTGAGCGATGAATTCTGATGCCACACAAAAGGAGGAAGTCCGTCAGGGCTTCCTCCTTTCTTTTTGCTCGGGTCCCGTATTGTCGCTCCCGTAGGCATCGCGCGAGCATTCCCTGCAGCATCAGCCCTCGGCGGTAGACGCATCGATTTCCTCCAGCCGATCGGGCAACTCGAGTACCTTCATGGCCGCTGCTGAAATGGCCTCGGCCTTCGTCGGAAAGGCTTCCGCCGAACTGATCGACACGCCGCTCGAATAGGTCACGGTTGCCTGGAATCCGTTGCCTTTGGGCGTCGCGCTCAGTGTTACATCCGCCATAGCCATGCTCCTGGTGGGGTGCCCGCGACACCATTCTTCCTGCCGGCGGACTCGATCGATCTTTAGCACAATCGGCAATCGAGCGGCATCGTCTTCATCCCTTGGACTTGGGACTTCAAAACCGTCGATCCCGTGCAGGTCATGACACTGGGATCTACCCTCTAAGCTGGGGACGGAAGAGCACACCGAACGCAGTAGCTGCTGCTGGTGAAGCTGAGTTAGATTAGCGAGTAACGGCCGATTTTGGCGAGTGGCAGTTTCTTGCTGCCTAATCTCAGCGCGACCTTGCCATGGCTCTGTCAATCGGAGACGAGCTGTAGCAAGTCTGACAGCACCCAATTGGGTCCAATTTTCAATCAGGTACAGTTAGTCTGACAGCTCCGCAACGAGTTTTCCGGCGAACCCCCAATCTTCAAATTCAACTTCTTGAATCACGACATGGACGTGCTCGGGCCTCTTACCGAGGTGCTCCACCATTAAATCTGTGACACCTTTTACGATCTCTCGCTTGGCTTCCTTGGTAGCGCCCTTGGTAAACTGGACATTGATATAAGGCATCGCGGCAAATCCTGTTCAAAAATATGATGTGAAATCATGGGCTTCTGTCCGAATGCCGATGAATCATCAATGTCGCCGTGACCGGCAACTTTGCCTGCTTCACAATCCCGAACTCGTCGGTGGGGCGATTCTCGGGCAATTCATTGCAGGCATTGCAAGCCCGACCGATCAATCTGACTTTTTCTCCGAGCCGGAGAACATCGATTTCCATTCCTTGGAACCGGGCTTAGCTTGCCATTTCATCTTGTCGGACAGAACACTCAGGCCCTCAGAGACAGACGGGCGAACCTTGATCTGGTCATACCAACGTTTCACATTTGGATAATCTTCAAGGTCCTGGCCCTGCATTTTTCGGGGCCTGACCCATGTGAACGTAGCTATATCGGCTATCGAAAATTCGTCCGCCAGATATTCATGATCCGCCAGCCGGTTATCGAGCACTTTGTAAAGGCGAGCGGCCTCTTGTGTGTAGCGGTCTACCGCATATTCGATCTTCTCGGGCGCGTATGTTCTAAAATGGTGTGCCTGCCCGAGCATCGGCCCCATGCTACTCACCTGGAAGAAAAGCCATTGCAGGGCTTCCAGCCTTTTCACTTCAGACTTGGGAAGAAGCTTTCCGGTCTTTTCAGCCAGGTAGAGCAATATGGCGCCAGATTCGAATATCGCAACCGGCTCGCCATTTGGACCATCGTGATCGATGATGGCGGGAACCTTGTTGTTTGGACTGATCTTAAGAAATGCCGGATCGAACTGTTCACCGGCCAGAATATTGATTGGCGTAACTTTGCCAAGCAATCCCAATTCCGCCAAAGCAATCGTCGCCTTGTATCCGTTGGGAGTAGGCCAGAAAAACAGTTCGATCATAGCGTGCGACCTGCTCCCCTTATCCGACGATCTTGAGATGATTCGAACGGTCGAGAAGCATTCCCGGGTTCATAATCCAATCTGGATCAACAGCATTCTTTGCGCCAGCCAACATATCCCGGAAAAGCGGGTCCACTTCCTTGTCGTACCACGGACGGAAGCTGCGTCCGACCGCATGGTGGTGCGTGATTGTCGCGCCAAGCTCCGATATCGCATCAGAAGCCACGTCGGAAAGCGCCTGGTAATGTTCAAGGCTCGTCTCGTGCGTGGAAGGCGCAACGACGGAATAATAGGGCGCCGGCCCATCGGGATAGAGGAAGGAGAATCTGCGGCAAACAATGCCACCGCCGGTCAGCGCTTTTTGCGCCTCGCTGACCCGGCGAATAATTTCCGTGTCCACGGCTTCGAATTTGTCCCAGGTATAGGCCGTTTCAAAGGTAAAGCTGACCACGCCCATCGCAGCGCGCGTATGCATCAATCGCGGCAGGTAACGGAATTGCTCGCGCCAATTCCCCTGCGCGCCGCTGCGGCTTGACTTCAAGGCATCGCCGCCCGATCCGGTCTTGGTCACGACTTCACCGCCGTGGTCCTGGCAAATTTCAACGCCGCGCTCCAGCCAGACATCCACGGGATGATCCGCAGATTCAAAGCCAAGCAGCAGCACAGATTTTGTGCCATCACCAGCGCCATAAAACTGGGCATCTTGCGCGTCCAGATAACGACAATTCGCAGGAAACAGGCCTGCCTGTGTGATCTGCCGAATGGCTGCGGCACCTTGATAGAACGTGTCAAAGGTGATGGTCGCATTCGCCCGGAAGACCACTCGCCCCTGAAGCTTCATCCATGCCTGTGTGATAATCCCGAGCGAGCCTTCAGAACCGATAAAGAGGCGGTCGGGATCCGGGCCGGCACCTGATCCCGGCAATCTGCGATTTTCTATCGTTCCGCGCGGCGTTACGACCCTGAGGCTCTGCACCATATCGTCAATATGGGTAAGGTGGGTAGCATAGTGGCCCGAAGAACGCGTCGCAATCCAGCCGCCAAGCGATGAAAACTCCCAGGATTGCGGAATATGTCTCAATGTGAGGCCGTGCGGCTTTAGCTGATCTTCAAGCGAAGGCCCAAGCGTACCTGCCTGGATAAGTGCGCAGCGGGAGACCGGGTCAACCTCCAGCACCTGGTTCATGTTCCCCAAATCGATAATTACCGAACCGTCGCAATCCTCCGGGGCAGTAAAGCCGTCCGTGACACTTGATCCGCCGCCATATGGAATTGCCGCATAGCCATTATCACCGCACCAATCCAAAACTGCGGCAACCTCGGCCTCGTTGCGAGGATAGGCAATCACATCAGGCGGATTGGTAAAATCTCGCCGAAAAATGCGCGTCAGGTCCTTGAAGCTCTTGCCGTAGGAATGAGAAACGCGATCCCATTTGTCTGAATTACAAAAAGACGACAAGGAAGCAGGGATGGAGATCCGCGATTCCCTCAACTCGATTTCCTCGAGCGTTGGATCAGACAAGACCACCGGCTCATCAATGCCCAGGCGTTTGCCAACGCGAACGGCCATTTCCTTGACCTCAGCCTGGGAAATGACCTCGTCTTCGTATCCCCAGCTATGCCATTTGCGCCTCTTACCATAGTAGCCAGCTTGCTCAGTCATGATTCAATGCCCTCAGAAATCAGTTTGAGCACCAGAAGTTAACGGGTCGACGAACCTATTCTATTGCCATTGAAGTCAGTTTTTTGACAGATTCATTCAACTTCGTGCGCGGCCGGGATCTCCCTTGGATTGGAAAATTCAGACAAGAACCTCGGCTATTGCGGGCTGCTACAGGCCTCATGTTCAGGCGCGAGAAGCCCATCAGCCAATTCAACTGCTCGCGGTCGCTGCCTGCGAAGTGATTCGTTGTTAGGAACCGTTGCATGTCTGGCTCCAGCGTCGATCCCGAGACACTTCCCAGCCAGGGTCAGGTCTCATAAGTTGATTCAGAGGGCGCAGGAAGATGCCCGACAGACCAAGCTCATCCACGAGGCACGGGAAGAGTGGCAGGGTGTACGGCAACCGCATCTGCATGATGTTCTGCTTGATCAGGGTGAGCAGAGCTGTCCCAACCGTGTGGCTCGCCTTGCATGGCAAGCCGGGATCAAAGCTCAAGTTGGCTATAAGCGGCGTCCAGACAGCTATTGTGGCACGCCATCAGTTGTGATCGACAATACGTTGGATCGCCAGTTTGCAGTGTCAGCGTCCGACGCAGCATGGGTAACAGACACCACCTTCATCAGAACGCATGAGGGCTTCGCTTACCTCTCAGTGGTGATCGATCTCTATTCACGGCGGTGGTTGGTTGGCAGATACAAAGTCGGCAGACCGCTGATCTGGTCTGCCAGGCACTGCTGATAGCGGTGTGGCGCAGAAAGCCGAAGAACGTAGTTCTGATCCACTCCATCAGGGCTCACAGTTTATCTCCCGCGAATGAACCTGGCTCCTCCATGCCCACAATCTCAAGCACTCAATGGGCAGGCGCGGGAACTGCCATGATAATGCGTTCGCTGAGAGCTTCCTTAACCTGCTCAAACGCGAACGGATCCGAAGGCGGACATAAAAAACCCGCGCAGAAGCTCGGCAGGATGAGTTCGACTACATCGAAATTCTATAACCCCGTGCGAAAGCACGCCACAAACCCCATGTTGTCACCTGTGAACTTCGAACGACAGCAAAAAACAAACAATGAAGGCGTCTAGATCACTAGGCGCTATTCACTTCAATGTCTTCAATCTCAATGTTCCCCGTCAGCGCCTATGGCCCAGTTCATCGATCCGAAGTCAGGTGAAGTCTTGTCATTGCCGCTCCAATCGGAGACAAGTGGTCTCAACTTTGGTGACGCGAAAATGACCCACATCTCATACAAAAAAGAATTTTCAGATATTCGACAAGTTACATCGTTGAGACTCCTTGTTGATTTCGCGCGCGAACACGACATTCCAGCCCTCGAAATCCTGAAAGGAACGGAATTAGATCTGGATGATATTGAAGACCCATATTGCGAAATTCAGGTCTGGCAAGAACTCCGAGCAATTCAAAACTTGCTGGAGATAGACGATGATCCTGCCAACGGCGTGATTTTGGGAATGCGCCAACACCTGACCTGTTATGGAACACTAGGTTTCGCCATGATGGCTAGCCGCACGCTGGAACAAGCGCTAACGATTGGCGCCAAATTCTACAAGATATCTTTGTGGATCAACGAAGTTTCCGTTGTCCGAGATCCTGACACCATCAAATTCGTGATTCTTGGGCACAAGCTGCCACCATTCAGTCAACACTTTCTAGCTACAAGAGGCATGGCTGCCCTGGTTACCTGGGTCCAAGAGTTAACCAATTCCGAAGTATATCCATGCCAAACTTCATTCAAGAACGATAGACCGGACAATATGGATGAGGTTGGAAAGGCGTTTGGAACAGAAACGCTATTTGGGCAGAAAAACTATTCAATTTCATTCAATCGCAGCTTGTTTCGTATGCAATTGAAATTCGATGACCGTTGGTCACGCATGAGATTAGAGGACAAGCTGAGCAACACCCTTGAAAGGCGCCACTCAAGTACAAAAAACAGAGTCAAGGAAATGCTTCTGCAGATGTCAAATGAAAAGCTGTCCACTGAGCCAGAAATTTGTCGAGCTTTAGGGTGCTCAATGAGTACTCTGAGGCGTCGTTTGCATACAGAAGAAACAAATTTTCGACAAATCCAGTCCGAAGTTATTTTTGAACGTGCTTGCCAGCTCTTATTATCATCAACCATGACATTAGAGCAGATCGCTTACACGCTTGGATACTCTGAAGCAGGTAGTTTTTGTCGAGCTTTTAAACGGGTCGGTGGAATGGCACCCGGTCGTTGGCGCAAAGCGAATACATCCTAGCGATTCCACTGCTCAAGCTACAACCTACTCGGCAGGGCGCTTCGACCTCGACTTTTGGTTCTCATGTTCGTTCCTTCGTCACTACGACGAGAACCAAAACCCTCCTAAACTTCAACCGCTAATCTGTCTCATGAACGCTGACGGGGAACAGTCGCAGCTCTCATAAGCCTCTCTGTTGCGCCATCGCGTGATTTCATACTCGGCCGCGCCGTCAAAATAATCGAACACTGGAAATGGAATTCGACGCTGGGCGAGACGATGAAAATCAGTCACATTGTGACAGCCTGGAATATTCATCTGCGTCACTCCAAATCTAGGAGTTTTTGATGATCTTTTTGGATCGTCTTCTTATCAATCTTACCGGACGCGATACGAACCAATGGCTCGGTTGTGACCCGGATGTGCTTTGGGATTTTGAAACCGGCAATCTTGAGCTTCAGATTTGATCTTATGGCGTCGACGTCTACTTCCCGATCAACATATATTGTCGCCGCAACATCCTCGCCCAGCCTTTGGTCGGCTACGCCGTAAACGCTGACCTCAATAATTGCCGGATCGTTTAACATTGCCGATTCCACCTCGGCGCAACCGATATTTTCACCACCCCGAATGATGATCTGTTTCAACCGATCTACGATGTAGAGATATCCATCTTCGTCGAGATAAGCGATATCTCCCGTCCTGAACCAACCACCTTCCAGAAAATCGCCGCTCGAATCTGGTCGGTCCCAATATTTGTGAATCACCGAGGTTCCTCGAACAAGCAATTCTCCGCGCTCTCCGGCCTTTACAAAGTTATCGTCGCTGTCAACAATTCCGAGCTCAAGAACCGCGCTCACCCTGCCCGAACTGGATGGTCGCATTAGATATTCTTCGCCACCGATCGACGTGCCGATCGAGTTGGTTTCAGTCATCCCCCATCCGGTGTACGGCTTTGCATTCTTGAATGTCTCGTCAATGCCCTTCACTTGAGATTCAGCGCGCGCCGATCCGCCGCCACCCACGGCGAGCAAGCTGCTCACATCTTTATCCTGCTTTTGCGCCGCCAGCATAATGTCTCCCGTCATTGCGGGCGTTCCAACAAAGCTGACAATTTTTTCTGCCTCAACCAACTCGACAGCGACATTCGGGTCCCATTTGTACATCGCAACAGTCTTCCGCTTTCTGCGGAAACTGGTCAGCAATACAGCAAGAAGTCCGTTGACGTGAAAAAGCGGCATGCCAAGCAAGGCTGCGTCCGGATAATGCGGCTTCGATTGCCCTTTGGGCGCGCCACCGTGGATTGTTGCCAAAACTGCCAGATCAAGCTCCATGGACAAGAGCGCCGCAATGATGTTGCGGTGCGTCGAGACGGACCCTTTGGGGTGGCCAGTCGATCCCGATGTAAACAAGATGACCGCATCATCATCGGGTTCGATTTGGATATCGGGAAGCTCGCCGTGCTGACGCAGAAGCTGATCGATGGGTGTGGCACGGTCACATGGCTCTGAACGGACCGAAATAAGAGTCAGAAAATCAAGACCACTTTGGAGTTTGACTCTGTCAAGCCGTTCCTGGTCGACTATGGCCACCTTTGCCCCGATATGCCTAATGCCATACTCAAGCTCGTCCGATTCCCACCATGCATTGAGCCCCGCGACGATCCCTCCGATAGAAGTTATCGCCGCAAATGCGAGCGCCCATTCAGGGTAGTTGCGAAGGCCAATTGCGACCCGGTCGCCAGGTTTGACTCCATAGTCATCGATCAGGCGTCTGCCCAGATTTGACGCACGCTGATAGAATTCCTCAAACGTGTAGCGCTCATCATTATAGACAAAAAATGTCTTCTCGCAGCGCGCTTCGCTAATCAGCTGTCTGAGCGAGGTGGGTGCGTTTACGAACCACTTTACCTCGTTTCCATTCACACAGACATTTTGCAGTTCATACTTTCTTCCGGGTGCCGTAAGTTTTGCAATAGCTCTTGCCCTATCCACGATCCCAACCTTTCTAATCCTTCGCTGCAACTTTTGCTCAAATCGGCACAAGACTAATACGCTAACCTGGTGTCTGTGATTGCGCCCACACGATCACGACCTTCCAGCGTTGAACTCCACACCCGGCGTCTGCACATTGTCCTCAAGCCTGATCTGCGGCGCGCATTGCACACCGGGGCGTTCCTTCAGCTTGCATCAATTCTGGATGGACGCCTGGTTGATCGATTGCGCTAGGTGTAAGATTCGGCTTCATCGAGTATCATTTGCGCC
>LOET01000082.1 GCA_001515985.1 Sphingomonadales bacterium BRH_c3 | reverse complement strand
AGGACCCGCTGATTAAGAGCTGAAATCAGAGGGTCCTTATGCTTCCGCATGCGTCCAAAAACGGCAGAACTCTGCGAATCATCGTCCGTATTGTTCTTGATATGTTCGCCAGTATCCACTACAAAAAGCTACCTAAGGTAGCAGGAACATATGGCGAACAAAGTTGGTTTGACAGATGCTCGGATCGCAGGTTTGAAAGCGCCTGCAAGCGGGCAAATTGAGGTCGCTGATGGCATCGTGACCGGTCTGCGGCTCCGAATGGGAGCGAGTGGCACCAAAACTTACATCTTGCGTAAGCGCGTTCAAGGTAAATGGTTGAACGTGACTATCGGGCGGCACGGCCCGAATTTCACTCTTGCCCACGCCCGTCGCAAGGCGCGGGATCTACTCGTCGACGTTGAGCAAGGCAAAAGCATCGCCAGAAAGCCGGGAGCGAAGAGGAAGGGATCGAAGGGTGTCGGCACTGTCGCTGAGCTATACGAGACATATCTGGCTCAACAGATCGTCGGCAAAAAGCGGAGCGCGAAAGAGTTCGATCGGGTTTTCCGCAAGTACATTGAACCTGAGCTAGGCGACCGCCTTGCCGATTCGATCACCCGAAGCGACGTCAGCCGCTTTGTCGAAAAGATTGCATTCGAGCGGGGCAAGGAGACCCTCACGATGGCGCGCATCGTTTATCGCCATCTCTCGACTTTCTACACTTGGGCACTCACCAGATTAGAGCATTTGCCAGCCAATCCGTGCCGGGACGCCTGGCGCCCAAAAAGGAGCGAGCCTCGCGACCGGGTGCTCAGCGATCGAGAGGTCGCTGCACTGTGGCAAGCCGCCGTCGAGGATGGCTATCCGTTTGGTCATCTTGTGCAGATGTTGATTCTCACAGCCCAGCGCCGGGGAGAGGTGCTCGACGCCACTAGCGACGAGTTCGACTTCAAGGGGAAAGTTTGGACAGTACCAGGAGACAGGGCGAAAAACGGCAAGGCAAACGTGGTGCCTTTATCCGCACAGTCCCTCGAGGTCGTCACGGACATCTTCGCGGCCGCCGGGATCGCGCCTGAAGACGCTCACAAGCAATCCCAAATTCTACTGGCATCAAAGGTCACCAGCACAAACAGTGTCAGTGGTCTGTCAAAGGCCTGGAAGCGGATAAGGGCAAGCGTGGACGAGAAACTCGGCTATGAAGCCGCTCATTTCACCATGCATGACATTCGCCGGACGGTGGCGACGGGACTGCAGAGGATTGGAATACCGCTGGTCGTTTCAGAGGCCGTTCTCAATCATCAGTCCGGCTCGGCAATGGCTGGTGTCGCCGGGGTCTATCATCGGCATCAGTACACGAATGAAAAACGCGAAGCTCTCGCGCTGTGGGGCAGGGAGGTTCTACTGCTCGTCGCTAAATATTCGCCGCAGGACAGTCAGGAAGAATGACTCTCCACCCCGAGCCAGTCGGCGCGTATCCGATCCATGCCCGCGACAAGGCCATCAACGGTCACTGTAGATCCGATGAAGTCCTCACCGACATCTTCTCCTTCGATAATCCAGACATCGTCAGCAACAGTAGTCAGAATCATTCCGCGCCTGCCACGGCTTAATGTCCCCGAGATGCGTATTCGACCCGCGCTCACAACGCCCCCCGTTCAAAAACGCCAATGGCGCAGCACTTCGCGCACATAGGCCGGCGTCTCGCCATTGCGAGGAATACCGCCGGCGCGCTCGACGGCACCTGGACCTGCGTTGTAGGCAGCGAGGGCCAGATGAACCACCCCGAACTTGTCCAGCATCTGGCGTAGGTATCGGGCCGCACCCAAGATGTTCGCCTTGGGGTCGAAGCGATTTGAAACGCCAAGGTCGCGCGCTGTCCCTGGCATCAATTGCCCCAAGCCTGCGGCCCCGGCCTTGCTGATGGCCAAGGGATTATATCGTGATTCCGTCCATACAAGAGCGTCGAGAAGGCCGCTTGGTAGCGAGTATTGAGCCTCAGCAGCGTAAACATGAGGAAGGTAGCTGGCCCGACGAAAGCCCGATGGCGCGCTGCTCGGGGGCTTTGGATATCGGTAGGGCAGATAGTTTCGACCTGCATCGGTAGCCGGCGGCTCGGACGAGCCCGCTGGAGGCATTCTCCAAATGCCGTGTTCGACGAGAAGAAAGCCATCGGTCCCTTCTGCGACGCGGAAGCCATCGGTCCTCGACTCCGATGCAACGGTCATCTGAGGGGACTCCAGTTCCTGCGCTTGAGCGGGGAGGGCGAACCCAAATCCTGCCGTTGCCACTGCGGCAACTGCCCATTTCAGTCTCATTCCCGAATCCTTTGTTGGTCGAATCGAGAAAGAACATATATAGAACATATCATGTAGGAAAATGAAACGTCAGCGACGCAGAGCGGAGGCTGCGCGGGTGGAGGCACGTTACGATGGAGATGCCCCCCATGAACCAACACCGATCATCCCAATTCCAAGGCATGCAGATGGAAACCCGCGCACGCAAGATAGTCGAGCAGCTGGGCGGCACCTGGTCGCGTTCGCGCGGGATGTGCTGCTGCCCGGCCCACGACGACCGCACTCCTTCGCTAAGCATCACGCTCGGGAAGCGTGCAATTCTTGTTCATTGCTTTGCCGGCTGCACGAACGAGGCGGTGATAGAAGCCATGGCCGGGCTCGGGATACGAATTGCGGACTTGTTCGATGGCACGAGTGGTCCGATCGTGGCCGAACCGCGCGAGGAAGTCGCCAATCGGAATGCGCTGAGGCTCTGGCGTGAGGCGTCGACCATCGCTGGCAGCCCCGCCGAGAAGTACCTCGTGTCCAGAGGCATCACGATTTCTTCGCCGGAGCTGCGTTTCCACCCGCGTATGCCGCTTGGGCCAAAGGGTGCTGTCCGGTTTCTACCCGCGATGGTCGCGGCCGTGCGCAGTGATGCCGGGATTCTGGCGCTGCACCGCTCCTTCCTCAATCTGGAAAAAAGCAGCTTGGCTTCATTTGATCAGCCCAGGCGTGCGTTAGGCAGTCCCGGTTCTGGCGCGGTGCGTTTCGCATACCCGGATGAGGGACGCCTTGGACTCGCAGAAGGAAACGAAACGGCCCTCTCAACGATGCAAATGTTCAATGTTCCCTGCTGGGCGACGCTGGGAAACGAACGCTTCGGCCAGGTCACAATCCCGGAATCGGTGCGCGAGCTGTATCTCTTTGTCGACAATGATGCGGGTGGGCGCCTTGCTGAAGAGCGCGCGCGAAATGCTTACGCTTGCGAAGGGCGGCTGATTGTCACCAGGCGTCCGCAGCAGACCGGCGATGATTGGAATGATGTGCTCATGCGCTCAGTCCGAGCTGCGGTCTGAATGTCGGTGAGAGGAAAGCGGGCTTGGGGCCTTGTGAGGCCCCCGGACGGATCCATCTGAACGGACACCCGGACAAACCCAGGGCCTCTTCAGGAGGTCTCTCATGTCACATGCAAATACCGCTTTCGCATTCTCCGATCCAGCCGAGCCGCAAGTGTTGGCAGCGGCGAGGGCGCTGGCCGCGCGGCTCGTTGCAGATCAAGCAATCTCACGGCTCACTGTGAATGCAACAATGGCCGATCACTTCGGCGGTAGCGACGCCGAAGGACGCTGGTCCGTACGCGATGCCCATGCCGCACTTGAATTGGCGCAGGTGCTTTTCCTGGCGCAGGCAACTGAATTTTCACCTGCGATGTCATCCAGCTTCGCCGCTGAGGCATTCACGCACCTCGAACGTCTGGTTCCGACCCAGTCCAACCGGAGCGATGAGCAGATCGAGTGGCAACAATTCGCAACGCCGCCCCGCCTGGCCTGGATGGCTGCAAAGGCATGCGCGATTTCTGCCGCTGAACTGGTTCTCGAACCGTCCGCCGGGACCGGGATGCTGGGCGTATGGGCAGCGAAGGCAGCTGCGCGTCTTGCTCTCAACGAGATTTCGCCGCTTCGCCGCGAATGCTTGGGCGCCGTGTTTCCGGAGGCGACAGTGACGGGATTTGACGGGGAACTGATCGACGAACTTCTCACGCCCGACGTGGGTCCTAGCGTGGTGCTGATGAACCCGCCCTATTCGCACGGTATCGAGAGGGGCCACGATAGTCGCACTGGCGATCGACACTTGCGTTCTGCCTGGAAGCGCCTTCTGCCCGGTGGCCGCCTGGTGGCAGTGATGCCCGAATGGTTCGAGCTTCCGAAGTTCCTTGCTGGGATTGCCGGTCCCCTCTCGTTGCGCCTCAACGCGACGATCGAGCGCGGTTTCGTCAAGCAGGGCACATCAATCTCTACCCGGCTCCTGGTTCTCGACAAGGCTGATGATGGTACCAGCCCGATCATCGCCCAGCCTGGAAACTTTGCCGAGCTTCATCTGCTGATCGATATGCTGCCTGACCGGGTAAGCCTGCCCGCCGAGCCCAGCATCGGCATCAAGCCAGCCTTGCCGCTTCGACTGGTGGCGAACAGGACAAAACCGGCTCCACTTAAGGTCCATCCAGCCGCTGCGGCGCCGTCGATACTGCCGCTTGAATTTACTCCGCTCGAAGCACCTGCGCCGATCGAAAGCCAGGTTGGGCATTATTTGCCTTACCGACCGAGCCGGATCTCAATTGCAAATGCGGTCTCCCACCCGACACCGCTGGTAGAATCCGTCGCGATGGGTTCGATAACCGCACCCGTGCCCGAAGTGGTGCCTCAGCTTCCCTCGAGTATCATTGCTGAAGGCATCTTATCCGCAGCGCAAGCCGAGACCCTGATCTATGCCGCAAGCGCCCATGCCCGCGATCTGCCGGGCCGGTTCGAGCCCGACGACAAGGGCTGCGCCCTCAAGGCGAGCGCCGAGGGGCGCGCCTACCGCATGGGCTACTTTCTTGGGGACGGAACTGGTGCAGGCAAAGGCCGGCAAGTCGCATCTGTCATCCTCGACCGGTGGGTGAGGGGTGAACGGCGCCACATATGGATTTCCAAGAACGAAGCTTTGCTCGAAGACGCCCGCCGCGACTGGAGCGCGCTCGGTGGCCTTCCCATCGACATCCAGCCGCTCGGCCAGTGGAAGCTCGGTGTCCCGATCGGGATGCGCGAGGGCAT